>DATAZV010000231.1:0-5557 GCA_036271855.1 Burkholderiales bacterium
CTCGGCAACAGTGTTGACGCCCAGGCCGAAGCCGTGGCCGATCACCACCGTCATGCCGGCGGCGGCGGCCGTCTCCAGCATGCGCCGGCAGGTGAGAAAACCGCCCTGCTTCATCACCTTCAACTTGACGATGTCGGCGCAGTCGGCGCGAATCACCGCGATCAGGCTGGCGTAATCGGTGATCGACTCGTCGGCCATCACCGGGATGCCGATGCTCTGGCGCACCTTCGCCATGCCGGCCAGGTCTTCGGCGGCGACAGGTTGTTCGAGCAACTGCATGTCGAAGGGCTCGAGCAGTTTGCCCAGTGCAATGCTGTCTTCGACGCTATAACCCGCGTTGGCGTCGGCACGCAGTTTCATTTCCGGGCCGACCGCTTCGCGTACCGCCTTGACGCGCTCGCGGTCGTTCTGGATGTTGCCGCCCACCTTGATTTTCGCCGAGCGAAAACCCTTGTCGAACCATTTCTTGGCTTCGGCCGCTGCTTCTTCCGGCGACAGGATGCCGATCCAGGCGTTGAAGCGCAGGCTGTCGGTGACAGCGCCGCCGAGGAACTGGTGCACCGGGATGCCCAGGCGCCGCGACAGCAGATCGATGCAGGCCATTTCCACCGCGGCCTTGGCGTCGAGAAAGCCGCTGAGCGCGCGGTCCATCGCGGCGGACAGGCGGTGCGGATTACCGGCGTCCATGCCTTGCACCGCCGGTGCCAGCTTGTCGCGAATGGCGGCGAGCGACTCCTGGATGGTCTCGACCGAGTAGCCCGGTGAGGGGTCGATGTTGCCCAGGCCCACCGTGCCGTCGCTTGCGGTCAGGCGCACCAGGGCGCTTTTTTGCGTGGTCTTGGTGATGTAGGCGTTCTTGAAGCCCGGCCCCACCAGGGGCACGGCGACGCCGAAGACTTCGACGCTTTTGATCGGCAGGCGCAACCCGTTCATGCGGCGACCGCTCCGGCGTTGATCGTGTAGGGCGTAACGGCAGGCCCCTTGATCTGGGTGCGATGCATGACGCGCCGGCTGGTCGGGTCGAACGAGTCGCGGCGATGCAGCGTCGAACGGTTGTCCCAGAGGATCAGGTCGTTCAGCTTCCACACCTGGCGGAACGAGAGATGCGGCTGGGTGGCGTGCTCCCACAGCGCATCGAGCAACTCGTTGCTCTCTTCCAGGCCCATGCCGACGATGTAGCTGTTGCGGCGGCGGCCAAGAAACAACGCTGCGCGGCCGGTGTCGGGATGGCGGATCACCAGCGGGTGCTGCGCGCCGGGCGCCTGACGCGGATCGGTGATTTCCTTCATCCCCTTGCGCATCATGCCGGCGCTGTTGTAGGTGGAGTCGTGGATCGCGCGCTTGCCGTCGATGGCGTTCTTCAACTCTTCCGGCAGGGTCTCGTAAGCCAGGTGCATATTGGACCAGAAGGTGTCGCCGCCGGAAGGCGGAATTTCCAGCGCATGCAAAAAGGCGCCGCGCGGCGGGTTTTCGATATAGGTCATGTCGCAATGCCAGACCGCCTCGCCGTCGCCGAGGTTGCCGATCGGCGCGCCGCCTTCTTTCACGTTGGAGATGACGTTGATCTCAGGAAACTCGGACAGGAAGGGCTTGCCGTAGGGGTTCGGACCGGGCGGGTCGAGTTCGCCGAACTTGCGCGTGACCTCCAGCAATTGCGGGTCGCTCAGGCGCTGGCCACGAAAGCGCAGTACGAAGTGCTTGTTCCAGATCGCCTTCAACTCGGCCATGGTTTCGGGCGAGAGCGGCTGGTGCAGGTCGACCCCGCTGACCTCGGCGCCCAGCGCGGGGCTGAGCGAAGTGACTTTAATACCCGACATGAATTGTCTCCTCTGCGTTGCGCGGCAAACGCGGCTTGCTGCATTCGCCATGACAGAAAGCATAGCGCCGGGCCGTGATGCTGTAAATGATATAGTTTTGCCATATCGTTATGCCTTCCAGGCATCATAAAAGCAGGTCGCGGAGACAAACAACATGGCCGAAAAGGAGTTGCTGCGCCGGCACCTCGAAGTGCTGGTGATGGTCGAGCGCGAAGGCTCGGTGCACGCCGCCGCGCAGGCGCTCTCCATGACCCAGCCGGCGGTGTCGCGCCTGGTGGCTGAGAGCGAGCGCCTGCTGGGGGCGCAACTGTTCGAGCGCTCCAGCCGCGGCAGCACGCCGACCGCGCAGGGCCGCGCGGTACTGGCGCGCGCCCGCGCGCTGTTGCGCGGCTTCGAGCGCCTGCGTGATTTCGCCGGCGGCGGGCAGCCGGTGATCCGCATCGGCTGCATTCCGCGGGTGATGCACGGCCTGATGCCGCGTGTGCTGGAACGGGTGTACGCCGCCGGCGCCTCGACATATCGCCTGCAGCTGATCGAGGACAACTCGGCCGCGCTGATCGAAAAAGTGGCGCGCGGCGAGCTGGATTTTTCGATCTCGCGCCTGGCCGACGCCCGGCTCACCGAGCGCATGGTCTCCGAACATCTCTACAGCGAGCGCACCGTGGTTGTGTGCGCGGCGGGCAACCGCGCCGTGCCGCGCACGGCGATGAGCCTGGCGGCGCTGCTGGAATATCCCTGGGTACTGCCGCATCGCGAAACCTCTTCGCGCGCCACCCTGGACCGGGTGCTGCGCGAGCAGGCGCTGCCGGGCATCGTGCCGATCATCGAGGCGCGCTCGTTCGAAACCAACCTGGCGGTGATCGCCGGCACCCGCTTGCTGTCGATCGCGCCGGAGTCGATTGCACGCCAGCAGGCGGCCCTGGGCGCGCTGCGCATCGTCACCCTGAAGCAGCCGCTGCCGGTGAGCGCGGTGATGCTGTGCCATCAGCGCGACGCGGTAGAAGACCCGACCCTGGAGGGCTTTCGCCGTTTGCTGCTGGACGCGGCGCGGGAAACGCGGGCGGCGATCAGGGCGCGGCGCGCGCCAAAATAGTGCAATGGGCGAAAACAACAGTAAACAACAGGTTTTTTGCAGCCTTCCAAAGCGCGGCTACCTCCGGGTCATGCCCGGTACTACAACTGTGTTTACGTGAGGTGCATTGGCCCGGCTCGGATCAAGACGCCGGCGGTCCCCTACTTGCGATGTTAAAGAAAACGGGCCGCCGAAACGACTCGCCGATGAACACAAAGATACGCGAAACGAACCACTAAGTGTGGTTGATTTTCATCGCCTGAAAATCAGGCGGGCACGCCGGCGTTATGCGCCTGCACGTCGGCGTGGTAGCTGGAGCGCACCATCGGACCGCAAGCGGCGTGGGTGAAGCCCATCTTGTTCGCCTCTTCCTCGTACATCCTGAAAATGGCGGGCTCGACATAACGCTTCACGGCGAGGTGATGGCCGGAGGGCTGCAGGTACTGGCCGATGGTCAGCATGTCCACATCATGCGCGCGCAGGTCGCGCATCACCTGCAAAATCTCGTCATCGGTCTCGCCCAGGCCCACCATCAGGCCGGACTTGGTCAGCACCTCGGGGTGCGCGGCCTTGAACTGCTTGAGCAGCAACAGCGAATGCTCGTAGCTGGAGCCGGGGCGCGCTTCCTTGTACAGGCGCGGCACCGATTCGAGGTTGTGGTTCATCACGTCCGGCGGCACGGTGTTGAGGATGCCCAGCGCACGGTCGAGACGGCCGCGAAAATCGGGGGTGAGGATTTCGATGCGGGTGGACGGCGAATGCTCGCGCACGGCGCGGATGCAATCGACAAAGTGCTGGGCGCCGCCGTCGCGCAGGTCGTCGCGGTCGACGCTGGTGATCACCACGTATTTGAGTTTCAGCGCGCCTATGGTCTTCGCCAGGTTGAGCGGCTCGTCAGGGTCCAGCGGCAGCGGCCGGCCGTGGGCGACGTCGCAAAACGGGCAGCGGCGGGTGCACAGGCTGCCCATGATCATGAAGGTGGCGGTGCCCTTGCCGAAGCATTCGCCGATGTTCGGGCAGGAGGCTTCTTCGCACACGGTGTGCAGCTTGTGCTCGCGCAGGATTTCCTTGATTTCGAAAAAGCGCGTGTTGGAAGAGGCGGCCTTGACGCGGATCCAGTCCGGCTTGGCGATCTTTTCCATCGGGATCACCTTGATGGGGATGCGCGCGGTCTTGGACTCGCCTTTTTGCGCCACGCCGGCGGCATTGCCGGCAGGGGCGGGAACAGACGATTCACTCATGGGGGGCTGCACTGCACTCATGATGCCTTCTTTCGCTCAAGCGCCCCAAGGGCACCTCAATTCGCCTTCCGGTTCAGGCTGCCATCGACCCAGAAATTGCCGATCGCCAGGTGGTCGATGCGATGGTCCACCAGCGCCTGCGCCGCCTCGTGCGGGCCGCGGACGATGGGCTCTTCGTGCACGTTGAAACTGGTGTTGAGCACCAGCGGAATGCCGGAGAGCTGGCGGTAACGGTCGATCAGTTGCCAGTACTTGGGGTTGCGGTCGCGGCGCACCAGCTGCGGCCGTGCGGTGCCGTCCACATGCACCACGGCAGGAATGCGCGCCTGCCATTCCTGTTTCACATCATACGTGATGGTCATGAACTCGGCGGCGTGGCGGCCGGGTTCCACGCCTTCGAACAACTCATCGGCGGCCTCCGCCAGCACCGAGGGCGCGAAGGGCATGAACTCGGTTCGTTCGAGCCGTTCGTTCAGCCAGGTGTTGATCGAGCGGTCGGTGGGGGCGGCGACCATCGAGCGGTTGCCCAGGGCGCGCGGGCCGAATTCCATCGGCCCCTGGAACCAGCCGACCACCTGGGCGTTGTTCATCGCCTGGGCGCTTTTTTCGACTACCTGCTCGAACGGCAATTCCTCATACGTCAGGCCGCGCCGGTCCAGTTCGGCCTTGATTTCGTCGCGGCTGGGGTCGGTGCCCCAGTAGACCGTGTCCAGCGTATGCTTGTTTTTCGCCAGGAAGCCCGGTTGCAATTTGTCCAGCAGCAACAGCGCCGCGCCGACGCAATTGCCCGCGTCCGACATGCCGGGAAAAATGAACAGGCTGTCGCACTCCGCCAGCGCGGCCAGGCGCTGGTTCAGCTTGACGTTGGCGAACACGCCGCCGTTGAGCGCCAGTTGGCGCATGCCGGTCTTCACCAGGAAATTGCGGCAGATGGCGACGATGGTTTCTTCGAACACGGTCTGCGCGGCGGCGGCAACGTTTTCGCGCGAGTGGCCCTTGATCGCTTCTTCGATGAAGGTGCGGCGTTTCGCCAGGGCCTCATCGACGCCGTTGAAGTCGGAATCGAAGCCCAGGCCGTCTTGCGACAGGCGCAGCGCCTGCCTGAACTTGTCGTACAGGGGTTTCGCGTCCCCATAGGCCGCCAGGCCCAGCACCTTGCCTTCGTGGCGTAGCGGACGAAAGCCGAGCAGCTCGGTGATGTCCATGTAGAAATAGCCGGGCGAATTGCCCAGCTCGTCGCCCACCTTGAGGCATTGCAGGCGCTCGCCGTCGAAGGTGCCGGCGGTGTAGTGAATGTCGAGGTCGCCTTCGCCGTCCATGGTGATCACGGCGCATTTGTCGTAGCCGGAGTAGAACGCGGCGGCGGCGGCATGCGACAAATGATGGTCGACGAAATGCAATTGAGCATCGGCGCGAAAGCCTTCGGC
>DATAZV010000232.1:0-3780 GCA_036271855.1 Burkholderiales bacterium
CACCTGCAGGACCGCGAGATGGCCTACGCCACCGGCCGCCACATGGGCAGCGGCGTGATGAACGCGGCTTATGAAGTGGAAGACATCACGGCGATGGTGCGCGAGGTATACCGCGGCCGGGTGCGCTTTTACAATGGCGATGCTGAGCTGGCGCCCGGCCTCACCCTGCATCACGTCGGCGGCCACACCGACGGCCTGCAGGTCGTGCGGGTTTATACCAAGCTGGGCTGGATGGTGCTCGCGTCGGACGCCACCCACTACTACGCCAACATGCAAGACGAGCGCCTGTTCCCCATCGTCTTCGATGTCGGCGCCATGGTCGAAGGCTGGCGCCGCTGCCGCGAACTGGCGGACCAGCCGCAGTACGTAATTCCGGGGCACGATCCGGCGGTGCTCAAGCGCTATCCCGCTGCCGGTAACGGTATGCAGGACTGGATCGCCCGCCTGGATGTTGAACCCAAGGCCTGACAACACAACCATGCAGCCCTCCATCTCCAAAGTCGCCGTGATCACCGGCGCGGCACGCGGCATCGGCCTGGCCGTGGCGCGCAAATTCCTTGAGCAGGGCTATCGCGTTTCCCTGCTCGATATCGACCAGCCGGTGCTGGAACAGGCGGCTTCCGCCCTCGGCAACACCGACCGGGTGCTGGCGCTGGCCTGCGACGTCGCCGAGCCGGCACAGGTACAGGCGAGCATCGACGAGACGGCAGCCCATTTCGGCCGCATCGACGTGCTGGTGAACAACGCGGGGACGGCGGTGTTCAAGCCAATACTGGACACCACCGCCGAGGAATGGTCGCGCGTGCTGGCGGTCAACCTCACCGGCCCCTTCCTCTGCTCGCAAGCCTGCGCCCGCGTCATGCTGGGCAATGGCGGCGGCAGCATTGTCAACATCGCGTCCATCTCGGGGCTGCGCGCCAGTACCCTGCGCGTGGCCTACGGCACCAGCAAGGCCGGGCTGGTGCACCTCACCAAACAGCAGGCGGCTGAGCTGGGCAACGTCGGCATCCGCGTCAACGCGGTTGCCCCCGGCCCGGTCGATACCTTAATGGCAAAGCAGGTGCACACTGCCGACATCCGCGCCGATTATCACGATGCGATTCCTCTCAACCGCTACGGCCTTGAGGAAGAGATCGCGGGCGCGGTCTGGTTCCTGTGCAGCGATGCCGCCACCTACATCAACGGCCAGACCCTGGCGGTCGACGGCGGCTTCGACGCCACCGGCATCGGCCTGCCCAGCCTGCGCGGCGCTTAAGGTAGTGCCGGCGGCGGGCGTACAATGTTTGTCCCCATTCGAGGGATGGCAGGGAAGACCTTCGCATAGCCAGGGTTGACCGTCCCCGCACCAAAATTCCTAGGAGCCAACATGCTGCAAAAAGTCTCTGCCATGCCCAAACTCAAAGACCCTTCCCTGTTCAAGCAACAGGCTTTCATCAACGGTGAATGGGTCGACGCCGACGACCGCGCCGTGTTCCCGGTCAACAACCCGTCCAACGGCCAGATCCTCGGCAACGTACCCAACCTCACGGTCAAGGAGGTGCGCCGCGCCATCGAGGCAGCGGATGCTGCCTGGGGCCCTTGGCGCGCCAAGACCGCGAAAGAACGCGCCGCCATCCTGAACAAGTGGTTCGACCTGCTGATGGCGAACCAGGATGACCTGGGCGCGCTGATGACCGCCGAGCAGGGCAAGCCCCTGGCCGAAGCCAAGGGCGAAGTCGCCTACGCCGCCTCTTTCGTCGAATGGTTTGCCGAAGAAGGCAAGCGCGCCTACGGCGAAGTGATTCCCGGCCATCAGGCCGACAAGCGCATCGTCTGCCTGAAAGAGCCGGTCGGCGTGTGCGCGGCGATCACGCCGTGGAATTTTCCGATTGCCATGATCACCCGCAAGGCCGCGCCCGCGCTGGCCGCGGGCTGCACCATGGTGATCAAGCCGGCCGAGCAGACGCCCTACTCCGCGCTCGCCATGGCCGAACTGGCGCATCGCGCCGGCGTGCCCAAGGGCGTGCTTCAAGTGGTCACCGCTGACCTGGAGCACACGCCCGCCGTCGGCCTGGAACTCACCACCCATCCGCTGGTGCGCAAGGTGAGCTTTACCGGCTCCACTGAAGTCGGGCGCATCCTGATGAAGCAGTCCGCCTCCACCATCAAGAAGATGTCGCTGGAACTGGGCGGCAACGCGCCCTTTATCGTGTTCGACGACGCGGACCTCGATAAAGCGGTCGAAGGCGCCATCATCTCCAAGTACCGTAACGCCGGACAAACCTGCGTCTGCGCCAACCGCATTTTCGTGCAGGATAAGGTGTACGACGCCTTTGCAGAAAAGCTGGTGGCGGCTGTGGGCAAGCTCAAAGTCGGCGATGGTTTCGGCGACGGCGTGACCACCGGCCCGTTGATCGACCAGCCCGCTCTCGAAAAAGTGCAGTCGCACGTCGCCGACGCCGTTGCCAACGGCGCCTCGGCGCTGATTGGCGGCAAGCAGCCCTCTCAGGGTGGCACTTTCTATGAGCCCACGGTGCTGAAGAACGTAACGCCGCAGATGAAGATTTTCCGCGAGGAAACCTTCGGGCCGGTGGCCCCGCTGTTCCGCTTCAAGGACGATGCCGAAGTGGTGAAGCTGGCCAACGACACCGAGTTCGGCCTTGCCGCCTACTTCTACTCGACCAATATCTCGCGGGTATGGAAGGTGGCCGAAGGCCTGGAGTACGGCATGGTGGGTATCAATACCGGGCTGATTTCCACCGAGGTGGCTCCTTTCGGCGGCGTCAAGCAGTCCGGCCTCGGTCGGGAAGGTGCGAGACAGGGGATGGAAGACTACATGGTCACCAAGTACCTCTGCATGAGCGTGTAGCGCGCACACAGGTAAAATCAAGGCCGGCCATGCCGGCCTTTTTTATTTAGACATCATGCTGAAAAACGAATACGAAAACCTTGCCATCGACCACCGCGACAACGGCGTGGTGGTGATCACCATCAACCGTCCGCAAGTGGCCAACGCCTTCAACACCCAGACCGGGCATGACCTGAAGAATTGCTTCTCGTCGCTAGTCGAATATGCGCGCGAATACCGCTGCGTGGTGCTGACCGGCGCCGGGGACAAGGCCTTTTGCGCCGGCGCGGACCTGAAGGAGCGCAACTCGCTTACTGACGCGCAATGGGTGGCGCAACACGAGGTATTCGAGCGCGCCTTCAAGGCGGTGCTGGACTGCCCGATACCGGTGATCGCGGCGGTCAATGGCGCGGCCTACGCGGGCGGCCTGGAGATCATGCTCCAGTGCGACTTCACCTACGCCTCCACCACCGCGCGCTTTGCGCTCACCGAAGTCTCGCTGGGCATCATGCCGGGCGGCGGCGGCACGCAGTTGCTGCCGCGGATCATCGGCGAGCGCCGCGCCAAGGAACTGATCCTCGCCGCCAAGCCGTTCTCGGCGGAAGAAGCCTATGCCTGGGGCCTGGTGAACAAGCTGTGCAAGCCGGAAGAACTGATGACCGAGACTCTGGCGGTGGCAGAGCGCATCGCTTCGAACGCGCCGATCTCGGTACGCACCGCCAAGCATTCGATCCACCGTGGGCTGCAGATGGACCTGGACTCCGGCATGCTGTTCGAGATCGAGGCCTACCAGCGCATGGTGGGTACCAACGATCGCAAGGAAGGCATTGCCGCCTTCAACGAGAAGCGCAAGCCGAAGTTCACCGGGCAATAATTCCGGAGTGCGGCGGCGCCACCGAAGCGGCACCGCAAAAATGGAAAAGGCGGCGGGCCAATGCCCGCCGCCTTCTCAC
>DATAZV010000233.1:0-13872 GCA_036271855.1 Burkholderiales bacterium
TATTTTGCTGCCAGCCACCGCCCGGGCCGATCTTTACGCCTTCGTCGACGACGGCGGCCAGGTGCATTTTGCGCGTGAAATGCTGGACGACCGCTACCAGGTGTTCATCAAGTGCGAAGCGCCGCCGCCGGCGCGGCTCTCGACCGAGCTCAAATACCTGGCGCCGACGGCGCGCCTGGAAGACCACATCATCTACAAGCGCATCCAGAAGACGCCGAACGTGAAAAAGTTCGAGGCGCTGATCGCTACCGAGGCCAAGCGCCAGAAGCTCGACCCGGCGCTGGTGAAGGCGGTCATCGCGGTCGAATCGGCGTATGATCCGGGCGCCGTTTCCTCCAAGGGCGCGATCGGGCTGATGCAACTGATCCCGCCCACCGCGGAGCGCTACGGCGTAAAAACAATCGCTGACCCGCAAGGCAACATTGGCGGGGGCACCCGTTACCTCAAAGACCTGATCACCATGTTCGACGGCGACCTCCCGCTGGTGCTTGCAGCCTACAATGCGGGAGAAGGCGCGGTGCGCCAGTACCGCAATACGATTCCGCCTTACCCCGAGACGCAGCAATACGTGCGCCTGGTGCTGCAGTTCTACGATTATTTTTCCGGGCGCATGGCGCAGGTGAAGCACCTGGCCGGCGGGCGCATCCGCGTCACCCTGCGGCCGCGCACCGACCCGGCGGCGATTGCCGAGCAACTTTGCGTCGCGCAACTGGAGCGCGACCCGCGGGTGCGGGCCATTGGCGTGCCCGGCTTGCTGATGACGCCTGCGCTGCCGACGGTGGGGCAGGCGCCGACTGGCCCTGGGCCCGCCTCAGGCAAACCCGGGGCAGTCTCCGCGCCCGCGCCAGAGCAGCCTGCGGCGAAAGCCGGGGTTGCGCCGGCCAGCGCGATGGTGGAGTCCGGGCCGTGAACCCGCCGCGCGCCAGGAGCAAGGCGGTCGCGCAGGATGATTTGTTTGCAGAAAACCAAGAAGAGACCGAGTTGGAAAATACGCATTTGACAGACGAAGATGTTGCCGCGGCCAGCCAGCTGGCCGACGAGGTGGGCAGCGAAGCGGGAAACGAAACTGGGTCCGAGGCGGAAGCGCCTGCCTCATTCGGCGGTGCCGGCGGCAGCCAGCCGCCGGGCGGCGGCGGCTCCCTGCCGCCGATCCCCGGCGACGCCGAATTCCGTCCTCTGGCGCTGTACGCCGAACGCGCCTATCTCGACTACGCCGTATCGGTGGTCAAGGGCCGCGCGATTCCGGATGTGACCGACGGACAAAAGCCGGTGCAGCGCCGCATCATCTATGCGATGAACGAGATGGGCTTGGCCGCCAACGCCAAGCCCGTCAAGTCGGCGCGCGTGGTCGGCGATGTGATCGGCAAGTACCATCCCCACGGCGACCAGTCGGCCTACGACGCGATGGTGCGCATGGCGCAGGATTTTTCGATGCGCTACCCGCTGGTCGACGGCCAGGGCAACTTCGGCTCGCGCGACGGCGACAATGCCGCCGCCTACCGCTACACGGAAGCGCGCCTGACGCCCATCGCCCGGCTGCTGCTGGACGAAATCGACATGGGCACCGTCGATTTCATTCCCAATTACGACGGCGAGTTCAAGGAGCCGAAGCAGATGCCGGCGCGCCTGCCGATGGTGCTGCTCAACGGCGCCTCGGGCATCGCGGTGGGCATGGCCACCGAAATTCCGCCGCACAACTTGCGCGAAGTGGCGAAGGCCGCGGTCGCCCTGATCCGCAAGCCGAAGATCACCGTGGCCGAGTTGATGGAGCACATCGCCGGCCCGGACTTTCCCGGCGGCGGGCAACTGATCTCCTCGCAAAAGGAAATCCAGGAAGCCTACGAGAGCGGGCGCGGTTCGCTCAAGCTGCGCGCGCGCTGGAAGATCGAGGAACTGGCGCGCGGCCAGTGGCAGGCCGTGGTGTATGAATTGCCGCCCGGCGCCTCGACGCAGCGGGTGCTGGAAGAGATCGAGGAACTCACCAACCCCAAGTTGCGCCCGGGCAAGAAGTCGCTTTCCACCGAGCAACAAAACCTGAAGGCGCTGGTGCTCTCGGTGCTAGACCGCGTCACCGACGAGTCCGGCAAGGATGCGCCGGTGCGCCTGGTGCTGGAGCCGAAGACTTCCAAGATCGACCAGCAGGAATTCATGACCACCTTGCTGGCGCACACCAGCATGGAGTCTTCCGCGTCGCTGAACATGGTGATGATCGGCCTGGATGGCCGGCCGCGCCAAAAGTCGCTGAGGGATGTGCTGGCCGAGTGGGCTGAATTCCGCTTTGTCACGGTGCGCAGGCGTACCGAGTTCCGGCTGGGCAAGGTGGATGCGCGCATCCACATCCTCGACGGGCGGATGATCGTCTACCTGAACATTGACAAGGTGATTAAGGTGATCCGCGAGTCGGATGAGCCGAAGGCCGACCTGATCGCGAAGTTCAAGCTCAGCGAGATCCAGGCTGAGGACATCCTCGAAATCCGCCTGCGCCAGTTGGCGCGGATGGAAAGCATCAAGATCGAAAAGGAGCTGGAAGAGCTGCGCGCCGAGAAAAAGGAGCTGGAGCACCTGCTCGGCGACGAAGGCGCGATGAAAAAGCTGGTGATCAAGGAGATCGAGGCCGATACCAAGACCTACGGCGACGAGCGCCGCACCCTGATCGAGGAAGCGGGGCGCTCGGTGGTGACGCAGACCGTGGTCGACGAGCCGGTGACGGTGATCTTTTCCGAGAAGGGCTGGGTGCGCGCGCGTACCGGCCACGGCCACGACGCCAGCCTGTTCAACTTCAAGGAAGGCGACGGCTTTTACGGCACCTTCGAATGCCGCACGGTGGACAACGCCATCCTGTTCGGCTCCAACGGCCGCGTCTATTCGGTGCCGGTGGCGCAGTTGCCGGGGGCGCGCGGCGACGGCGTGCCTGTCACCACCCTGATCGACCTCGAGCCGGGCACGCGCATCCTCCACATGCTGGCAGGCGGTGCGGAGCAGGGCGTGCTGGTGGCGTCCTCCGCCGGGTACGGCTTTGTGTGCAAGGTCGGCGACATGCTGTCGCGGGTGAAGGGCGGCAAGTCCTTCATGAAGCTCTCCGAGAAGGACGAGCCGCTGCGCCCCTCGCTGATCGGCACGGAAATGAAACGCGTGGTCAGCATCACGGAAAAGAAGCGCATGCTCGCTTTTGCGCTGGAAGAGGTCAATACGCTCTCCGGCGGCCGTGGCGTGATCCTGCAGGAACTGGAGTTGAAAGACCGGCTGCTGGCGGTGGCGGTGGTCGGCCAGCCCGGCGTGGTGATCGAAGGCGCGGGGCGCGGCGGCAAGGAATTCAACGCCACCCTGGCGGGGCGCGAACTGGCGGGTTATGTGGCCAAGCGTGCGCGCAAGGGCAAGCTGCTGCTGACCAAGATCGGGCAGATCGCGGGCCTGGCGCCGGCTAAGGCGGGCGAGTAGGGCGGCGCGGTCTGACTGAAAGCAGGCTCAAAAAAACGAACGGAGAACAAGATGGCGCGCAAGCAATTGCCCAAGGCTTTGGTGTTCGATGTGTTCGGCACCTGCGTCGACTGGCATGGCACGATCATCCGCGACGGCCGCGTGCTGAACAAGGAGCGCGGCTGGGACATCGACTGGGAAGGCCTGGTCAATGCCTGGCGCGCCGCCTACAAGCCGAGCATGGACCAAGTGCGGACCGGCGCGGTGCCCTGGACCAGCCTGGACAATTTGCATCTGGCTTCGCTGAAGGAATTACTGCCACGATTCATCGGCGCCACGCCCAAGCGTGCCATCAAGGCCGACGACCTTGAATACATCTCCAAAGCCTGGCATCGGCTGAAGGGCTGGCCCGACACGGTGCGCGGCCTCAAACAATTGAAAAGCAAGTTCATCATCGGTACGCTGTCGAACGGCAATGTCGGCTTGCTCACGCGCATGGCCAAGCATGCGGGCATGCCCTGGGACGTGATCTTTTCCTCCGACTGGGTGAACCACTACAAGCCGGACCCGGAGATGTACCTGTCGCCGGTGAACATGCTGAACCTCAAGGCCGAAGAAGTGATGCTGGTGGCCGCGCACAAGAGCGACCTCGATGGTGCCGCCAAGTGCGGTTTGCAGACCGCATTCATCATCCGTCCGCTGGAATACGGCAAGCCGCATTTCGACGCCGGCAAGTACGACAGCAAGTTTGAGAAGCGTTTCGACTACAACGCCAAGAATTTCACCGAGCTGGCGGACAAGCTCGGCTGCTGAGACGCCGGCCGCCCTTTAGTCGATCTTGACGTTGAACTGGCGGATCAGTTTGGCCCAGCGCGTGTTCTCGCGCGCGATCAATTCGCCGAATTCTTTCGGCCCGGCGCCGACCGGTTCGGTCATCGCCGCCTGCAATCTCTCGGCGACCTCGGGCACCTTGAGCCCGGCCGCGGTGGCCTGGTAGATGCGCTCTACCGCTTCCTGCGGCGAGCCCTTGGGCAGCATCAGGCCCATCCAGGAAGTGAATTCGTAGTCTTTCACGCCGCTCTCGGCCACGGTGGGTACGTTGGGCAGGGCGGAGGCGCGCTTCGCACCTGTCACCGCCAGCGCCTTCAGCTTGCCGGCCTTGATCTGCGGCAGGGCGGCTAAGGGGAAGGCCACCACGCTGCTGATGTCGCCGCCGATGGTGGCGATGATGGCCGGGCCGCCGCCGCGAAAGGGCACATGGGTGATGTCCACCCTGGCCATGGTCTTGAGCATTTCACCGGCAAGGTGGTTGGCGCTGCCGTTGCCGGCGGTGCCGTAGGTGTACTTGCCCGGCTCCTTGCGCGCCAGGGCAAGGAATTCGGCCAGGTTGCCGGCGGGAATGGACGGGTTGCAGGCGATCACCAGGTTGATCGAGGTCATCCAGCACACCGGCACGAAGTCCTCGACCTTGTAGCCCGGGTTGGGGTAGAGGTGGGGATTGAAGGCCATCGTCCCCTGGTTGACGAAGCCGACGCTATAGCCGTCGGGTGCCGCCTTGGCGGCCAGCGCGGTGCCGATATTACCGCCGGCGCCGCCGCGGTTGTCGATGATCACGCTCTGGCCCAACACTTCCTGCATTTTCGGCTGCAGCGAGCGGCACAGCGCGTCGGCGTCGCCGCCGGCCGGCTGCGAGACGATGATAGTTACGGGCTTCACTGGAAACCGCGACTGTGCATGGCCGATCAGCGGCACGCCCAGGGGCAAGCCGGCAGCACCTGCGCCCAGAGCCTGAACCAGCCTTCTCCTGCGGATTTCACGTGGGTGCATTTGTCTCTCCCGGTCGATGGATTGTTTGTCGCATGTTTCCCATAATCATAATTGCAAACCGTTGCGCCTAAAATGGCGCCTTTCGCATCAGCCGGATCAGCATCCCTACTCTCATGTCGGCACAAAAAACCACCCTGGCCTACGTCGGCTGCTACACCACGCAAAAGCGCAGCGGGCGCGGCAAGGGCATAAATGTCTATCGCGTCGGCGGCGACGGCGCGTGGACGCACGAGCAACTCGCACAGGCGCCGGACAATCCCTCCTTCCTGCAGGTGGATGGGCTGCGCAACCGCCTGTACGCCGTGCATGGCGACGGCGGCCAGATCAGCACCTACGCCATCGGTGCGAACGGCCATCTTGAATCCTTGGGCGAGAATTCCGTGGAAGGAACCAATCCGGTGCACCTCACGCCGACGCCGGACGGGCGCTGGATGATCGTGGCGGATTACGCCAGCGGCAATGTCGTCTCGCTGCCTATCGCGAACGACGGCACGCTGGGCGCGGTTGCCGGCAATCTCGCCCCGCCCGGCGCGCGCGGGCCGCATCCGACGCAGCAAAAGGGTTCGCATCCGCACATGACGCACTACGATCGTTCGGGGCGCTGGCTGCTGGTGCCGGACAAGGGGTATGACCGCGTGTTCACCCTCAAGGTGGACCTGCAGAGCGGCGCGCTGTCAGTGGTCTCCAGCATGGCGACGCGCCCGGCGGCCGGGCCGCGTCACCTCGCGTTTCATCCGATGCGGCCCTGGGTCTACCTGGTCGGCGAACTGGATGCCACGCTGATCGTCTGCCGCTTCGACGCCGCCACCGGCACGCTCACCACCGATCAGGTGATCGATTCGATGCCGGCGGATTACACCGGCGAGAAAAGCTGCGCAGGCATCGCGGTGTCGCCGGACGGCACGCGCGTCTACATGTCGAATCGGCCGGACCATAGCATTTCCGTATTCGCCGTCGACCTCGAGACCGGCGACGTAAAGCTGGAAACCCGGCTGCCCAGCGGCGGTGAAAAGCCGCGCTTCATTTCCCTTGGCCAGGGCGGGAAATCACTACTGGTGGCCAACGAAGCCGGTGACAATATTCTCGAACTTCCGCTTGCTGGCGGCGCGCCTCATTTGCGCGCGACGACCGGCAGCCCGGTATGCATTGTGTTCAAGGAGATCGCATGAGCAAGTTCGTCAAACAGGTCGCGGTGCGCGCCACCTACATGCGCGGCGGCACCAGCAAGGGCGTGTTTTTCACGCCGGAAGACATGCCCGAGGCCACGCGGTTGCCGGGTGCCGCGCGCGATGCCTTTTTGCGTCGCGTGATCGGCAGTCCCGACCCCTATGGCAAGCAGATCGACGGCATGGGTGCCGCCACCTCCAGCACCAGCAAGACGGTGATCATCAGCAAGAGCACGCGGCCGGACTGCGATGTGGACTACCTGTTCGGCCAGGTCGCCATCGACGCGCCGCTGGTGGACTGGGGCGGCAACTGCGGCAACCTCACTTCCGCCGTCGGCCCCTTTGCGATCCGCCGCGGCCTGGTGGCCGCGCCGCGCGACGGCGACGCGGTGGTGCGCATCTGGCAGGCGAACATCGGCAAGAAAATCATCGCCCATGTGCCGATGGAGGATGGCGAGGTAGTGGAGCTGGGCGATTTCGAACTCGATGGCGTTACGTTTCCCGCGGCTGAAGTCAAGCTGGAGTTCCTCGACCCCGGTGCCGACGAAGACAGTGCGGGCGGCGCCATGTTTCCCACCGGCAACACCATCGACCGCCTGCAGATACCGGGCATCGGCGAAGTGGAAACGACGCTGATCAACGCCGGCAACCCCACCGTGTTCATCGACGCAGCGCGCCTGGGCCTGAAAGGCACCGAGACCCAGGATGAGGTCAACGGTAATCCGGAACTGCTGAGGACGCTGGAAACCATCCGCGCCCATGCCACGGTCGCCATGGGTTTGGCCGCCACCCCGCAGGAGGCAAGCGAAAAGCACCAGCATGTGCCGAAAATCGCCTTCGCCGCCGCCCCCGCCAGCTACCGGGTCTCCAGCGGCAAGACCCTCGAAGCCAGCGACATGGAGATCATCGTGCGCATCATGTCGATGGGCAAACTGCATCACGCGATGACCGGCACCGGCGCGGTGGCGATCGCGGTCGCCTGCGCGATCCCCGGCACCATCCTGCGGCGCATCCTCGGGGACAAACAGCCGCAGCGCGTGCGCTTCGGCCACACGGCCGGCACCCTTTCGGTCGGCGCCGAAGCGAAGCAGATCGACGGCGAGTGGAAAGTCACCAAGGCGCTGATGAGCCGCAGTGCACGGCGCCTGATGGAAGGCGTGGTGCTGGTGCCGGAGAACCGCTAGCGAAGGCGGCTTGCGCTAAACTTCCCGCGTCCCGTCCCTTTCATTCCTTTCAGGAGCGCGAGCATGGCAACCAAGGCAAAGAAGGCCCCGGCGAAAAAGCCGGCAGCGAAAAAGGCAGCGGCCAGGAAGGCCGCGCCCAAGCGCATCCAGGAAAAGCACTACCTGCCGCCCTGGGTGGTGATCGGCAAGACCATCAAGGCCGCCATCGTCGGTGTCGATCCGGAGTTCAAGCTTTATACGGTGGCCTACTTCGATGCCCCGTCCGGCTGGGTGCAACTGGGCTTCAACAGCGAAGGCATGGCGGCGAACCGCCGTACCCACTACAACAATATCGTGATCGAATCGGCCGGCAACTGAGCCTGGCCGGTTTGTGCACTAGGCCGCGGCCAAGTTGAGCCGCAGGGTCATGCAGAACGCACCGCCGCCGGAGAGCACGAAGGGGGCGAGGTCGACTTCGCTCACCATGTAGCCGCGCCCCGTCAGTTCGGCGCGCAGATGGTCAGTGGTGCGGTTCATCACGATGCTTCGCCCGACACAGACGGCGTTGACGCTGAAATGGCGCAGGTCGTCTTCGCTGGCCTCGATGCGCAATTCCGGCGGCACGCGCTGGTGCAGGGTGCGCAACGACTCCGCGCTCAAGGCCGGCGGAAAGTAGAGGATCTCGCCGCCGCTCAACGGGCAAAAGCCGACATCGAGGTGGTAACAGCGGTCCGACACCAGTTCCAGGGGCACGATCTCGCGGCCGAAAAACGCCGCCATGACGTCGATTGCCTCGCGGCTGGAGCGTGGGCCGTAGCCGCCCCAGAAATGGCCGCGTGCCGGGTCCCAGATGCAGTCGCCCGCACCTTCCTGAAAGCAGCCAGCTGGCAGTTGCGCCACTTCGGTAAGGATGCCGCGTTCGCGCAGGTCTTCGAAGATCGCGAGGAAATGCGCCTCTTCGCCCTGGCGCTGCGGATGGCGAAAGCGGGCGACGATGGCGCGGCCGTCCAGCACCACGGCGGCGTTGGCGGGAAACACCATGTCCGGCAATCCCGGCGCGCCGGGCGCCACCTCCAGGTCGCAGCCGGCTCCCTGCAGGGCCACGCACAGGTCCTCGAAGGAGCGCCGCGCGGCGCGGCGCATGCCGTGCGGGTCGCGCGCCCATTCGCCTGGTTGCATCCAGGGGTTGATTGCGTAGGAAACGTCGAAATGCGCGGGATCGACGGTGAGCAGCAGCGGAGCGGGCATGGGCGATTCCTGGAAGGCTGCGACGGCTTGAGCTTAGCGTAAGGCGGACGCTGACGGGCGCGGCATCTGCTTTTGCGCCACATTGGCGAACTTTTTTGCCGGCGGCGCTGCCGCGAGCGTCCGGCGGCGTGTGGTTTGTGGCAAAATCCGCCCCCCGGCCCGCGGCGGCCATGCCAGCGCGCCCGGTGCTTCCGCCGGCGCTGCTTCGCGCGTCATTTCCCCGCTTACTGTCCTTTTCACGCACTGCCCGGCCCGCGCATGTTCATCGGCATTGACTTTGGTACTTCGAATTCGGCGGTCGCTGCCGCCGACGGCGCCTTGGTGTCGCTGGTGCCGCTGGAAAACGGCGAAGCCAGCATGCCGACGGCACTGTTTTTCAACGCCGAAGAGCATCGCACGGCTTTCGGGCGCCAGGCGATACGCGAATACACCGAAGGAATCGAAGGCCGCCTGCTGCGCTCGATCAAGAGCGTGCTGGGCGGCCCGCTGATGGAAGAGAAGACCCTGGTGGCCGGGCGGGCGACCGGGTTCGACGAGATCATCGCGTTTTATCTCGGCCATCTGCGGCGCCTGGCGCAAGCGCACCTGGGACATGAACTCACGCAGGTGATCATCGGCCGCCCGGTTCATTTTGTCGATGACGATGCGAAGCGCGACGCCGCCGCCCAGGCCGCGCTCAAGCGCGCGGGCATAAGCGCGGGCTTTCGCGAGGTGGCTTTCCAGTTCGAGCCGATCGCCGCGGCACTGGACTACGAACTGGGCCTCGCCGAAGAGGAAGTGGTGCTGGTGGTGGACATCGGCGGGGGCACTTCCGACTTTTCGGTGATCCGCCTGGGGCCGGCGCGCAGCAAGCAGGCCGAGCGCAAGGACGACATCCTCGCCAGCGGCGGTGTCCACCTGGGCGGGACCGACTTCGACCGCCAACTGAGTCTGGCCACGGCGATGCCGCCCCTGGGTTACGGCAGCGCGGCCAAAGGCGGGCGCATCGTGCCGGCCTCGATCTACTTCGATCTCGCCACCTGGCACAAGATCAACTTCCTGTATTCGAACAAGGAGATGTACGCCGCCGAGCAATTGCGTTTTTACTACGAGGATGCGGCCCTCCACGCGCGCCTGATGGAGGTGCTGAAGCAGCGTCTGGGACACCAGATCGCCGGGCGCGTGGAGGCGGTGAAAATCGCGGTGGCCGACGGTGGACAGGCGGCGCTGAATCTGGAAATGGTCGAGGCGGGACTGTCGGTCGCGGTGCAGGAGGGAACCTTGCACTCGGCAATCGACGAGGACGTGGAGCGGATCGTCGATACCGCGCAGGAGACGCTGAAGGCCGCGGGCATTGCGCCGGAATCGCCGCTGACGCTGTATTTCACCGGGGGTTCAACCGGGGTGCGGCAATTGCGCGAAGCGTTTCACACGCGCTTTGCCCGCGCCAAGATGGTCAACGGCGACATGTTCGGCAGCGTCGCACGCGGCCTGGGCGTGCATGCCGCGCGGGTATTCGGCGGGGAAAAGAAAAAGCAGAAAAAGCGCTGAGGGCTACCAGGCCCCCGGCGCTCAAACTCAGGGCTTCGCCGCGTCGAAAATCAGGCAGGTGGTGGTGCCGTGCGCCAGCACGCGGCCGGCAGAGTCGGTGATCCGGCCTTCGGCGGTACCGATGCGCTTGCCCACCTGGAGGATTTTTCCCTCCGCGCGGATACACCCGGTCTTGTCGCTCATGCCGCGGGTCAGGTTGATCTTGTATTCGAGAGTGGTATAGGCCTGTCCGGCGGCAAGCGTGGTATGCACCGCGCAACTCATGGCGGAGTCGAGCAGGGCGGCGGCGTAGCTGCCGTGGATGGAGCCAATCGGGTTGTAAAAATCGCGCGTCGGCTCGCCTTCGAAAACGGCGCGCCCATGCTCGAACTCGACCGGCCAGAAGTTGAGGGTCTTGCCGATCGGCGGGGGCGGAATCTTGCCGTCGAAAATCGCCTGGAAGAACTCCAGGCCGCTTAAGTGCGCGACTTCGCGCGGGTCGATGGTGCCGTGGGGCGCGAAGGCGCCGCTGCGGCGGACGATGGCTTTGGTCATGGGCTCGCGCTTTTTCGAAAATTTGATACCCGGGGCAGGGCTTGACGTCCATGGACGTTTAATGTGTAATTGCACATGTGTATATGCACATACGATAAAAGCTTAAATGATTCAAAGCGTTAAATCAAGCCCAGCGGTGGAGGGGGACTATGATCCCGGCTGCACCTGCGTTTATTTGCGCAGTGCGACGCGGCGCGCGACGCGGATCTATGACAACCATTTGCAGGCGGCGGGTCTGACCCTGAACCAGTATTCGCTGCTCTCCAGGCTGTCGCGGTATAGCGGCGTGTCGGTGTCGCGCTTCGCTGAAATCATGTCGATGGACCGCACCACGCTGACGCGCAATCTGCAGTCGCTGCAGACTGCGGGATGGCTCACCGTTGCGCCCGCCGGGCGCTCGCGCGCCCTGGCGCTCAGTATGGCCGGGGAGGCCAAGCTGACCGAGTCGATTCCGCTATGGCGTGCCGCGCAGACACGGGTCAACGAACTGCTGGGCACGCAGACGCAGCGCGAGCTGCACAGCGCGCTGAAGGCGTCGATCCGCAGCCTGGAAAACCGCCAGGCGCCGGGCGCGTGAACATTTCTCCATCGCTGGCGCCATCCGGCCGGGGCGCGGCGCAATCAAACAACAACATGCGGGAAACACCATGACGACTTCGACTTCTTCCATCGGCGCGCGCGGCTGGCGCACCCCGCTGGTGGTTCTTCTGGCGGGTGCCGTGGTGGTCAACATGACCATGGGCGTGCGCCACGGCATGGGCCTGTTCCTCAATCCGGTGACGCAAGACCTGGGGGTGTCGCGCGAGGCCTATTCCTTCGCGATCGCCTTGCAGAACCTGTGCTGGGGCCTGTTCACGCCGATCCTCGGCGGCATCGCCGATCGCTACGGCGCGGCGCGGGTGATGGTGGTGTCGCTGGTGGTCTACGCTTTCGGCCTATGGGGTATGAGCGAGGCGCATTCCTCGCTTGCCCTGGTGCTTACCGCCGGGGTGGCGATGGGTTTCGCGCAGGGCGGCTCGACCTTCGGCATCATCACCGGGGTGGTGGGGCGCTCCTACCCGCCGGCGCAGCGCGCGCAGGCGCTGGCGGTATCGGGCGCCCTGGGGGCTTTCGGCCAGTTCTACATGATGCCGCTGCTGCAGGGCCTGATCTCCGGCGCCTCGTGGCATATGGCCCTGATGGTGTCGGCGCTGCTGATGCTGATGGTGATTCCGCTGTCGCTGGCGATGACCGAGCCCTACATCGACCGCTCGACCCTGAAAAAGGGCGGGCTGAAACAGGCGCTGAACGAGGCGGTGCGCGACCCCAGCTTCCTGCTGCTGTCGATGGGCTATTTCGTCTGCGGCTTCCAGGTGGTGTTCATCGCGGTGCACCTGCCGGTGTACCTGCGCGACATCGGCATGAACGCCAACGTCGGCGCGCGTGCCCTGGCGGTGATCGCCATCGGCAACATCGTCGGCACTTATCTGTGGGGCATGCAGGGGGCGAAGTATCCAAAGCGGTTGCTGCTGTCCTCGATTTACTTTTTGCGCGCCATCGTCATCCTGGCCTTCCTGTTCGCGCCCAAGACCGAGGCCACGGTGTACGTTTTCGCCGGTTCCATCGGCGCGCTCTGGCTATCCACCGTGCCCTTGACCAACGGCCTGGTGGCGGCGCGCTTCGGCGTGGCCTACCTGTCGATGCTTTCGGGCGTGGTGTTTCTCGGCCACCAGATCGGCTCGTTCACCGGCGTCTGGATGGGCGGTTACCTGTTCGACAAGACCGGCTCCTATTTTTGGGCCTGGATCGCGGCGGCGGCGCTGGGCGTATTCGCCGGGCTGATCCACTTGCCGATCAACGAGCGGCCCCTTAGGGCGCTAGCCCCCGCGTAAACCCAAGGGCGCTAGCCCCCCATAACCTCAAGGCGCCAGCCCCCGCGTAACCCCAGCAGGCTGGCGCCGGCCAGAGGGGGCGCTGAGGCCGGGCGCGGTGTGTTATCTTCGGCGCATCCATGCAATCCCACGCAGCATCAATGAATCGCCAGATCGTACTCGACACCGAAACCACGGGCCTGGAGCCCGCGCAGGGGCACCGCGTCATTGAAATCGGCTGCGTCGAGCTGATCAACCGGCGCCTTTCCGGCAACAACTTCCACTGCTATGTGAACCCGGACCGCGACAGCGACGAGGCGGCGCTGGAAGTGCACGGCCTGACCCGCGAATTCCTCGCCGACAAGCCGCGCTTTGCCGACGTGGCCGAAGAACTGCTGGCTTTTGTCGGCGGTGCCGAGATCATCATCCACAACGCGCCCTTCGACCTGGCTTTTCTCAATGCCGAACTGGCGCGCTTGAAGCGCCCGGTGTTCATCAAGCAGGTCGCCGGCGTGGTCGACTCGCTGGTGATGGCGAAGGAACTGCATCCCGGCAAACGCAACAACCTGGACGCGCTCTGCGAGCGCTATGGGGTTTCCAACGCGCACCGTACCCTGCACGGCGCGCTGCTCGACGGCCAGTTGCTGGCCGAGGTTTATCTGGCCATGACCCGCGGGCAGGACGCGCTGGGCATGGACCTGGATGCCGATGAGGCCGCTGCCGGCGGCGATATCGATCATGCCGCGCCCCTGACCACTTTCGTCCTGGTAGCCTCGGCGGACGAAGAGGCCGAGCACGCCAAGGTGCTGGCCGCGGTCGCCAAGGAAGCCAAGGGTACGCCGGTCTGGGCGGCTTGAACGACCTGCAGCAGGGGCGGGCTACAATGGGCCTGCCTGAGGGTCGAACTGAGAGTCGAAAGCGAATACCAATAAACAGACACGGGAGCAGACCATGAACATGAAAAAAATCGGCTTTGGCTTTGCCTGTATGGCGATCCTGCTGGCTGCGGGTGCGGCGCAGGCCGGCAAGATCAGTGCGGTGCGGGTCGATCCGCCTTCGATTGTTGCCGGCAGCCAGGCGAAAATCACGGTAGACGGCGAAGACGAGGCGGTCTGCGGCTTGCGGGTGGAATATGGG
>DATAZV010000234.1:0-5195 GCA_036271855.1 Burkholderiales bacterium
GCCTTCCTGCACACCTACGACGGCCTGGGCAGCTTCGACGCCGGCACCGGGCGCTATGACCGCGCCGGCGCCGGCCTGGAATACCGCTCGACCCGCTATCTCGCCAGCGCCGAAGTGACCCAGGACCTGAACCGGGACCGCACCGGTCTTTCCCTGGCCGGCGCCTATACGCCGGATGACTTCTGGACCCTGCGCGCGTTTGCCGAGTCGTCGAGTACTTACACGCCGGTGCAGGCGCGGCTGTTTGGGGTGGACGCGGGACGCTACGGGGTCGGCGCCACCTGGCGCGGCAGCGAGTCGACCAGCGCCGGCGTGACGGTCTATCGCCTGGCCTTCAGCGACGGCAACCGCCGCGATGTCGAGCAGGCCCGCGTGACCCAGCGCGTTTATGCGGGGCCGGTGTACCGGCTGGAGGTCACCGGCATGGTGGCGGCGTCGCAGGCGTCGAAAACCAATGTGGCGTATTTCAACCCGGGGCGCGACCTGGAGTCGAGCGTGCAACTGGCCAACGAGTGGCTGCAATGGCGCCGGTATGAGCGCGCCTTCCGCCACCGGGTGACGCTCGTCGCCGGCAGTTACTGGGAGCAGGGCTTCGGCAGCGGCTCGCTGTACGACGCGCGCTACGAGCAGGAATGGAGCGCTGACGACCGCCTGGTGCTGCGTTATGGCATTGGCCGTTCGATCCACCCCTACGACGGCGTGCGCAGCGCGCGCAACTACGCCGTGGTTTCCGTGACCTGGAGATTCTGAGCATGCGCGCGCTGCCGGGGATTTCGCATATCGCCGCCGGCCTGCTGGCCGCGCTGCTGGGCTGCGGCGCACTGGCCGCCGCCCCCGGGCTGACCGCGGACCGGGCGCCGGCGAGCGCGCCGCCCGGTTTGGCGCCGGTGGCGCCGCCCCCCGGCAGTTTCATCGTGCTTTCGTACCACGAGGTGCGCGACGAGGTGCGCGACTATCCCGACCCCTACGCGGTGGACAGCGGCGCGCTGGTGGCGCAGTTCGCCTGGCTGCGCGGCAGCGGCTATGCGCCGGTCAGCCTGCAGGCGATCATCGATGCGCGCAACGGCGGAAAATCGCTGCCGCCGAAGGCGGTGTTGCTGACTTTCGACGACGGCTACCTGTCGTTTTACACGCGCGTCTATCCCCTGCTGCGCGTGTTCGGCTACCCGGCGCTGCTGGCGGTGGTGGGCAAATGGATCGACGAGCCGCCGCAGGCGGACCAGTTGTATGGCGAGAAGGCGACGGTGGGTTCCGCCGCGTTTCCCACCTGGGCGCAGTTGCGCGAGATGGCGGGCTCCGGACTGGTAGAGATGGCGTCGCACAGTTACGACCTGCATCGCGGCATCCTCGCCAACCCGCAGGGCAATGTCGAGCCCGCCGCCACCGCGCGCCTGTATGACGCGGCCAGCGGCAGTTACGAAAACGACGCGCAGTGGCGAGCGCGGGTGCGCGACGACATGGAACGCAACTCGGCGCTGATCGCGCGCCAGACCGGGCAGCGCCCGCGCGCCATGGTCTGGCCCTACGGCAGCTATAACGACGAGCTGGTGCGCATCGCCGGCGAACTCGGCATGCCGGTCGACATTACGCTGAACGACGGCGTCAATACACCGCAGGTACCGCTATCGGCGATGCGCCGCCTGCTGGTGATCCACAATCCGCCGCTGGCCAATTTCACCGGTGAGGTGATCGGGCCGCCGGTGCCGCCGCCGGTGCGGGTGGTCGAGGTCGGGCTCGACCAGGTGGTGGACGCCGACCCGGCGCGCCAGGAGCAGAAGCTTTCCGCGTTGCTGGACCGCGTGCTGGCGCTGGGGGTGACGCATGTGTTCCTGCATGCCTTCAGCGACAGCGGCGCGGGCGCGGCGCCGCAAGCCTATTTCGCCACCCAGTCGATGGCGATGCGCGCTGACCTGTTCAACCGGGTGGCCTGGCAATTGTCGACCCGCACCGACGTCAAGGTCTGCGCGGCGATTCCGCCCTCGCTGTTGCGCATGCCGCCGGCTGCCGCGGCAGCGATTGTGCAGGACCTGGCGCGCGGTTCGAATTTTGAGGGCCTGTATTTCATGCCGACGGGGCCCGGCGAGGCGGCGGACAGTGCCGCGATGGTCGCCGCCAGCGCCAGGCTGGCGCAGGCGGCGCGCAAGTGGCGCGCGCCGCTATTGGTGGCGCGCGGCATTGCGCAGGCCGATGCTTCGGCACAGACCATCGCGTCGATTTCCGCCGGCGCCGATTGGGTGGTGCTGGCGCAATTGCGCGGCGCGCCGCCGGTGGCGCATTTCGCGGGCGGCGATGCTGCCGCGCTGGCGGCGGGGCAGCCGCGCCTGGTGGTTTTGCTCGATGGCGCAGGCGACGGCGGCGCGCTGCGTGCCGGGGCAGCGCTGTCGGAGCGCATGCGCGGGCTGCAGCGCGCCGGCGCCGTCAATTTCGGCTTTCGCGATGACGATTTCCTGCGTGATGAGCCGCCGCTGGCGCAGATCGCGCCGGCCTTGTCGGTCCGTGACACCACTTTCAGGTAGGCGCCACCATGTCACATTTCGGCATCACGGTCATGCGGATTTTCACCGGGTATTCGTTCTACTACCCGCTGTTCATGGCCTACCTGTGGATGGTGGGCGCGATCTTTTATTATTTTCGCTTCGAGCGGCCCGCGCCCGCGGTGCGCCGGGCGATGCAGCGCGGCGAGCCGGAGCCGCCGCCGCAATTGCCGGACTATCCGCTGGTGAGCATCGTCGTGCCCTGCTTCAACGAAGGGCGCGACCTGCAGGACACGGTGAAATGGCTGCTGGCCTGCGCCTATCCCAACTTCGACATCCTGCTGGTGAACGACGGCAGCACCGATAACACGCGCGACATCATGGATTCTCTGGTGGCGGAGCATCCGCGCATCCGCGCCATCCACCTGGAGAAAAACGAAGGCAAGGCGGTGGCGCTGGATACCGCCGCGGCGATGACTTCGGCGCAGTACCTGGCCTGCATCGACGCCGATGCGCTGCTCGACCCGTACGCCTTGCACTGGATGATGGCGCACCTGCTCTACGGCCCGCGCGTGGGCGCGGTGACCGGCAATCCGCGGGTGCGCAACCGCTCCACCCTGCTGGGGCGCCTGCAGCTGGGCGAATACAGTTCCATCGTCGGGCTGATCAAGCGGGCGCAGCGCACCTACGGGCGCATTTTCACCGTGTCAGGGGTGGTCACCTGCTTTCGCAAGGCGGCCCTGCGCGATGTCGGCTACTGGAGCCGCGAAATGCTGACCGAGGACATCGACATCAGCTGGAAGCTGCAGATCCGCCATTGGGACGTGCGTTTCGAGCCGAAGGCGCTGTGCTGGATCCTGTCGCCGGAAACCATCGCCGGGCTGTGGAAGCAGCGCCTGCGCTGGTCCACCGGCGGCATCCAGGTGCTGATGAAGAACTGGCGCATCACCGGACACTGGAAGTCGCGCCGCATGTGGCCGGTGCTGGCGGAGTATGTGCTGAGCGTGACCTGGGCCTACACCATGCTGGTGATGCTGATTCTCTGGCTGCTGGGATTTCTGGTGGCCATGCCGGCCGGCCTGCGGGTGGATTCCTTCCTGTCGGGCTGGAACGGGGTGGTTGTCGGCACCACCTGCCTGCTGCAGATCGGCATTTCGCTGGCGCTCGACTCGCGCTACGACACCGGCTACGCGCGCAATTTTTTCTGGATGATCTGGTACCCCCTGGCGTACTGGATGATCAACATGGCCACCACGATAGTGGCGGTCCCCCGCGCGATCATGCGCAATTCGAAGACGAGGGCAAGATGGATAAGTCCGGACCGTGGCATCACCCCACCCTGAATTCACCGATCATCGAGCGGCCCGACCTGCAGTCGCCGCGCCAGCGCACGCTGTACGGGATCATCACGCTCGCTTTCTGGGCGCTGTGGATCTACCTCTGGGTACCGCTGCTGGCGCTGCTGGCGTGGCTGCTCGGTTTCGAGGAGGCCTATCGTTTCATGGTGGTCTACCAGGGCTATCGTGAAGTCCAGCATGTGCTGGAGGATTACGCCTTGGTCGTGATGATCCTGGGCGGCACCCTGCTGGCCTGGGCCGGCTACAACATCACGCGCTTTCGCGGTGCCGACAAGCGCAGCGCGCGGCCCGGCGTGACCCACGCCGACATCAGCCGCGACCTCGACCACGATGAGGAAGCAGTGTTGCGCTGGCAGAAGGAGCGCATGTTGCGGGTGCGCTATGACGATGCCGGACGCATGGCCGAGGTACGCGGATCAGGCGTGTGATTGCATCTCGCAGCGGGCGCCGCGCCTGGCTGCGCGCGGCGGCGGCGGGCGCCTGGTGCGCGCTGGCGCCGCGCGCGCCGGCGCTGGCCGCTGGCGATGAAAACGAGGACCACCGTGCCTGGCAGCACGGCATCGATCTGCTGCGTGTCGGCGAGCGGCTGTTGCTGGTCTGGGGCAGTGCCGGCAATCCGCCACGGCCCAATCTTGGCGGCGACTGGCCGCACGATATCTACTACGACTGGCTGCCGGTGGCCGACGGCAGCGGCGAGCTGGCGATCACCCCGCAGGTACTGGTGTCGCGGCCCGAAGCGCAGGAGCCGCCGAGCGCGGCGATCAACAGCCGCGGCGTGATTCTGGTGACCGCCGAAGACGGCGAGGACGACATCAACCAGCGCGCCGGCTTGTGGAACGCGCAGTTGCAGCCGCTGCGCCCTTATCCATTTACGATACGCCGCGGCGGCCATTCCGGCCACGCGGCGGCGCTGGGCGAGCAATTCCTGATTGCCTACGGCGAAGGCTGGCAGGAGGGCGGCGGTTTCATGAACCGCGGCACCGGCCGCGACATCCACGCGCGCATCCTGGATGGCGGCGGCAAACCGGGGCCGGAAATCAACCTGGCGCGCGGCCACCGCGACGGCTGGCCGGTGGTGGCCGCTTCCGACCGCAACTGGCTGGTGCTCTGGCAGCGCTATGCCGGCACCGGCCTGTACTGTGCACTGGTGGGTGCCCATGGGCAGGCGTCGGCGCCGCGCCTGCTGGCCGAAGGGCTGCCGATCCGCTATGCCTACGACGTTGCCTACGCCGCGGCGCTCGGGCGTTTTGTGGTGGCGGGCAACCGCGGCGCCCAGGGCTTCGTGGCCTTGCTGGATCGCGACGGGGCGCTGGTGCGGATGCAAGAAGGTTTGCCGCCGCTGGCCAGCGAGAGCCGGGTGCTC
>DATAZV010000235.1:0-11520 GCA_036271855.1 Burkholderiales bacterium
CAGCAGGCTGGTATTGGCCGCGGCGTGAATGGTGATATCCGTGCGGCTTTGGAGCTCGGCGTATGCCGGCTTTGACAGCCCCAGCCGGTCCTGGGTCACGTCTCCCTGAAGGATGACGACGCGCGCGAGGAACGCCTGATCGAGCGCCCCGTCTTTGTCATAAACGCGGAGGAAGGAGCGAACGCGCGCTTCGCAATGGATCGGGTCCGTGCCGCGCACCAGGCAGTAGATGCGGGAGGAAGTCGATTGAAGGAGATCCTTCAGGAGCCGCCCGCCCAAGACGCCTGTTGCACCGGTCAGGAACACGACTTTGGGAAACGCCTTAATCTTCATTGAGTGAAAGAACCTCCGGTTAAACAGCCCTCGTCCGCCCAATCAAGGATCCTCGCGGACAAACAGCGCGTTCCATTTACAGACGGTTTAAAAAAAGCTCTAATCTCGGTTTCGATTAGTGACAGGGAAATTCAATAATGAAAATATACAATGTCATCGGCTACCTGATCGTTTTTTTATACATGCTGGCCTGCCTCTATTTCGCGCCGGCTCATCTGGGGCCCGGGCCGGGCCTGGCGATAGGCATGGCGTACTTCGTCTGTTTCTGGTTTCTTGCCGGGCTGTACCTGGCCGATGTCCTTCACCTGGGGATCGCGCATCGCTCGCTCGATTACCGGCCGTGGTTCATCAATCTGGTCACCTTGCTGAACAATTTTTTCGGGCTTTATGTCGACCCCGTCGGCTGGGTGAACCGCCATCGTTTGCATCATAAGTATTCGGACCATCCCGGCGACCCCAACAAGCTTGCAAGCGACGGCTTCTGGCGGACGATGTACCTGTGCCTGATTCCGAACTCGTGCACGGAGAACCTTGCCAATGACAGGATTCTCAAGTCCTGGCCGATGAAGCTGGTCGCAAACAATTATTTCGCGCTATTTTCACAAGCTTTCAGTTTTTCTCTTTTATGGCTCCTGGTACGAGACTGGAAGTTCGCCATTGTGATGTGGGTCGGACTGCGGATTTTTGCGTTGTGGGTAAACATGATCCAGAACTACTGGACCCACACGCGAACGTATGGGTATCGCCGCTATGACGACGAGCAGGACAACGCGATGAACATAGGCGAGTGGTTTCCGGTAACGGCAACTTTCAGTGCGTGCTTGCAGAACAACCATCATCATCACCCGGGCCTGTTGCGGCTAAGCCACGACGAGCGTGAATACGACTTCGGGTTTGCCACTGTCAAAGTCATGAAAAGTCTTGGATTGGTCAAGGCGACGGCAAAGGGCGAGGATATTCCCGCCGATATTGCCCTGAGCGCGCTCAGGTTTTAGGAGCGCTGGTTGCGTTTTATGAACGGCTGGTAGGTCTGCCTGATAAAGCCCCGCGGGATTTCTTCGGCGTCCAGGCCGTATTGTTCCGGCCACTCCTCGGGGAAATAGGAAGTCCCCAGCAGCTTGTCGATCCAGGGAAAGTGAATCGCGAAGTTCTTGTCGATCGCCTCTTTCTGGGAGGAGTGATGCCAGTGGTGGTACCTGGGCATGACCAGGTATTTTTCCAGCCATTTGGCATTGGGCGAAAAATTGCAATGCGTCCACGTCGCATGAAGGGTGACGAAAACCAGGTACGCCACGATGACGTTTTGCGAGAACGCGAGCATCAGGGGAACAAGAATGAAGCCGCGCACCAGAATGTCGTCGATAAAGTGGGAGCGTGACCCGGCGATCCAGTCAAGTGCCTTCGACGAGTGGTGGATGGAATGGAATCGCCAGAGGAATGGGACCTTGTGAAAGGCCCGGTGAATGAACCATTCCGCAAAGTCCGCGACGATAATCGCCAGTAGAAACTGGATCAGCCAGGGCGCCTTGGCGATGAACTGCTGAAGACTGGGAATAGCCAGGTATTTCGTCGCCTGGGTCGCCGGCAGCATGATCAGGAAAGACAGAATCTGGATGGGAAGGTGGGTGGACAGAAAATATACGATGTCCAGGGTCCACTGGTCCCTGAATGTTCCTTGCGCTGGATACTGGGGCCAGAGCCTTTCTATCGGCACATAGATCAGCGCCATTAAGAACAAGTCCAGCAGAAACCAGTCCAGGCCAATCGCCGGCCCGTCGGTCAGGGGCTGGTTGATGGGCACGCTGGCCCCACCCAGCGCGGCTGCCGCAAAGGCCAGCAACATGCCGGTCAGGCCCAGGACCTTCTTCTTCCGCAGAACCGAGGAAAGGATGCCGAAGATGACTGCCGCCACGATAAGGGCCTGGATCAAGGGGCGGATGATCTCCATGGGGTAGTGGGGCCGCAACTCGGGTGAGCTGAGTATCTGGGGAAAATGCAGGCACACGACCGCCCCGAAGGACAGGATTCCAAAAAAGGCGGACAGCACCCCGCTCCACCAACCGGTTCCGAACGCAGCGGACTCGGCGTCACCGAAAAATTCATTTATTTTTTGTTCGATCACGATATCCCCTAATAGGCGTTCCCCAGTGCATTCTAGCCATACCCGGCATATTCCGGGCTTTTGCCATTGAATCCGGCCATCACCGGGTTGCCCCAGATCCATTCGTCCTGTCGATATTCATTGAGGTTTTGCCTACTCCTCGCGCTCCCACACCTGGGTGCGCCCGAACAGCGTGACCAGCAAATAGCCGCGCACGCGCAGCTTTTTGCCGCCGTCGGCCATGGTCAGCAGGGCGTGATAGGTGCTGCCGTTTTCCGGGTCGAGGATTTCGCCGCCGCTGTATTCTTCACTGTTCTGGTCGCGGTTGCGGCGCACGCCCGAGAGAATGATCATGCCCAGCACCGGCTGGCCATGGCGCGCGCCGGTGCACTGGTCGCAGACGGGCGCGGGTTCGTTGGCGACGCCGGGAAAGAGTTTTTCCACCCGCCCGGTGTATTCGCCCGCGGCTTCGGTGATGCGCACCAGCGCACTGGGCTTGCCGGTGTTATCGTCGATGGTGCGCCACAGGCCCGCAGGCGTGCCTTGCGCGCCCGCGGCAGTAAAGCAGCAGGCGAGCAGCAGGCCGGACAGCAGGCGCAACAGGGCTCGGGAATGACGCATCAGCGGCGTAATTTTGGGTATGCATTGGGACCTTTGGTCCCGGGACCGCGCTGGGTTAGCAGGCAGAGTATAATCATATACGCGCCGATTTGAGTTTCAGCTTGCGGGCGCGGGACCCGGGTGGTTTGCCCGAGACGGTCCGACAAATACGGCTAAAGCGAGTGGAAGAAATATCCAGCCCGTTTTGGCGTGTCTAAGCTGAAACGGGTTTTTTTATGGATTTTTGTCTAAAGGCCGCCCGATGAGCGACAAATTCGATTTCGATACCCTGGCCGTACGCGCCGGCGTGCAGCGCAGCAATTTCAACGAAAACTCGGAAGCCTTGTACCTGAGTTCCAGTTTCGTGCATGAAGACGCCGCCACCGCCGCGCTGCGTTTTTCCAACCAGGCGCCGGGCTACGTTTATTCGCGCTTTTCCAACCCGACGGTGGAAATGTTCCAGCAGCGCCTGGCGGCGCTCGAGGGCGGCGAGGCCTGTATCGCCACCAGTTCGGGCATGTCGGCGGTGCTCACCGTGGCCATGGGCCTGCTCAAGGCGGGCGACCACGTGGTGTGCTCGCGCAGTGTGTTCGGCGCGGTGATCACCCTGTTCGAAAAGAACCTCGGGCGCTTTGGTCTTGAGACCACCTTCGTCGAAGCCACCGACTTGTCGGCCTGGGAAAAGGCGGTCAAGCCGAATACCAAAATGCTGTTCCTCGAGACGCCATCGAATCCGCTGATGGAAGTGCTCGACGTTGCCGCGCTGTCGAAAATCGCCAAAAAAGCCGGCGCCGTGCTGGTGGTGGACAACTGCTTTTGCTCGCCTGCCGTGCAGCGTCCGCTGGACCTGGGCGCCGACATCGTGGTGCACTCGGCCACCAAATATCTGGATGGGCAGGGGCGCATTCTCGGCGGCGCCATCGTCGGCAGCAAGGAATTGGTGATGGGCGAGGTGCACGGCTTTTTGCGCACCGCCGGCCCGAGCATGAGCCCGTTCAATGCGTGGGTGGCCTTGAAGGGCATGGAGACCCTGGGCATCCGGATGGAAAAGCAGTGCGACAACGCGCTGGAACTGGCGCGCTGGCTGGAGTCGCACCCGCAGGTGGAGAAAGTGTTTTTCCCCGGCCTGGAGTCGCACCCTCAGCACGAGCTGGCCAAGCGCCAGCAGTCCGCCGGCGGCCGCTTTCTCGCCGGCGCGGTGGTTACCTTCACCATCAAGGGTGGGCGTGCAGAGGCCTGGCGCGTGGTCGACGGCTGCAAGATGATCTCGATCACCGCCAACCTCGGCGACACCAAGAGCACCATTACCCATCCGGCTTCGACCACCCACGGGCGCATCAGCCCGGAGGCGCGGGTGGCGGCGGGCGTGGTCGAAGGGCTGCTGCGGGTGTCGGTCGGGCTGGAGAGCGTGGCCGATATCAAGAGGGATTTGCAGAACGGTTTGGGCGCGTAAGCCTTCTTGGCTGTCGTTCCCGCAAATGCGGGAACGACGGTATGGAGCGGAACCGTCTTGCTCCACCGTTCGCCCTGAGCTTGTCGAAGGGTGCGTGCCTCACTGCTGTGGGGAGTACGCGATTTGCCGCATGGGCAAGGCACATGTGGTTCGACAGGCTCACCACGAACGGAGGAGGGGTGCGTAACCTCCCCAGGGCAGCCTCCCGGCTCCGGCTACAAGTCGGTAATGCTCAAAATCCCGTCGCTGTCTTCGAAGCCCGCGAGTATCCGCTTGCCGACCAGATCACGCAGCGTCTCCGAGGTTCCGCCGCCCAGCGTGCCGTAGCGCGCGCCGCGGTAAAAGCGCGACACCGGGTACTCGTCGGTGAAGCCGTAGCCGCCGTGCACCTGGATCGCCTCGCTGGTGACGCGCAGGGACATCTCGTTGCAAAAGATTTTCGCCGTCGCCGCCAGGAAGGGGTCGGGGAAGGGATTGGCGGTGGCGCAGGCGCGATACAGCAGGCCGCGCCCGGCCTCGATGTCCTTGTACATGTCGGCCAGCTTCCAGCGCATGCCCTGGAACTCGCCGATGGCGCGGCCAAAGGCGGTGCGTTCGCGCATGTACTTCACCGCTTCGTCGAAGGCGCCCTCGGCCAGACCCAGCGAGATCGAAGGGTTGAGGCAGCGCTGGGTGTTGAAGGCGTTCAGCAGCTTCTTGAAACCGTCTTCGCGGATCACCAGGTTTTCCAGCGGCAGCTCGCAATTGTCGAAGCGGATTTCGTGCAGGAATTCGCCGCCCATGGTGTGATAACGCGCGGTCACTTCGAAGCCCTTGGTGCCGGCCGGCACCAGCACGCAGCCGATGCCTTCACGCCCGGGCTTGCCGTCGATGCGGGTGAACACCACGAACATACCGGCCTCGTCGGCCCGGCTGATCAGGGTCTTGACGCCGTTGACCACCACGCGATCGCCCTTGATGGTGGTGTTGGTGCGGTAATTGGCGACATCGGTGCCGGCGTCCGGCTCGGTCATGCATACCGCCAGCATGGTCTCGCCCTTGACCACGCGCGGCAAAATATCCTGCTTGATGTGCTCGGGAGCGTAAGTGGAGATCACGCGCGTCTGCACGCCCACTTCGCCCAGCACCGCCATCGCGGTGACATAGCAGACCTTGCCGATCTCTTCGAGCACCAGCGCGGTCTCGAACACCGGCAGGCCGAGGCCGCCGTATTCCTCCGGCACCGCCATGCCGAGAATGCCGATATCGGCCAGGTCCCTCATGTTCTCCCACGGAAAGGTGCCGTCGAGATATTTTAGTGCCCGGGTTTTGAATTTATCCTGCGCCAGTTCACGTACCGCGTGCACGATGCGGCGCTGCTCGTCGGTCAATGCGAAGTCCATGCTCGTCTCCTGGGGAAGCGAATGCTTCCCCCTCAATTCCGGGGTTACCAAGGGGGCAAAGCCTCCTTGATCGTTACTTGTCCTGGGGAAGCGCATGCTTCCCGTTGCATTCGGGGGTTGCCAAGGGGGGAGCGCCCCCTTGACCGTTATTGTTCTTAGCTGAGCGTACGCACCATGGCGTCCACCAGCGCGTCTATCTGTTGATGCACGTGCACGCCCGCCTCTTTCAGCGCTTCGGTCTTCGACGCGTGCGTGCCCAGCCCGCCCTGGATCAGCGCACCCGCGTGCCCCATGGTCACGCCTTCGCGCGCGCTGGAACCGGCGATCACCGCGAACACCGGTTTATCAAAACCAAGTTGCTTGATCGCGGCGGCGCAATCCTCCTCCTCGGTGCCGCCGATCTCGCCGATCAGCAGCACCGCGCGCGTGCCCGCATGCGCGGCGAACAGCGGCAGCAGGTCGGCGAAGCGCGTGCCCTTCACCGGGTCGCCGCCCACCCCCAGCCAGAGCGACTGGCCCAGGCCGTTGCGCACCAGGCGATAGTTGGCCTCATACGACAGCGTGCCGCTTTTCGACATCACGCCGATGCTGCCGGGCGCCAGTGTCACCTCCGGCAGGAAGCCCATTTTCATCCGCCCCGGCACCGCCAGGCCGGGCGTGGAGGGCCCGACCCAGGTGGCGCCGCACTCGCGCGCCAGCGCGGCTGCCTTGATCGCATCATGCACCGGCACGCCCTCGGTCACCGACACCAGCAGCTGGATGCCGGCGGCAAACGCCTCCTGCGCCGCCGCCAGCGCCTGCAGCGGTGGCACCAGCGCCACGCTGGCGCGCGCGCCGGTGGCCGCGACCGCCGCCGCGCAATCGGTGAATACGGGAATGCCCGACGGCCCGTCGTTCGATTTCGCGCCAGGGCCGGCCACGCCGCCGACAATGCGCGTCCCCGCCGCCTGCATCTGCAGCGCATGCGAGCGCCCGGCACGGCCGGTGATGCCTTGCACCAGCACCGGCACATCCTCACGCAACAGCGCCTCGAGCATCGAATCAGCCATGCGCCGGCCCCGCGATTTGCAGCACCCGCGCCAGCGCCTGCTCCAGGTCCACCTGCAATTCCACCGCGGGCGCCTGCTCGGCGAGGATCACCCGTGCGTCGTCCAGCCCGTTGCCCACCAGGCGCGCCACCACCGGCACGCGCAACTCCGGCACCGCCGCCAGCGCTTGCGCCAGCAGTTTGGTGAACTCGCCCAGATGGGTGATGCCGGCAAAGATATTCACCAGCACCACGCGGATGTTCGGCGCGTGCGCGATGTCGCGCATCACCGTGATCAAACGCCCGGGGTCGCCGCGAAACTGCCCGCTGCGAATGTCCACGAAGTTGTACGGCCGCCGCCCCTGCGCCGTCAGGTCGTCGATGATTTTCATCGACAACCCCGCGCCGGTGGTGATCAGCCCGATCTCCCCGCCCGGGTCGACCACGATGTAATCGAAGCCGTTGCGATACTTGAACAGCGCGTCGGTATACGCGCCCTCGCGCGCGGAAAGCAGCACCATCTGCGCCGGCTGGCGCGGCAGCGCGTTCTCGTCCAGCGCGAAACGCGCATCACCGGCCGTCCAGCTGCCGTCGGCATCGACGAACAACGGATTGATCTCCAGCAGCAGCGCCTCGTGGCGCAAGAAGATTTCCGCCAGGCGCTCGCCCGCGTCGGCCACGGCGGCGGCGATATGCGGCGGCGCGCCTTCGAGCAGCTTGGGCAGCGCGGCCAGCATGGCATCGAGTCGCGGCGGCACCAGCGCACTGCGCAAGGCACCTGGCGCGACGGACTCGATATCGATCCCGCCCCGCGCCGAAAACAGCATGCGCACCGCCCCGGCGGCGGCATCGACGGCGAAACTCAAAAACACCTCGCTGCCCGCGCTCTTCGATTCGACCCGGCAGCCCTGCACCGCATGCCCCTTGATGCGCATGGCGAGTATCGCGCCTAGCGCATCGACCAGGCCGGCCGCATCATCGGCCATGCGTATCCCGCCCGCCTTGCCGCGCCCGCCCACCGGCACCTGCGCCTTCACCACCCAGGGCCCGGGCGGTAGATCAATACCCCGCAAATCAGCGCCGGCCAGCGCGTCCAGGGATTCGATCAGCACGCCGGGCGGGACGGCAATGCCGTCCCGCGCCAGCAGGGTCTTGGCGTCGTGCTCCAGCAGCAGCACGAATCAGTCGCGGTAGGAAGGGTCGATCTTGTCGAGCTTTTTCAGCAGCGCCGGCCATTCCATTTCGCCGAAGCGGCGGCGCACGCCGGGCTGGTAGAGATGCGCGGTAGCTTCCACCAGTTCGCGCGAGGGCATCTGCAGCTCGGTGTTGCAGGAGAGCGTCATCACCTGCAGGCGGCAGGCGCGCTCCAGGCGGAAGATGTTGTTGAAGCCCTCGGCGATCGAGGGGCCGACGCACAGCAGGCCGTGGTTTTTCAAAATCATCACCTCGCGCATTCCCAGGTCGTTCACCAGGCGCTCCTGCTCGTCCATATTGATCGCCACGCCTTCGTAGTCGTGGTAGCCGATGTCGACAAAGCGCATCGCCGTCTGCGCCAGCGGCAGCAGCCCGCACTTCATCGCCGAGACGGCCATGCCCGCCAGCGAATGCGTATGAATCACGCAGTCGACGTCGTGCCGCGCCCGATGCACCGCGCTGTGGATCACGAAGCCGGCGCGGTTCACGCCGTACTCACCCGGGTTGAACAGCACATTGCCGTCGCAATCGATCTTGATAAAGCCCGAAGCATGCATCTGGTCATACAGCATGCCGTAGGGGTTGATCAGGAAGGCATTGTCTTCACCGGGAACGCGGCACGAGATATGGTTGGCGATCATCTCGTCCATGTCGTAGTGGTGCACCAGCCGGTAGGCGGCAGCGAGATCGACGCGCTTTTGCCATTCCTCGGCGCTCACCTGGTTGCGGACGGAAGAACTTTTCTTGATGGCGGTAACGCTCATGGTCGGTCTCCAATGACAACACTGCACATACGATACATCACTCGGCCCCGCACGGCGGCAATCGGCCGGATTAGCCCCGGGTCGCCCTCGTCGCCCCGGGTTGCCTCCAGGCGCTACTTCACCAGCGTCCCAAATCGCTGGGTCACCGCCTCGCCGAAGGCGCGCGTGCCCAGCTTGCCGCCCAAATCCACGGTGCGGCTGGCCGGCTCCGCCAATACTTCGCAAATCGCCTTGTCGATCAGCGCGCCCGCCTTTTGCAGCGCCGGCAGCTTATGCCGCTCGCCCAGCCAGTCCAGCAGCATGCAGGTGGAAAACATCACCGAGCAGGGGTTGGCCTTGTCCTGCCCCGCGATGTCCGGCGCCGAGCCATGCGAAGCCTGCGCCATCGCGTGCGCGTCACCGGCGTTGAGCGACCCCGCCAGCCCCAGCCCGCCCGCCAGCTCGGAAGCCTGGTTCGACAAGATGTCGCCGAACATATTGGTGGTGCAGATCACGTCATACGCCTCGGGCGTGCGCACCAGGAGGGACGCCATCGCATCCACCAGCACCTCGTTCACCTTGATCTGCGGATAGGTTTTGCACACCGCCCGCGCCTCGCGCATGAACAGGCCATCGGAAAGCTTCAGCACGTTCGCCTTGCTGACGAGGGTGACTTGCTTGCGCCGCTTCATCGCCGCCTCGCAAGCCGCAATCGCAATCCGTTTGGAGCTTGATGCCGAGATCTTGCGCACGGCCAGCGCCACGTCGGCCGTCGGCATGAACTCGCCCGAGCCCATGAACATATTGCGGTCGGCGTAAAAGCCCTCGGTGTTTTCGCGCGCGATCACCAGGTCCATCTGCTTGATAAAAGCCGGCACGCCCTTGATGGTGCGCGAAGGCCGCATGTTGGCGTACAGGTCCAGCCCCAGGCGCAGCTTGGAAGAGGGGTTGACCCCGCCTTTCTCCGGCGGCACCGGGTAGCCGTAAGTATCGCAAGGCCCGAGGATCACGCCATCCGCCGCGCGCGCCTTTTCCAGCGTCGCATCCGGCATGGTGTGCTTGTGCTTTTCATACGCCGCGAAACCGACGTCGTCGTGCGTGATGTTGAGCCCGAGGTCGAGCAGCTTGTTCGCCGCTTCCACCACCTGCAAGGTGGCCGCGGTGATTTCCGGGCCGATGCCGTCGCCGGCGAAGGCGATGATGTTGAGTTTTTTCATGAGAGCAGCCTTTGCAAAGTGCGGTGTCACTATTCCATCTTCACGCCGACGGCGCGGATGATCTTTTCATACTTGACCGTCTCCGAGCGGGTGAACGCGCCCAGCTTCTCCGGCGACTCCGGGTTGACCTCGGTGCCGTCGGCCATCAATTTCTCGCGCACCGGCTGCCCCGGTGCCAGCAGCTTGCCGACTTCGCGGTTGACCTGGTTGATGACATCGCGCGGCGTGCCGGTCGGCGCGAACAGGCCGCCCCAGAGCGAAAAGTCGAAGCCGGGGATGCCGCTCTCGGCCACCGTCGGAATCTCCGGCGCCGAAGGCGCGCGATGCGCGGTGGAGACGGCGAGAATCTTCAGTTGCCCCGTCTTCGTATGCGGCACCGCCGCCGCCATGCCGGAGAAGAAGTAGGTCACGTGCCCGCCCAGCAGGTCCGAGAGCGCCACGCCCGCGCCCTTGTACGGCACGTGGACGATAGAAGACTTGGTCACCAGCTTGAGTTGCTCGCCCGCCAGGTGCCCCGGCGTGCCGATGCCGGAAGAAGCGAACGAAAGCCCCGGCGCATTGCCTTTAAGCGCATCCGAGAGTGCCTTGAAATTCGCATAAGGCGCATCGCCGCGCACGGTGAGCGCCAGCGGCACCAGGCCGACCAATATGATCGGCGTCAGCTCCTTCTCCGGGTCCACCAGCGTGCTTTTCATCAGGTATTTGTTGATCGACATCTCGCCGGTCTGCCCCAGCAGCAGCGTGTAGCCATCCGGCGCTGCCTTCGCCACCATCTGCGTGCCGATCAGCCCGCCCGCGCCCGGCCGGTTTTCCACCACTACGGATACGCCCAGCGCCGGCCCCAGCTTTTCCGCCACCGCGCGCGCGAAGGCGTCGCCGGTGCCCCCCGGCGTGTAGCACACCACGATGGTGATCGGCTTGGTGGGGTACTTTGCCTGCGCCTGCGCGTTGCCCGAAAGCAGCGCCAGCGCGCCAAAGGCCGCCGCGATGGCGCCCCGTGTGTTGCGTGAAAAAGAAATCTTCATGCGAAGTCTCCGTGAGGTCGTTGACGTTTTAGTTTTGCTTTACTGCGCCTGCTGATTGCGCTTGCTCATTGCGCCTGAATCCCTGCGGCAGCCACCGTCTTTTTCCACGCCGCCAATTCACTACCCAGCAGCTTGCCAAAATCCGCGCTGCTGCCGCGATAAGCATCCGCCCCTTCACTGCGCAGCCGCTCGCGTATCGCCGCGCTCGCCAGCGACTCGTTGACCGCGCCATTGAGTTTATTCACCACCGCACCCGCAGTCCCCGCCCGCGCCACCACCCCCCACCAGGTGGAAACGTCGAAGTCCGCGATGCCGCTTTCCTCCACCGTCGGCGTATTCGGATATTGCGGCGAACGCTGGGCCGAAGTCACCGCCAGCAGCTTGACCCGGTCCGACTTCACATACGTGCCAATGGTGGGCACCGTCGCAAAAAACACCTGCACCT
>DATAZV010000236.1:0-1758 GCA_036271855.1 Burkholderiales bacterium
GCACCGCGCGCTCGGGGAAGTCGGCCCAGGCCTGCAGCGGCAGCAGTCCGCAGGCGAGGGCAATCAGGAGTGCGCGCATGTTTGTCTCCAGTGCTTGTATTGCCGGGGTTGCCGCGGCGGCTAGTTTGAGTGTTGGCACGAACTCAGTCCGACTTGGCGCCGGAGGCCTTGGCCACTTCGCCCCAGCGCACCAGTTCCTTTTTCAGGAAGGCGTCGAAGGCCTCCGCCGAGGGCTGGGTGAAGGGTTCGATGCCGAGTTTGGCCAGACTGGCCACCACGTCCGGAGAATTCACCGTCTTCACCAGCGCGTCGTGCAGCTTGTCGACGATAGGCTTGGGCATTTTTGCCGGGCCCATCACGGCGAACCAATTGAAAGCGATCACTCCGGGCAGGCCGCCTTCAGCGGAAGTCGGCACATTGGGCATCACCTTGGCGCGGTGGTCGTCGGTCACCGCGATGGCGCGCAGCTTGCCGTCGGTGACCAGCGCATACAGCGCCGGCAGGTCGACGATGATGCCGTCCACATGGCCGCCGACGGCATCGGTCATGCCGGGGCTGGCGCCCTTGTACGGCACATGGACGATGCGCCCCTTCGACTGCCCCTTGAGCAGCTCGATCGCCAGGTGCGGCAGGCCGCCGTTGCCGGCGGAGGCGATGGTGACGTCGCGTGTTTTCGACAGCGCCACCAGTTCCTGCAGGGTCTTGGCCGGCACGTTCGGATTGATTGCCAGCAATTCCGGCGTAGCCGCGACGGTGGTGATGCCGGAAAGGTCTTTCAGCGGGTCGTAGCGCAGGTTGGGATAGGTGTGCGGGCTGATCGCAATCGGGCTGGCGCTGCCCAGGGTGATGGTGTAGCCGTCGGGCGCCGCGCGCGCGGTGTACTCGGTACCGATGGTGGCGTTGGCGCCCGGACGATTGTCCACCGCCACGGCGACGCCGAGTATCTCGCCCAGCTTGGGAGCGAGCAGGCGGGCGACGATGTCGTTGGAGCCGCCGGGCGGAAAGCCCACCACCAGCTGGATGGTCTTGGACGGGTAGCGGTCCTGCGCCGGGGCGGCGCCGGCCAGCGTGATGCACGCGGCGGCGCAGAGCATGGCAAGCAATTTGTTGTTACGCATTTTTGTCTCCTGTCGATTTGTCGAATGATTATTTATTGTTTGGGGTCTGGTCCAGGCGGGCCGCGATGCCCTCGAGCCCGGCATTGAGGGAGGGATAGAAATTCATCACTGCCGGGTCGTGGCCGGGAATGATGTGCTCAGGCGAGGACGCCAGCTCGCGCAGGCGTGCATAGCCCTGCATCACGGCGCCCAGGTGAAACACCAGCGGAAAGCAGCGCCAGTTCTGGAAATGCTCGTAGAAGTGGCTGGCGTCGGAAGCCAGCACCACCCAGCCGCGCGCCGTACGCACGCGCACCGCCTGCATGCCGTCGGTGTGGCCGCCGATGCGATGCACGCTGATGCCGGGGCCGATGTCGGCATCGCCATCGTGAAACACGACGCGATTGCCATAGACCAGGCGAATCATGCCGGTTACATGGTCGGGCTCGTAGGCCTTGCTATGCAGCGTGCTGCCGCACATGTGGCGTCCGGTGGCGAAGGCCATCTCGGCATCTTGCAGATGAAAGCGCGCGTTCGGGTAGGCGTCGAAGGTGCCGACGTGGTCGTTATGCAAATGGGTGATGACGATCTCGCGAACGTCTTCGGGCGCGATGCCCAGCAGGCGCAGCGCCTCCATCGGCGTGCGCAGCAACTGCCGATG
>DATAZV010000237.1:0-9159 GCA_036271855.1 Burkholderiales bacterium
CAGGGCGCGGCCGAAGCCGTCGGCTTCGTGGCCGACATCGCCGAAGCCTTAAAGGAGCAGTCTTCCACCAGCAAATCGATCGGCGGCGAAGTCGAACGCATCGGCCAGATGACCGAGCAAACCCGCAGTTCCGCACGCGAAACCGCCAGTGCCGCCAGGCAGATGGAATCGCTGTCCGGAGAAATGATCAGCGCGGTATCGCGCTTCAAGGTCGAGGCCTGACGGGACCCCGATCCGCAGCAGGCCGGTAGTGCGTCGTTACTTGCCGGCCACCACGTCTTTCAGTTGCGCCAGTGCACCCGGGTCCTCGATCGTCGTCAGATCTCCCGGGTCCCTTCCTTCGCACACCGCCTGGATCGAGCGCCTGAGCACCTTGCCCGAGCGGGTCTTCGGCAGGATGGCGACGAAGTAGACGCGCGCCGGCCGGGCGACGGCGCCGAGTTGGTGGTCGATGGTTTTCATCACGTCGCCTTCGAGCGCCAGGCGCGCGGCCAGGGTTTCGATGGCGGCGGGGTCTTTGACCACCGCGAAACCGACCGGCACCTGGCCTTTCAATTGATCGGCGACGCCGACCACCGCGCATTCGGCAATCGCCGGGTGCGATGAAATCGACTCTTCGATCTCGCGCGTGCCCAGGCGATGGCCGGCGACGTTGATCACGTCGTCGGTACGGCCGAGGATGAAGTAATAGCCGTCGGCGTCCTTGATGCCCCAGTCGAAGCTGGAGTAGACGTCGCGCCCGGGGATGCTCCTGAAATAGGTTTCGACAAAGCGCTCGTCATCGCCCCACACCGTGCTCATGAAGCCCGGCGGCAGCGGCGGCACGATGGCGACCACGCCCTTTTCGTTGACCCCGACCTCTTCGCCGGTGTGCTCGTGCAGGATACGCACATCGAAGCCGGGCATCGGAATGCCGGGGCTGCCGAACTTGATCGGCTTGTCCTCGACACCTATCGGATAGCTCAGGATGGGCCAGCCGGTTTCGGTCTGCCAGTAGTTGTCGACGACGGGCCGGCCCAGGCCCTCGGAGATCCAGCGCGCGGTCGGCTCGTCCAGCGGCTCGCCGGCGAGGAACAAGGCCTTGAGCGTGGAGAGGTCGTATTTTTTGAGATACGCCGGGTCCTGTTTTTTCAGCACGCGAATCGCGGTAGGCGCGGAGAACATCACCGTCACATTAAAGTCCTGCACGATCTTCCAGAGGACACCGGCGTCGGGACGCAGCGGCGTGCCCTCGTACATGATGGTCGCCATGCCCGCCAGCAGCGGACCGTAGACGATGTACGAATGCCCGACCACCCAGCCGATGTCGCTGGTGGAAAAATAAGTCTCGCCCGGCGCGCCGTTGAAAATGTGGCGCATCGAGGCGGCCAGCGCCACCGCGTAGCCGCCGGTGTCGCGCTGCACGCCCTTGGGCCGGCCGGTGGTGCCTGAGGTGTAGAGGATGTAGGATGGTTCGGAGGACTCAAGCCAGACGCAGGGCACCTGCGCCTGCATGTGCTGCGCACGCAGGGTGTCCCAGTCGACGTCGCGCCCGGGCGTCAATTGCATCGGCGCCAGCTTGCGGTCGACCATCAGCACTTTTGGCGGCGGCGCTTGGGTCAAAGTCAATGCTTCATCCAGCAGGCCTTTGTAGGGCACTACCTTGCCGCCACGTGAGCCGGCATCCGCCGCGATGATCAGCTTCGGGCTGGCGTCGTCGATGCGCGTGGCCAGCGAGTGCGCGGCAAAGCCGCCGAACACCACCGAGTGGATGGCGCCGATGCGCACGCAGGCGAGCATGGCGAAGGCCGCTTGCGGGATCATCGGCATGTAGATCAGCACGCGGTCGCCGCGCATTACGCCCAGTGCCTGCAGCATGGCGGCGGCGCAGTTCACCTCCGCGTGCAACTGCGCGAAGGTGTAGGTTTCCTGCGCGCCGGTCTCGGTGGAAATGTAGATCAGCGCCGGCTGGTCAGGCGCGGTTTTCACCCAGCGGTCCACCGCGTTGTGGCACAGGTTGGTGGTGCCGCCGGCAAACCATTTGGCGAAGTGCGGGCGCGAGTCGTCGAGAATTTTTTCCGGCTGCTTGTGCCACTCGATCAGTTGCGCCTGCTCGGCCCAGAACCCTTCACGGTCGCCCAGCGAGCGCGCGTAAAGCTCCGCATAATTCGGCATCTTTTGTCTCCGTCGGCTGGTCCGGCCATGGTCTTGCCGGAGCCGGCTGCCATTTGATCCCGTCAAGCCCGCCGCGCGCAGCGCAGCGCTGTATCTAGTCCAGGTACCCGTTCTGCTTCAGGGTCTCCATCGGCTGGGTCTTCATCAGCAGCAGCTCGGAAGCCTTGAGCATGCGCGTCTGGTGCGTGGTCGCTGCCTTTTCGAACATCTCGTCGCAGAACTTCACCAGCGGATATACCGCCCGCGCCAGTTCGGCCACATGCACTTCCAGCTCCGCGCCGCGGCCCTCGGCCAGCAGGCGCAGCGCCTGGTCGACCGACAGGCCGGCCATCTCCAGCGGCGTGGCCGGCTTGACGGTGGTATCCGACTCCTCGCTGCCGTCGTTGGACAGCACCCGGCCGATGCCCTGCTCGCGCGCGCGCTCGACGCGCCGCGCCGCCGTGCTGTAGATGTCGGCAAAGCTCTCGCCGGGGTCGCTCACCGTATCGGCCACGCCGACACTGCAGGTGATCTTCAGCGTCTGTCCCTGCCAGAGGATTTTCGCCTGCTTGACTTCGTCGGCCAGGCGCTCGGCCAGGCGCGCCGCGCCGGCACGGGTGGCCGCCGGCAGTGCCACCGCGAATTCGCCCGGGCCGGTGCGCGCCACGCAATCTTCCTTGCGCATGCGTGACGACAGCAGCTTGCCCACGCCCACCAATATCTGGTCGGCGACGCCATCGCCGATGTGTGCGCGCATGGCGCCGAAATCGTCCAGCACGATGCGCATCACCGACAGCGCCAGCTGATGGCGGCGCGCATAGGCAAACAATTGCGCGCCCTGCTTGACCAGCGCCGAGAGCGTCAACAGCCCGGTCAGCGGATCGCTCATCGCCTGCTCGACGGCAGCCACCCGCGCCGCCTCGACGGCGTCCTGCGCGCGCTGCGCCGCCAGTGCCGCCTCGTGGGCCTGCTGCGCCACTTCCTCGGCCGTACGCTGCGGGTTAGGCGCCGGTACGGCGAGCGGCGCCGGCGCGGCAGATGCCGGTGCGGACTGCGCCGGGCCGATCAGCGCCTCCAGGCGCGCCAGCAGCTCGCCGCCGCCCACGCCCTTGGTGATGAACGCAGTGGCGCCCAGCGCCGAAGCGCGACGCCGCGGCTCGGCCTCGTCGTCGCCGGAAATCATGATGATGGGAACGTCGCGGATGCGCGGCTCGTTCGAGGCGCGGATGCGCTCGATCAGGCCGAAGCCGTCCAGGCGCGGCATCGACAGGTCGGAAATCACCACCCGGATCTGGTCGTCGCCCATCAGGGCGGTCCAGCCTTCCTCGCCGTCGGTTGCCTCGCACACCTCGTACACGTTCTTCACGTGCTTGCCGATGGTGGCGCGGACAATACGCGAGTCGTCCACGACCAGGACGCGCGGCATTTCCGGATTGACTACGGCTGCTGCCATTGACTCCAATTCCCATTTTGCTGTCGACCGCCGCCCCCGTCGATCGCTGCCTGCCGCATTCTTACCGCTTGATGCAATGCCGCTCCGCCATCCGGCATAGCATGTAACTCGTACGGATTATAAGTGACCCGGAGCTTTAGGGGGGCCATGTTCGACGCTCGATATGCTGATGTCATTGCGAGAAAACGCTCGCAAGCCCCTGAAAAGCGCCAACTTTTCGGGCACTTTTTACAAAACCAGCTTTGACAATGCCGGCGGCATGTTCTAGAGTCCGCTTCGTGAACAGACGCCACGCCCTTTTCCGACTGGCCGCGATCCCCGGTGCCCTGGGTTTCGCCGCCTGCGCGCGCGCCCAATCAATCGAGGTGCCCGGCCTGCCCGACCCGCCGCCTTCGTCCACCCCGGCGATCACGCTGACGCCGGCCAGCCGGCTGGAAAACGTGGCCAGCCCGGCGGCGGCCCTGCGGCCCGGTGTCGACGACCTGCTATTCAAGGCGCTCTCCCTGGTCGGCGTGCGCTATCGCCCCGGCGGCATTTCCCCGGATACCGGTTTCGACTGTTCCGGCTACGTCTGCTACCTGTTCCACGAAGTGTTTTCCATGAACCTGCCGCGCACCACCGACGCCATGGGCCGCCATGGCGACGATATAGCGCGCGCCGCGCTGCAACCCGGCGACCTGGTGTTTTTCAATACCATGCACCGCCCCTTCACCCATGTCGGCATCTACCTCGGCGACGAGCGTTTCGTCCACTCGCCCTCTTCCGGCGGCCTGGTGCGCACCGAAAGCCTGAACGAGCGCTACTGGGTCAAGCGATGGAACGGCGCGCGCCGCATCAGCCCGGCGTAAGCCGACCCCAAAAGCAGGGCAAGCGGCTACCGGCCGCATTTTTTTCGCCCAAAATTCGGTGCCGGGCCGGCGGGCGCCGGCCCAAATATGAAAAGGCGTGCCTTTTTCGGCACCAAACTCGAATTTCAACAGCATATTTACCTGCACGGGCTACTCCCGCATGGATCTGCCAAATGGGACGTCTGGAAGTGATAAGTTTACGGGAAACGGCGCCGCCGCGATAGCGGCCGCAAGCGCATCCGGCCCCTCCCACTTTGCCGGTACGCGAATGTAAATTTTTGTCAAACCGGGGTTTGCGGCCCCCGATTCGGCTGCGGATGCGGCCCCGCTAGTGATCGTGGTGCAAATACGCCGGCTGTTTCGGCAGGCGCAGTGCGACGATGAAGGCGATCACCATCATCGCCGACACATACCAGTAGAAGGCCGATTCGTCGCCCAGGGTCTTCAGCCACAGCGCCACATATTCCGCCGAGCCGCCGAAAATCGCATTCGCCACCGCATACGCCAGGCCCACGCCGAGCGCGCGCACTTCCGCCGGAAACATCTCCGCCTTGACGATGCCGGAGATCGAGGTATAGAAACTCACAATCGCCAGCGCCGCGATGATCAGCACGAAAGCCATATAAGGACTCTCCACATGATTAAGCGCCGTCATGATCGGCACGGTGCAAATCGCGCCGAGTCCGCCGAACAGCAGCATGTTGCTGCGCCGGCCGATGCGGTCGGCCAGCGCGCCGAACAGCGGCTGCATGCACATATAGGCGAGCAGCGCGAAGGTCATCACCGCGCTGGCGGTCTTGATCGAAAAGTGCGCCGAATTCACCAGGTACTTTTGCATGTAGGTGGTGAAGGTGTAAAAGATCAGCGAGCCGCCCGCGGTGTAACCGAGCACCGTGAAGAAGGCCGCCTTGTGATCGCGAAACAGCCCGGCGATGGTGCCGGCGTCCTTGTTCTTCCGGCTCGCGTCGCTGGAAGTCTCGGTCAGCGAGCGCCGCAAATACAGCGACACCACCGCCGTGATCGCGCCGATGACAAACGGAATGCGCCAGCCCCAGGCCTTCAACTCATCGGTCGACAGCACCTGCTCCATCGCCACGATCACCAGCACCGCCAGCAACTGCCCGCCGATCAGCGTCACGTACTGGAACGAGGAATAGAAGCCGCGCTGCCCGCGCAAGCCCACCTCGCTCATGTAGGTCGCGGTGGTGCCGTATTCCCCGCCCACCGAAAGCCCCTGGAACAGGCGCGCCACCAGCAGCAAAAACGGCGCGGCCGCGCCGATGCTCGCATACGTCGGCAGGCAGGCGATCAACAGCGAGCCGCCGCACATCATGGTGACCGAAATCACCATCGCCACCTTGCGCCCCCGGCGGTCGGCGATGCGCCCGAACAGCCAGCCGCCGATCGGCCGCATCAAAAAACCGGCGGCGAACACTCCCGCGGTGTTGAGCAATTGCGCCGTCGGGTCCGACTTCGGAAAAAACGCCGGCGCGAAATACAGCGCGGAAAATGCATAGACGTAAAAGTCGAACCACTCCACCAGGTTGCCCGAGGAAGCCGCGACGATGGAAAAAATCCGGTGGCGTTTCTCCGCCGCGCTGTAATGCGGCTCGCCGGGGCCGGCGGCGGAAGTGAAACCGTCCGGAACATTGCGGACGGTGAGATCGTCGACGCTCATGATGGCTGTACCCGTGGCATTGGATGCCAACCATTATCGTCGCCGCAATGTCACTGCGCTGTCAGCGCATACCTACAGCACCAGCCCCCTCCTGCTTCTCCGGTATCACCAGCGGCCCGCAGTTCTCGTCCGTGACAAAAAACGCCAGCAGTTTCGCCGGCTTCGCCGGGTCCGGATTCTCGGCGAAATTGTGCAAGGCGCGCGGGCCTTCGAACCAGGTCTGCCCCGCCGCGAAATCACCCACCGGCCCGCTGTCCACCTGCGAGCGGATGGTCCCTTCCACCACCACCGCCGTCACCTCGCCCGGGTGGCGATGCGCCGGGGTGTACGCCAGCGGCGGATACTCCACCAATGCGGTCGTCACCGATTTACCCGGCACGCTCGCCAGCCTGGTACATGAGAGCACCTTCACAGTGGTCAGCGGCCGCCCCGCCGCCTGGTCCGCCGCGCTGCTGGCGAACATCGGCCCGCTGTCGGTGATGCACACGCTGTCGTAAAGCCGCAAGGCCGCCTGCCTGGCCCCCGGCGAAAATGCAAATCCGATTGCCGCCGCCAAAGCCAGCGCGGCCATACCGCCGCCCGCGCCATACTGCTTCCACTGCCCTGCCCTCATGCGCACATCCCCGCCACGCAACGCTCCGGCTGCCAGCCGAGCACGCGCCGGGCGCGCGCGCTGCTCACATGCGCATTTTCCTCGGTGATGTTGAACACGCCCCCGGGCGAACGCTGCAGCGCCAGCAGCGCAGCGAAAGCTGCCGCCTCCACATGCAGCGGGCTGTCGCCGCGCGGCGCGTCGAAGCCGGTGCCCGGCCCGTAGAGATGGCCATAGCGCAGCACCGTGCCCTTGAGCGGCGGTGTATGCAGCACCGCCTCCTCCAGCGCCGCCACCCCGCGCACGCTGGTGAGCCGGCGGCCTTGCGCCTTCAGGTCCAGCGGATCTTCCTCCACATGCGGCACACCTTCCTTGCCCGGCGCATAGGCCCAGGCGATGCTCTGCGCCACCATCCGCCCGGCGCCGGCCGCCAGCGCCGCCGCCACCAGGTTGCGCGTGCCTTCGTCGCGCACCCGCGCATTGCGCAACAGCGCCTCGTCCATGTTCGTCTGGCTGAGGCCGGGCGGCAGGTCCGTCAGCTGATGGATCACGGTAGTGGGCGCCACCCGCAGCAGCGCCCACTTCAGCGCATCCGCATCGAACACGTCCACCACCACCGGCACCACGCCTTGCGCCTTCAGCGTGCCCGCGCGCGCCGCCCGGCGCGTGCTGCCGTGCACCTCATAGCCCGCCTGCACCAGCAAAGGCCCCAGCACCCGGCCGATGGCGCCGCCGGCGCCGGCCAGAAATATTCTTTCCTTCATCGCTTTGCTCCACAGATATTGAACCAGCATGCGCCGCAGAATAGGCTTAAGATGCACCAATGAAAAGTACCAAGAAATTTTAATCTGACTAGGCCATGATTCGCACCAATTCCCTCCTTCCCGTTCATCTCGCCCTCGACCGCCGCCGGCGCAGCCCGCTGCACCGGCAGATCTACCAGCGCTACCGCCACGCCATCGAACAGGGCTTGCTCGCGCCCGGCGAACGCGTCGCCTCCGCCCGCGCGCTCGCCTCTGAACTCGGCGTCGCCCGCGGCACCGTTGAAGCCGCCTACGCGCAACTCAGCGGCGAAGGCTATTTGCAGACCCGCGGCCAGGCCGGCACCGTGGTGGCACCGCACCTGCCCGCCCCCACCCGCGCCCGCCCCGCGCCCAAAGCGGCCCCCGCCCTGCCTGCGCGCGCCGCCGCGCCGGCCCCCTTCCAGCTCGGCATCCCCGCGCTCGACGCCTTCCCGCGCAAGCTCTGGTCGCGCCTGGGCGCGCGCTGCATCCGCGCCACCACCCCCGCCGACCTCAACTACGCCGACCCCGCCGGCCACGCCCCGCTGCGCCAGGCGCTGGCCACTTACCTATTGGTCTCGCGCGGCGTCGCCTGCGCCGCGCACCAGGTCTTCATCACCGGCGGCCACCGCGCCTCGCTGGCGCTGGCTACCCGCCTGCTGCTCAAACCCGGTGAACGCGCCTGGGTCGAAGACCCCGGCTACCCGCCGGCGCGCGAAGTGCTGCAAAGCTGTGGCGCACGCTTAGTCTTTGGCCCGGTGGATGCCGAAGGCCTCGTCATTGAAAATGAGATCAGCAAAGGCAAGCGCAGCGCCCGGGTTATCAACCACAAGGCCCGCCTCGCCATCGTCACCCCCTCGCACCAGGCCCCGCTCGGCGTCTCGCTCAGCCTGCCGCGCCGCCTGCAACTCCTGCAATGGGCCGAGAGCAATAGCGCCTGGGTGATCGAAGACGACTACGACGGCGAATACCGCTACACCGGCCCGCCCCTGCCCGCCCTCAAAAGCCTGGACACTGCCGACCGCGTGATCTACGCCGGCAGCTTCAGCAAGGTGCTGTTCCCCGGCCTCGCCCTCTCCTACCTCGTCGTCCCCGAAACCTTGGCGGCGCGCTTCGACGCCGCCTGCCGCGCCGCCGGCAACGGCCCGCCCCAGCTCACGCAAGCCATCGTCGCCGCCTTCATCAGCGAAGGCCACTTCGCCCGCCACCTGAAAAAAATGCGCCTGCTCTACGCGCGGCGCCGCGCCCTGCTCACCGATGCCCTGCGCGCCGCCTTCGGCGACAGCATCACCATCGCGCTGACCAGCGGCGGCATGCACCTGATCCTGCGCTTCAAGCGCCGCCGCAACGACCAAGCCCTGGCCCGCCGCGCCCAGCAGATGAGCCTGATGTGCATGCCGCTCTCCGAGCGCGCGGTGGAGCATGACTGCGGCGAAGGCCTGCTGATGGGGTTCACCAACGTAGACAGCGCGGCCACGGCGCAAAAACTCGCCCGCGCCTTGCACGCGGCCATTGGCTGAAGGCGCGGTCGCACCGGCACGGCCTTTCAAGTTCTTGCCGGATACCTGTGTCCGCCTTCGACATAAAAAAACCGGCGCGAGCCGGTCTTTTTATGGTGCCTGCGGGGGCAAGGCAGCTTTTCACTCCTCGCGCCCAATGATGCTCAAAGCACA
>DATAZV010000238.1:0-10312 GCA_036271855.1 Burkholderiales bacterium
CGAGCTCGACCTGCCCTCGAAAGAAGTGCTGGAGAAAACCGCCAAGCTGTACCAGCCGGGTGTGCGCCGCCCCTACGGGGTTCTCGAATGGCACGCGATGATGCGCCTGCTGATGGCGGAGTCGGCGCAGTCGGGCTTCCCGCCCTACTGGGAATGAGTCGCCGAAATAAAAACGCCACCGTCAGGTGGCGTTTTTTATTCTGCACTTTGCTTCAACCGCCGGCCACGCCCTGCGTGTGGACGAAAATCGAATACAGCGAGCGGCTCGCCGCCATGAACAGGCGATTGCGGTTCAGCCCGCCAAAGCACAGGTTGGCGCAGCGTTCAGGCAATGAAATGTGCCCGATCGGCTCGCCCTGCGCGGTGAAAATGCGCACCCCGTCCAGCTCCGCGCTGCCCATGCCCCAGCCGCACCACAGGTTGCCGTCCACATCCACGCGAAAGCCGTCCGGCGTACCCTCGCCGGCGTCGATCAGCACCTTGCTATTGGCAAGCTTCACGCCGTCCACCACGTCCAAGGCCAGGAAGCGCCGCGGCTTGGTCCGCGACTCGATGACGTACAGCTTTTTCTCATCTGGTGAGAAGGCCAGGCCGTTCGGCCCTTCGATGCCGTCGGCCACCACGGCAAGCGCGCCGCTCTTGCCGTCGATGCGGTAGACCCGCGCCGGCAATTCCTGGGTACCGGCGCGGCCGGTGTAGAAATTGGCCAGGCCGAAGGGCGGATCGGTAAACCAGATCGAGTCGTCCGACTTCACCACCACGTCGTTCGGCGAGTTCAGCTTCTTGCCGTCAAAGGCTTCGGCCAGCACGGTGATGCTGCCATCGTACTCCGTACGCGTAACGCGGCGCCCGACGTGCTCGCAGGTGATCAAGCGCCCTTGGCGATCACGCGTATTGCCGTTCGGCAGGCCGCCGCTACGGAACACGCTGGTTTCGCCGCTCTCTTCGGTCCAGCGCATGATGCGGTCGTTCGGAATGTCGCTCCACAGCAAAAAGCGGCCATCGCCGAACCACACCGGTCCCTCCGCCCAGCGGCAGCCGCCGGCCAGGCGCTCGACGGCGGAGAACGGGTTGACGTATCTGGCAAAACGCGGGTCCAGCACTTTTACCGCGGGGTCGGGGTAACGCGGCATTTCTTCGGTCATGGAATGCACTTTCCGGGTCGATGTTCGTGGCGCAGGATGATGGTGCAAAGCAGCGCACAGCGGCAAGCGCGGCGCGGCGATATCGGATATGCGAAATCAGCATGTCAGCTAGAGGCGCAATGTGATTTGCAATATTGTCGACACACCCCACAATACGCCAACTAAAAGCGCCAGGGGAGACCTCATGCAACCGCACACCACCGTCCGCAGCTTCATCAGCCGCGCCGCTTTCGCCGCGGCCGCGGCGCTGCCGGCCCTCGCGCTGCCCGCGCACGCTGCCTACCCCGACCATCCGATCCGGCTGATCCTGCCCTTCGTGCCAGGCGGCTCGACCGACCTGGTGGCGCGCACCGTCGCCAACAAGGCGCAAGACCTGATCGGCCAGACCCTGGTGATCGAAAACCGCGGCGGCGCCGGCGGCATCATCGCCACCGACGCGGTCGCCAAGGCCGCACCCGACGGCTACACCCTGCTGTTCACCCAGACCTCGCACGGCTCCAACCCCTCGCTGATGCTCTCGCTGCCCTACAACACGGAAAAGGACTTCACCGCCATCTCGCTGCTCGCCGACCACCCCGGCGTACTGCTCTCGCACCCCTCCAAGCCCTACAAGACCTTTATCGAATTCCTGGCCTATGCCAAGGCCAACCCGGGCAAGGTGATCTACGCCTCCGCCGGCCGCGGCACCTGGCCGCACCTGACGATGGAAATGCTGGCGCAGCAGGCGGGCCTGAACATGATCCACGTGCCCTACAAGGGCGCCGCGCCCTCGCGCGTCGACCTGATCGCCGGCGTGGTGGACGTCAAGGTCGAGGCCTATTCGACCAGCGCCGACTTCATCAAGGACGGCCGATTGCGGGCGCTGGCCGTCACCGGCGCCGAGCGCATCTCCTTCCTGCCGAACATTCCGACGATTGCCGAATCCGGCTTCAAGGGTTTCAACTCCTCGATCTGGATGGGCATCCTGGGCCCCGCCAACATGCCGCCTGAGATCGTCGCCAAACTGGAAAAGGCCTTCAACGATGCCGCGCACGACCCGGTCGTGGTAAAAACCCTGTCGGCGCAAAACATCTACTCGCGCGGCCTGCCCGCCAAAGCCATGGCCGACCTGATCCACACCGACATCATCAAATGGCAAGCCCTGGTCAAGGCCGCCGGCATCAAGCCCGAATAGGTCACGCAACACATTTGGAGAACACCCAATCATGATGGGATGGCGCGGCCGGCTCGGCTTCCTGGTTCCCCCCGGCAACCCGACCATGGAGCCCGAGTTGATGCAACTGGTGCCCAAGGGCGTCGGCCTGTATTTCACCCGCATGACGGCGCACGGCACCACCGGCTCCCTCGAAGGCCAGGAAGAGCGCAACCGTGCGCAAATCGCCCACCTGGATGAAAACATCGAGCTGCTGGCCCACGTCAAACCCAACGTCGTCGTCATGGGCCACACCGCCACCAGCTATACGCTGGGCAAGCAGGGCGAGGCCGAGCTGAAAGCGAAGCTTGAGCAAAAATACAAAATCCCCTTCACCACGGCGTTCGAGAGCGTGGTCACCGCCCTGCATCACCTCGGCATCAAGCGCGTCGCCTACGCCACGCCCTACAACGAAAAGACCACCCTGCAGGGTAAGGCACACCTGGAGTCCTACGGCTTCGAAGTCGTCGCCCACGGCATGCTGCCCGGCGTCACCAACATCTACGAAGAGTCCGCCGAGCGCGCCTACCAACTCGCGCGCATGGTCGACGTGCCCGCTGCCCAAGCCGTATTCCTGAGCGGCGTCGGCATGCCGACCATAGACGCCATCGACGCCCTGGAGCGCGACCTCGGCAAGCCGGTCATCTCCAGCACTTCCGCGATGATGTGGAACGCACTGCGCATCGCCGGTGTACGTGAATCCGTCAAGGGCGCCGGCTGCCTGCTCGCCGAAATGCACAAGTAACGCCCATGGCCATTTACCTCTCCGAAAAAAATGTGCGCGAAGTCCTTACCATGGACATCGCGCTTGCGCAGGTCGAGCGCGGCTTCATCGACCGTGCGCAGGGCAAAGCGGTCGACGTTGCGCGCGTGCGCACCCGCCTGCCGGGCGCGCACCTGCACATCCTGCAGGCCGGGGCGCCGGAGCTGAACCTGGTCGGCTACAAGGCCTATTACATCTTGCCCGGCAAATCGCGCAGCTCGCTGGTACACCTGTTCAACCGCGAGCAGGGCAATCTCGAAGCGATTCTCGAAGCCGACTGGATGGGCATGCAGCGCACCGGCGCCGCCACCGGTGTGGCCGCCAAATATCTGGCGAAAAAGAACTCAAAGGTACTCGGCCTGTTCGGCTATGGCCGCCACGCCATGACGCAGCTCGAAGCCGTCAGCCGCGTGCACGAGTTGACGGAAGTAAAGGTATTCGCGCGCAACGCCGAGCGCGTCGCCGCCTTTTGCGCGGAAATGGGCGCGCGCCTGAAGCTCAAGGTGCGCCCTGCGACTTCGCGCGAAGAGGCCGTGAAGGGGTCCGACATGATCGTCATCATGACCCGCGCCTCCGAGCCCTTGTTCGACGGCAAGTGGCTGGAGCCGGGCCAGTTCATCGCCGCCGCCGGCTCCAACGCGCTGGACCGCCGCGAAGTCGACCTGGAAACCGTCAAGCGCGCCGACCCGGTGGTGGTCGATTCGCGCGAGACCGCGCAAAACGAATGCGGTGACCTGCTGCCCGCCTACGAGGCCGGCATCATCGACTGGGCCACCCTGCCCGACCTGGGCGAAGTCATCATCGGCCGGCGTCGCGGGCGCGAAGACGGCGCCGCGGGAGCAGCGCAGATCATCCTCTATGAATCCCACGGCATCGGCCTGCAGGACATCTACACCGGCGCGCGCGTGCTGGAATTGGCGCGCGAGCGGGGGTTGGGGGCGGCCCTGCCGTTCGGCTGAGCCGGCCCGCGGCGAAGCACAGCGGCCTCTAGCGCGCCAGCTTGGCGTTGTCTTCCTTCTCGATCAGCCAGCGCCCGCCCTGGCTGACGAAAGTCAGCACCTTGCGGCTTTTTTCGCTGTAGCGCTCCGACTCGTACTCCTGCACGAAGCTCACCTTCGGGTGCGCGCTTTGCGCATCCTGCACCTGCACCTCGTCGATGCTGATGCGGATGAACACCGGCTGCGCCAGGCGCTCGCGCCGCTCGCCGGCCCAGGTCTGGTGCTTTTTGCCCGGCGGCGCGAAATCCGCCGTGTAATGCGCCAGGTAGGCCGCGGCATCCTTTTGCCGCCAGGTGCTGAGCCAGTCGTCGATGGTGTCGCGCAATGCCGACTCAGGTGAAGGCGCGGCAACCGGCGCGGCCTCGATTGCCGCAGCAGGCGCGGCCGGCACTGGCGGCGGCGCGGCGACTATCGGCGCAACCGGCGGCGCAGGTGGGGGGGCCGCAGCGGGCGGCGCAGGGGGAGCCGCCGCCGCAACGACCGGCACTGGCGGCTTCGGCGCAGCAGCAGCCGGCGGCGCGGTGACAAATTGCATCACCGCCAGCCGGCCCACCGGATTGGAGCGCGACGACACCATCCACAAGCCGCGATGATCGAACCAGAGCGAAACGATGAACGCGCGCCCGTCGGCGGCGTCGAGAATCACGTACTGCCATACCTCACCGGCGGCCGCGGTGGCGATCACCGCGCTGTGCGGCGCCCCCAGGACTTGCCCGACCTCTTCCTGGCGCATGCCGATTTTCAGGGTTTCGAGACGCTCCATCCCCACCGGCTTGAGGTCGGCCGGCAGCGCCGATATCGGCCACACCGGCGAAGCCTCGGCGCCCTGCTGCACATTCCATGCGGGTTTGCCGCCTGCCGCGGCAGCTTGCGCCCGTGCCGGCGAAGGTGCCAGCACCAAGGCGCCAATCAGGGCCGCCAATGCCAGCGTCATGGCCCCGGGGCGCACGCCCGCCACTGGCGCATCTGCGGGGCGGCGGCGGGTGGCGGTGAACAGCACGAAGGGGCTGACCGGTTTCCAGGGTTTCTCTTGGTTCCCATTCTATCGGCAGCGGGCCCGGCGCGGCAAGCGGCAGCGCGGCGCGGGCTCCCCTATAATCCCCGCTCCCTTGGTCTTGGTGCAAATGCTCATGCCGCAACTCCAGGCGCTGGTATTCGATGCCTATGGCACGCTCTACGACGTGCACTCGGTCAGCGCGCGCGCCGAAACGCTGTTTCCCGGCCACGGCGCCGCCCTGTCGCAACTATGGCGCTCCAAGCAGCTGGAATACAGCTGGCTGCGCTCGCTGATGGGCACCTACGCCGACTTCAACCAGGTCACCGCCGCAGCCCTGCGCTACGCCATTGCCGCGCTCAAGCTCGACGCCGACGCCGCGGCCGTCACCGCGCTGCTCGGCCAGTACGTGCACCTCTCCCCCTACCCCGAAGTGGCCGCCGCGCTGACACAGCTCAAGCCCGGCCGCAAACTCGCCATCCTCTCCAACGGCGCCCCCGACACGCTCGAAGCCCTGGTCAACAACTCCGGCCTCGCCCCCCGATTCGACGCCGTGCTCTCGGTCGACAGCGTCGGCATCTTCAAGCCCGACATGCGCATCTACCGGCTCGCCGAAGAGCGTCTGGGCGAATTGCATCCCGGCTTGGCGCGCCGCCACATCGGCTTCGTCTCCTCCAACTGCTGGGACGCCATCGGCGCCGCCACCTACGGCTACACCGTGTTCTGGGTCAACCGCCTGGGCGCCCCGGTGGATTTGCACGGCCGCGCGCCGGACCACATCATCAGCAGCCTGGACCAGCTCGCCCCCCTGCTCGAAGCCGCCCCATGACCCCGGCCAGCCCGCCCTTCAACCTGCAGCGCCCGCCGCTGACCCACTGCACCAACTGCGGCAGCGTGCTCGAATCGCGCGTCCCGCCGGGCGACAGCCACCCGCGCATGGTCTGCCCCGCCTGCGGCGCCATCCACTACGAAAACCCCAAGCTCATCGTCGGCTGCATCCCCGTGTGGGAAGGCAAGATCCTGCTCTGCAAACGCGCCATCGAACCGCGCTACGGCTACTGGACCCTGCCCGCCGGCTTCATGGAAAACGGCGAAACCAGCGCCGACGGCGCCGCCCGCGAAACCCTTGAGGAAGCCGGCGCCCAGGTGAAAAACCTCACCCCCTACACCCTGATCGACGTCCCCTACGTGCACCAGGTGCACTTTTTCTACCGCGCCGAACTCGTCAGCCTCGACTTCGCCTCCGGCGAGGAAAGCCTGGACGTACGCCTGTTCAGCGAAGACGAAATCCCCTGGAGCGAGCTGGCTTTTTTTACCGTGATCGAAACCCTCAGGCACTTCGTCGCCGACCGCAAGGCGGGGCGCTTCGAGTTCCGGCAGTTGCAGATCAGGAACAAGCCGGTGCCGTGAGGCAACACGCAAAACGCGCAACACAAGGAACGCAACAAATGAAACCATCCGCCGGCAAGACCTTCCTCGACAAGGTATGGGGCGAGCACGTCATCACCGCGCTGGACGACAAGGTCGACCTGCTGCAGATCGACCGCCTGATCCTGCACGAGCTCTCGGGCAGCCAGGTGCTGCGCGCGCTGCGCCAGAGCGGGCGCGCGCCCGACAGCCCGCCGCAGGTCTTCACCATGATCGACCACCTGATCTCCACCCGGCCCGGGCGGCACGCCACCGAGTCGATGTCGCCCAGCGGCGCCGAGATGATCAGCGCCACCCGCGCCGAGTCCCTCGCGCGCGGCCTGCAGTTCATCGACTTCGACGACCCGCGCCAGGGCATCGCGCATGTGATCGCGCCCGAGCAGGGCATCGCCTTCCCTGGCGGCACCCTGGTTTGCTGCGACAGCCACACCAGCACCGTCGGCGGCATCGGCGCATTGGCCTGGGGCATCGGCGCCAGCGAGGCCGAGCATGTGCTGGCGACGCAGACCCTGCCGCAGGCCAAGCCACGGCAGATGCGCGTGCGCTTCGACGGCGCGCTGCCCACCGGCGTCACCGCCAAGGACATGGTGCTGGCGCTGATCGGCGAGATCGGCGCGCAAGGCGGGATCGGCTACGCCGCCGAATTCACCGGCAGCGCGGTGAGCAGCCTGTCCGTCGAAGGCCGCATGACCTTGTGCAACATGTCGATCGAGTTCTCCTGCAAATACGGTTACGTACCGCCGGATGCGGCCACCCTCGAATACCTGCATGGCCGCGCCCACAGCCCCACGGGCGAAGCGTGGGAAGCCGCCGCCGCCCATTGGCTGTCGCTGCGCTCCGACGACGACGCGCAGTTCGACCTCGAAGTCGCGATCGACTGCAACGCGCTGCAGCCGCAAGTCACCTGGGGCACCAGCCCGCAACACGTGGTCTCCGTTTCCGGCTCGGTGCCGGACCCGGATTCCCTGGCCGACGCCGAACAGCGCAAGGCCGCGCTGCGCGCGCTCGACTACATGCGCCTGGCGCCCGGCACGCCGCTGATCGGCGTCCCGATCGACGCCGCCTATATCGGCTCGTGCACCAACGCCCGCCTGTCCGACCTGCGCGCCGCCGCCGAGGTGTTGCGCGGCAAAAAGGTCAAGGCCGGCGTGCAGGCGGTGTGCGTGCCGGGTTCCACCCCGGTCAAGCGCGCCGCCGAGGCCGAAGGCATCGACCGCATCTTCAAGGAAGCCGGTTTCGAATGGCGCGAGTCGGCCTGCGGCCTGTGCGCGGGTCTCGGCGACACCCGCTTCGCCGACCTGCGCGTCATCAGCACCACCAACCGCAACTTCGAAGGCCGCCAGGGCGCCGCCACGCGCACCCACCTCGCCAGCCCGGCCACCGTCGCCGCTTCCGCCATCGCCGGCTGCATCGCCGACGCCCGGAGGATCGTGTAATGGAAGCCTTCACCAAGCTGACCGGCGTCGCCGCGCCGCTGATGCAGATCAACATCGATACCGACCAGATCATCCCCACCACCTTTCTCGGCGGCACCGACGCCAAGGGCTACGGCGCCCATTTGTTCCAGGAACGGCGCTTCCTGGCCGACGGCAGCAACAACCCCGATTTCATCCTCAACCAGGCGCCCTACGACCACGCGCAAGTGCTGCTCGCCGACCGCAACTTCGGCTGCGGCTCGTCGCGCGAGCGGGCGGTCTGGGCGCTGCGCGAATTCGGCATCCAGGCGGTGATCGCGCCCTCCTTCGGCGAAATCTTTTTCAACAACTGCTGGCGCAACGCCGTCGTCCCCGTGGTGCTGCCGATCGAAGTCGTCAACCAGATCGCCGACGCGGTGAGCCGCTCCGGCGGCCAATCGCGCGTCACGGTGGATCTCGAAGCGCTGACCGTCACCAGCGAGGCCGGCAACCACAGCTTCACCGCCCCCCCGGTGTTTCGCGAAATGCTGCTCAAGGGACTGGACGAAATCGAACTCACCCTTTCGCGCGGCGAAGTGATCCGGCGCTTCCGCGGCGCCGACCAGGCCAGGCGGCCGTGGGCCTACGCCTCGAATGCTGCGGGATCAGGCAAGGGGTCCTGAGGTCGGGGATGCGGTGCCGGGAAAATTGGCCGCAAAAGTATTCCGGCCACACCCCTGATCGCATCGGGGGCATTGGCTTTTTTTGCCGCGCCACCGTGTAAGATTTCGGTCGCAATCTTTTGGCCTCCCCGCAGCTGGAGCAGAGGCCCGACATGAAACCGCGCAGCGCAAAAGGAAAGCAATGACCGACGCATCAACCTACACCCCGCCCAAAGTCTGGACCTGGAAAGAGGGCAACGGCGGCAAATTCGCCAACATCAACCGGCCGGTTTCCGGCGCCACGCACGACAAGGAATTGCCGGTCGGCCGCCATCCCCTGCAGCTCTATTCCATGGGTACGCCCAACGGCGTCAAGGTCACCATCATGCTCGAAGAGCTGCTCGCGCTCGGCCACAAGGGCGCGGAATACGACGCCTGGCTGATCAAGATCGGCGAAGGCGAGCAGTTCGGCAGCGGCTTCGTCGCCATCAACCCCAACTCCAAAATTCCCGCCCTGCTCGACCGCTCCGGCGCTAAGCCGGTCCGCGTCTTCGAATCCGGCGCCATCCTCATGCACCTCGCCGAAAAATTCGGCGCATTGCTGCCCACGGAAGCCGGCGCGCGCGCCGAATGCCTCTCCTGGCTATTCTGGCAAATGGGCAGCGCCCCTTATGTCGGCGGCGGCTTCGGCCACTTCTACGCCTACGCCCCGTCGAAGATGGAATATCCGATCGACCGCTTCACCATGGAAACCAAGCGCCAGCTCGACGTGCTCGACCAGCGCCTGGCAAAAAGCGAATACCTCGCCGGCGACAGCTACACCATTGCCGACATCGCCACCTGGCCCTGGTATGGCGGCCTCGCGCAACTCGACCAATACGGCGCCACCGAATTCCTCAACGTGCAGGAATACAAACACCTGCAGCGCTGGACCACGCAAATCGGCAACCGCGCAGCCGTCAAGCGCGGCCGCATGGTCAACCGCATGCGCGGCGAACCCTCCAGCCAATTGCGCGAGCGCCACGACGCCGACGACTTCGACACCAAGACCGAGGACAAGCTGGCCGCGGCGAAATAGGCGACCAGCCATGGGAGAGCTCTTCGTCCATGGCGTGTCGTTGGGTATCGTCGCGGGCGCCCTGTTTCTGGCGGCCCGCTATCCGCGCGCATTCGGCTTCTTCGCTTGGGAGTTCGGCGTGACGTGGCAGCCGGGAGAAAGCACCCGCTCCTTCTACCTGCGTGCATTCAGATACTGGACCTCCGTGTGCACCCTGGCCGCGCTGGTGCTGGGGCTGGCGTGGCTGGAAACGGACGTGATGGCGCATCCGTATGCGGAAGGTTTTTTCTACTTTCTCGCGCCCATCGTGATAGGGGTGGGTTACCTGCAGGCGGCCATCAACCTCGCGCAGTACGCCTGGCAGCGGCGGATCGATGCGCGCCGCCCGCCACCGCCACCGCACCGGCCGCTGTTCTGATACTCAGGACGACGCGGTATCACCTATCCGCTCAACCAGATGCGCCCGCGACACCCCAGGCTCGAAACGGTTGGCGAAATACTGCGTCTCATGCGCCACCAGCCCCTCGCGGAATTCCATGATGCTCACCACATAAGACGGCACGCCGTCATACGCAAGCACGAACTCCGTCACCCAGAAATCGCCGCTGCCGACAATCCGCTTGACCGTAAACCGCTTCTGGTTCGGCTGCAGGCGCCGGCTCTCCTGGATATTGCGCCG
>DATAZV010000239.1:0-3643 GCA_036271855.1 Burkholderiales bacterium
CAATAGCAACGAACGCCAGTTGACCAAAAGCGCGACGCGAAAGCTCGTTGAACGCGAATCCATCGCGGCGAATTTGGGCAAGATATTTAGCTACGGCCCAAACACTAGCTTTAACGCGAAAAGCTATCTTCAGGCCGCGCTGACGCCATCGCCAAAACGCTCGCTTTTGATAAATACGAAGGTGTTGCTCCGAAACCAACGTGCGCCTCCCGCCTCGTTAGTCACCTTCGCAGGTCTACGGGGCTTATTGGTATAGCCGCATCTCTAGTTCAAAAGTATCGGTACTCCTACCCGCATATCGCTACACGTCGATATTCGACGCCCTCAACGCATTCGCATCAATAAACGCACGCCTCGGTTCAACCTCTTCACCCATCAGCGTGGTGAAGATGCCGTCGGCCGCAATGGCGTCGTCGATCTGCACGCGCAATAGCCGGCGCACGGTGGGGTCCATGGTGGTTTCCCAGAGTTGCGAGGGGTTCATTTCGCCGAGGCCTTTGTAGCGCTGGCGGCTCATGTTGCGTTCGGCGTCGGAGAGCATCCAGTGGACGGCGCCGCGGAAGTCGGTGGTGGCGTGGCTGCGGGCTTTTTCGCCTTCGCCGCGCTTGATGATGGCGCCGGGGCCGATGAGGTCTTTGGTGGTTTCGGCGGTGTCGTGGATTTGCTTGTAGTCGGCGCCGTGGACGAAGTCGGGGTTGATGGTGGTGGATTTCCAGTTGCCGTGCTTGCTGCGCTTGCAGCGCAGGACCCAGGCTTCGTGCTTGTCGTCGTACTCGGGGATGACGGTGACTGATTTGTCGGTGATGAGCGCGAGCAGGTTGGCGGCGGACTGGCGGGCGGCGGCTTCGTCGCTCAGGTCGATGGTGGCGCCGTCGAGCATGGCGTTGAGCGCGGCTTCGTCGATCATGTGGGTCAAGCGCTGGACGACGGCTTCGGAGAGCAGGTAGCCGCGGGCGAGTTCTTCGAGGGCGTCGCCGTTGATCGGCGTGGCGCCGGTGCGGGGCAGCAGCTCGGCGCCTTGCAGGGCGGTGCGCAGCATGTACTGGTTGAGCTCGTGGTCGTCCTTGAGGTAGCGCTCGTCCTTGCCGGCCTTGACCTTGTAGAGCGGCGGCTGGGCGATGTAGATGTAGCCGCGCTCGACCAGCTCGGGCATCTGGCGGTAAAAGAAGGTGAGCAGCAGGGTGCGGATGTGCGCGCCGTCGACGTCCGCATCGGTCATGATGATGATGCGGTGGTAGCGCAGCTTTTCGACGTTGTAGTCGTCCTTGCCGATGCTGGTGCCCAAGGCTGTAATCAGCGTGGCGATTTCCTGGCTGGCGATGAGCTTGTCGAAGCGGGCCTTTTCGACGTTCAAAATCTTGCCCTTGAGGGGCAGGATAGCCTGGAACTTGCGGTCGCGGCCCTGCTTGGCGGAGCCGCCGGCGGAGTCGCCCTCGACCAGGTAGAGCTCGCACTTGGCGGGGTCTTTTTCCTGGCAGTCGGCCAGCTTGCCGGGCATGCCCATGCCATCCAGGATGCCCTTGCGGCGGGTCATGTCGCGCGCCTTGCGGGCGGCTTCACGCGCGCGGGCGGCTTCGACGATCTTGCCGACGATGATCTTGGCGTCCAGCGGGCGTTCCTGCAAATAGTCGGACAAGGCCTTGGCGACGACTTCTTCGACCGGCATGCGCACTTCGCTCGACACCAGCTTGTCTTTGGTTTGCGAGCTGAACTTGGGCTCGGGCACCTTGACGGAGAGTACGCAAGTGAGACCTTCGCGCATGTCGTCGCCGGTGGTCTCGACCTTTTGCTTTTTCGCGATTTCGGTTTCTTCGATGTACTTGTTCATCACCCGCGTCATCGCGGCGCGCAGGCCGGTCAAGTGGGTGCCGCCATCGCGCTGCGGGATGTTGTTGGTGAAGCACAGCACTTGCTCGTTGTAGCCGTCGTTCCATTGCATGGCGACTTCGACACCGACGGTTAAGCCCACATTGCCGAGCTGGCCGTCGGCCTGCTTTTCGGCGCTGGCGTAAAAAATGTTCGGGTGCAGGGTGGTCTTGCTGCGGTTGATGTATTCGACGAAACCCTTGACGCCGCCGGTGAAGGCGAAGTCTTCTTCCTTGGAAGTGCGCTGGTCGATCAGCTTGATGTGCACGCCGTTGTTGAGGAAGCTCAACTCGCGGATGCGCTTGGACAAAATTTCGTAGTGATAATCGATGTTCTCGAAAATCGTGTCGTCGGCGAGGAAGTGGACTTCGGTGCCGCGCTTTTCCGTATTGCCGGTGACCTTGATCGGCGAGACGGTGAGCTTGTTGCCGTCCGGCGCCTTTTGCTCTTCGATCTCGCGGTTTTGCACCGCGCCGCGGGCGAATTCCATGAAGTGGGCTTTGCCGTCGCGGCGAATGGTGAGGCGCAGCCATTTCGACAAGGCGTTGACGCAGGAGACGCCGACGCCGTGCAGGCCGCCCGACACCTTGTAGCTGTTCTGGTCGAACTTGCCGCCGGCGTGCAATTCGGTCATCACGATTTCGGCGGCGCTGCGCTTGGGTTCGTGCTTGTCGTCCCACTTCACGCCGGTGGGCACGCCGCGGCCGTTGTCCGTCACCGAGATGGAGTTGTCGCTATGGATGGTGACGACGATTTCGGTGCAATGGCCGGCCAACGCTTCGTCGATGGAATTGTCCAGCACCTCGAACACCAGGTGGTGCAGGCCGGTGCCGTCCGAGGTGTCGCCGATGTACATGCCGGGGCGCTTGCGCACCGCTTCCAGGCCTTCGAGGATCTGGATCGAAGAAGCGCCGTAGGCGTTTTCCACCGGCTCGCCTGTTGCCTCGGGCGGGGGGACTTGCGGTTGCGGGTTAGCGGACGGGTCTTGCGGATTCGGCTGCGCTGACATCGGTTTTTCCTGACTTTGCTGCGGTTTATTAGCTGTTGCGTTACTGCTGCTTCTTCGTACAACTTCACCTGTTTTATATGGGGACGAATCCCTCCAAAAACAGGCTGATTTCCCTCTTGCGAGGGCTGTTTTTCCCTAGATACGCATGGGCATTACGACGTACTTGAACTCGGTGTTTTCGGGAGAGGTGATGAGCGCCGAGGAATTGGCGTCGCCCAGCGAAACAGTGATGGTTTCGCTCTTCAGGTGGTTCAGTACATCGAGCAGGTAGGTGACGTTGAAACCGATATCCACCGGGTCGCCCTTGTACTCGACTTCGGCTTCTTCCTGGGCCTCTTCCTGGTCGGTATTCGTGCAGGAGATTTTCAGGCTGTTATCGGCCACCACGCAGCGCACGCCCTTGAATTTTTCGTTGGTCAGAATCGCGGCGCGCGCCAGGCAGCCGATCAACTCTTCACGCGACATGCTGAAGTGGTTTTTGTAACCCTGCGGGATCACCCGGTTGTAGTCCGGGAACTTGCCTTCGACCAGTTTGGACACCAGCTCGACATTGCCGAACTGGAAGCGCACCTGGGTGGAGGCGATATCGACGCGAATCAATTCGTCCGTGTCTTCCAGCAAACGCTCAAGCTCGATCACGGTCTTGCGCGGGATGATGACTTCGGTTTTCTCGGGCGACGCGCCTTCGACCGGCAGGGCGGCGTAGGCGAGCCTGTGGCCGTCGGTGGCCACCACCCTTACCTGGGACTTGTCGGCGATCAGCAGAAG
>DATAZV010000240.1:0-16657 GCA_036271855.1 Burkholderiales bacterium
ATGAGCGCCACCTGGTTCCAGGGCCCGGCGGAAGACTTCATCAAGATTTCCAAGGAAGGTTTCGACAAGGGTGTGTCGATCCTGCATTTTCTCGGCGGCACCAGCGTCGACGTCATCGGCAGCCGCGCCATCGCCGTCACCAAGATGACCATCAGCCAGCGCGGCGCGGTCGACGGCGTGAAAGTGGATGTGGTGTGCACCGGGCGCTTTTACGACTTTTTCGAAGAGACCGCGACCGGCTGGAAAATCGTCCGCCGCCAGCCGATCTATGAAAAAGACCGGATGGACCCGCTCGACCCGAACGAGAAAATCGTTTTCGACCAGGCCGTGCTCGACAGCTTCCCCGAAGGCTACCGCTACCTCGGCTACCTGCAGACCAAGCTCGGCTTCAAGATCAAGATGGACATGCCGCAGCTCAAGGGTCCGGTGGTCGAAGCCCTGTACAAGCACGGCAATGCATGGCTTGAAGGCGCGCCATCGGCGTTTCCGGCTTAAGCGGGTTAGATTGGAAGCAAGCCGGCGAGCGCGCTGCGGCGATACCGGCTGCGAAACGCCGCAGCGGATCGAGGCCCACCGGGAGGTGGCCTGATGCCGCTTACGACCCCAGCGGCATGCGCAGGCCGAGCCGGCTGGCGGCGAGCACCGCCTGGGTGCGATTCTCCGCGTTGAGCGCGCGCAACACCGCGCTCACATGCACCTTCACCGTATTTTCGGCGATCGACAACTGGCGGCAGATGCGCTTGTTCGAATGCCCCTGCAGCAGCAATTGCATCACCTCGTGCTGGCGCGGCGTCAGGGTGGCGAACTCGGCCGGGCGCGGCGGCGGCGGCCGGTCCGCGGCGGGCGCCTCGCCGCCGTCGAGCGCCTCCGGCGGCACATAGATGGCGCCGGCGAAGACGATGCGCAGGGCGCTTATCAGCACGTTGGCCGGCACTGTCTTGGGGATGAAGCCCATCGCGCCGGCGTCCAGCGCGGAGAGCACGGTGGCGCGGTCGTCCAGCGCCGAGAACACCACCACCGGCACCTCCGGCACCTGCTCGCGAAAACTGGTGAGCGAGCCGATGCCGCTTTGCCCCGGCAGGCCGAGGTCGAGAATCGCCAGATTGGGCTCATGGGCGCGCGCCAGGCGCACGCCTTCGTCGAGGTTGCCGGCGCAGATGATCTCGCCGTCCGGCAGCATCGAGGCGAGCGCGATTTTCAGCGCGTCGCGCATGATCGGATGATCGTCGGTGACCAGAATCTTCATCATGCCGGGCAATACGCTGGCGATTGGAGCAAGAGGGACATGTTCATGAGGTCGGTGAAGCATAGCGCCAATCCCCCGCGGACGCACTAGCCGCGGTCGTCTGAGGCGCTAATCGGTTGGGTAAGGCGGATTTAAGGAAGGGCTGAACCTGTTTTGCGGTGCATTTTATGCGTTATGCATAAAATTTGCCGCGCTGCTTCCCGCGCCTGCCGTGGTTCAAGGATCGGCCACCAGTTCGGTGACCAGCCGGGTATCGATGCGCCAGGTGGGTGCCGGCCCCGCGCCGCCCACTTGGCTCAGGCGGATTTCGGCATGGCCGGAGCCGCTGGCGCGCTGTGCCGGCAGGCACTCGATCTCATACTCGCCGAAGCGCTCCAGGGCGGCCAGGTCGAGCACCGAGTCATTGATGTAGCGCATCGGCGCGTACAGCGGCGGCACCACCACCGCCTGCGCCACCAGCATGCCGCCGTGGCGGATGGTCGCCTGCGCGGCGCAATGGTAGTCGCCGGAGACCAGCAGCAGATTGCCGCCGCCATGCAGGCGGATCAGATCGAACAGCTGCTTGCGCTGCGCCGCATAGCCCTGCCAGCTGGCGTAGTCGCCGCATAGCGCCGGGTCGAGCTGCCCCCGGGGGTCGAGCGCGCGGGTATAGCCGGGCGCGACCACGGCGCCGGTGCAGATCAGCTTGGGCTCGCCCGGGCTCAAGCCCTTGAGCCACTTCTCCAGGCTATCCAGCTGCGACTGCTCGACGATATTGCCGGGCGGCACATGGCGCATGGTGATGGTGTCCATCATGTACACCGCGACGCCGCGAATTCGCATGTGATAGTCGAAGGGCGGCGCCACCGCCCGCGCGCCGTAGGGCGAGTGGGAATACTGGCAGGCGTGCATCATGCCCAGAGCGGTGCGGTACTGGGCGTCGCCCGCCGGGCCCTGGAACATGTCTTCCTGGCACCAGTTGTTGGTGAACTCGTGGTCGTCGCCAGTCATGTACAGCGGCAGGCCGGCGGCCAGGCGCCTGAAACGCGGCGCAGCGAACAGCGCCTGGTAGCGGCCGCCGTATTTCTCCAGCGGCGAAGTGGTATCGAACAGGCCGCCGGTGGCGTCCGCATAGATCTGGTCGCCCAGCATCAGCAGGGCGTCGGCGGCGTCGTCGGTCTGCAGTTGCGCGAGCATTTGCGCGGCCGCCTTTTCGCTGCGCCGCTGCTCGAAAGCGAAGCCGGGATAGCGGCAGGTGGTGGCCAGGAGCGTCAGGGTGGCGCCGGGCGCCAGCGGCTCGGCCCAGCGCCGGCGCAATTGCGCGCGGGCATCGAGTAGCGAGCGCGACTGGCGCATCTGGAACGAGCGGGTCGGCGGCGCCGGCGCATAGAGCAGGGTGCGGGCGCGGCCCAGTTCGGCGCGCAGGGTTTCGCGCGCGGCCTTGAACAGCACATGCCCGGCGTCTGCTTCCAGCAACTCGCGCAACTGTTGCACTGCCGGCGAGCCGGGTTTCTTGTCCTGGGTGTCGAGCGAAGAGGCCGCCGGCCAGTTGGGCGCCTCCGAGCTTTTGCCCGGTATCGTGGTCGGTCCGAAGCGCAGGCTGTCCTGCTGGCCGGCGTATTGGGGCGAGTCCAGCAGCAGGCCGCCGGTGCGCCCGGCCAGCGGCGATTCGCCGTTGCGCGCCGGCAGGTGTACCGAGTACGCCTCCACGGCGACGGTGCCCGGGGGATCGAAATCGGTCAGCGGCACCTGGATGTCGTCGGCAAAAAAAGTCAGCAGGCGGGTCAGCTCGTCGCCCAGTTGCGCCTGGGTGACGATCGGTTCGAGATAATGGAACACCCAGCCGGTGGCCGGCGCCGGGCGCTCGTAGGCCACCAGCAGGCACAGCGGCTCGTCGGTGCCGCTGTCGTCGGGCTGGGCGAAAACGCGCGCGCGCACTCCGGGCACCTGGGTCGCCGCGGTGGCGTCGTCGGAGTCGCCGGAGCGGCACCAGCCGAGCAGCGGGCCGGCGGCCGGCAGGCGCAGGCGAAATCCCTGCATCACCTGTTGTTGCGTGGAGGTGGGAGGGGCCGAAGCGGGAGGGGCGGCTGCGCTCATGCCTCGAACTCCCCTTCCAGCGCGTCCTCGGGCGTCTCCCAGACCGAGTCATGAAAGCCGACGCGCGACTGCATGCCGCCGTCCTCGCCGGCTGCTTCCTGCGCCGCGTTCGGCGGTACGCTTAAGCCCGGGTCCACCGGGCGGCCTTCGATGTTGGCGGTCCAGGCGTCGGCGAAGTAGCGCGTCAGGTGGCCGTAGACGTCGCGGTCGGCATGCTCGCCAATGATCGAGTCGAGGTGGCCATAGCCCTCGATCTGCATCAGGCAGACGCCGCCGGCGGTGTCGCCGAAAATGTTCAGCAGCGTATTGGCGGTGCGCACCGACGACGAGATGTGGAACAGGCGGTTGTCGATGCCGTGCAGCAGGCCCACCGGCATGTGCATGTGGCGCAGGATGTTGTCCTGGGTGCAATAGACGTTGCGGCCGTCGTTGTCGACCAGGCGCTCGTACTCGACGCATTTGCGCGCATGGTTGAACAGGTCGATGTTGGCGTGGCCGAACAGGATCGGCATGCGCACGTGGGTGGCGTCCGACAGGTTGCGCTCGGCGAACAGCACCGCCTCGATGCCGACGATGCGCCGGCAGGTGGCGCTGGCGTGGTCCATGCCGCGGCCCCAGCCCTGGTCGTGGCGCAATTCGGCCTGCGGTACCGGGAAGCTGGCCAGCACGCGGTCGATCAGGCTGTCGGCCGCCGGCATGCTGGTCTGCTCGCCGGCCACCGCGCGATAGTCGGCGCCCGCGCTGGTGGCATGGTCGCCTTCGGCAACAGACTGGCGCACCGAGTCGAGGGTGGAGAAGTTGATGCCGCTGAGGCCGGCGGCGGAGAGCATCGCCGGCACCCCGGTGCGCATCTGCGTGTCCGGATCACCGACCGGGAAGGGGACGAATTGCGACAGGCCCAGGCCGGCGATTTTCGACAGCCGGCGGCGCGCGCTCTTGTCTTGCGCCTGCTCGGCCGTGTCGTAGGAGAGCTTGCCGGAGAGCGTGGCCATCGCCAGCGAAGCCGCGCCCACGCATTGCGCGAAGGCGAACATGCGCAAGGGCGCGTCCGTGGCGAGGCCGAGTTCGCGGCGCAGTACGCCCAGGGCGAGATCGACGGCGGCCGGGATGTCGGCGCCGCCGATGTCGTCCATGGTCGAAGGGCGGCGCGCCGCTTCGCGCGCCAGCGCGGGCGCGCCCTTGTCGTCGTAGCCTTCGAGGGCGGCGCTGATGCGCGTCTCCAGCAGCCAGACGTCCCAGCCCTGGTCGAGAAAGGCGCGCGCCACGCCGCCGTCGATCGACGGCTCGGCGAAGGAGAGTGCCGACTGGCCGAAGGCATGGGCGATCAGCACCGATTTGCATTGCTGGCTGTCCGGGGTGCGGCCGTGCCCCGGCACCGCCGACAATTCCGGCTTGCCGGCGTTGCAGCGATAACGCCACAGCCCCAGCATATACGGGCTGCCGTCGCGCGAGCGCGCCACTGTGAAGGCGCGGAACTCCGGCTTGCGGTTAAGGAGGATAGGCAGGCGGTGGGTCGGGCGGATCAGCCGTGCCACCAGCTCGTCGGCCGGGTATTGCTGGTCGAGGTGGACGCCGGGCAACAGGCCGTAGTCCGGCAGGCGCAGGTCCCACAGGCGGGTCTTGATCAGCAGGCGCAGGAACAGGGCCGGGTAGCCGAGCAGGCGCACCATCCCGGGCGAGGTATCGCCCAGGCTCACTTGCGGCGTCAGGTGCTGCGCCATGTCGGTGCCGTCGATTTTCAGCACGCCGGCGGCCCAGGGTGCGGCGCTGTTGGTGCTGCTGTCGCGCAAGGTGGGTCTCAGCTCAAGGGTCAGCTGGGTCATCGAGTCCCAGACATTGGGCCGGTCGAGAAAGCGCGGCTGCGCCTGGTTCAGCAGGGCGGCGCGCAGGTGCGGCCGGAGCGCGCTCCAGTCGGCGGCGTAGGAAATGAACTTGCTGCCGCTCAAGTGAAACTGCGCCGGGTAGCGCGCCTGCCGCGCCGCTTCCTCATCGCGCGTCTGCAGGTGCAGGTCGAGTTCGTAGACCATGATGCGGGTTTCGGTGCAGTGCCAGGCCTGTTTCAGGCCGGCGACCACGCGCTCCATCACTGAGGCGCCGCCGTCCATCCCGCCCTGCTTTTTCGCCTTGGTCAGTTCCACGTAACCGCGCGCGATCAGCCAGGTCAGGCCCACTGCCGGCAGGCGCAGCGCGCGCATCAACCAGCTATTGGCTCCCGGCGCCAGCACCTGCACGGCGGCGCGCCCGCTGCGGTAGTTGACCCACGCCGGCAATGCCTCGGTGCCGGGGACGCCGCCGGGTTGATCCGCCGGCGGCAACTCCAGGCGCAACTGCGCGGCGGTGGTCTCGAACAGGTGCGCCGGATCACCCAGCCAGGCCGCCATGTCGCGGGCGCCGAAGCTCACCATCAGTGAAGTATTGATGCTGCGGCCGTCGGCTGTCGCCAGCGGATTGCGCAGCACTTCGTAGAGGTCGATGCCGGCCGGCCGGCCGGGCGCGAAATACGGGGAGGGCGCCGGCTGCGGCGGCAGTTCGCGCGGTGCTGCGACGGCGTTGCCGGCGCCGGGGCCAGTGCGTATCCGGTTCGCCAGGGCGGCGAGGTGCGGCTTTTCCAGTTCCAGCGCGCGCTCGGTGAGGGCGCAAATGGTCAGAAAGGGGTTGGCGCCGAGCGAGCCGTTGACCATCGCGCCGTCCAGCACGTACAGGCCCTGGTAGGTGAGTTCGCCGCTCTCGCCCTGGAACACCCGGCCGCGCTCGTTGACCACGCCGCGGCCGGCGTCGTCGGCCATCACGCAGCCGCCCAGCGGGTGGGCGATCGACAGCTTGTTGCGCAAGGGCGGGCCGGAGAGCAGGCCCTGCGCCGCCGCCGGCAGCGGCTGCCATCCGGGGTTGGAAAGGTAGACCGCGCCCAGTTCCTCGACCAGCGCCATGGCGGCATCGACGCGGCGCAGATACGCATCCGCCGGCGACAAGGTACCGGCGGGGCCGGGGGCCGGTTTGAGTGAGGGCCAGGACACCGCCGCGCGATTGCTGTTGGCGTCGAGCACGATGCGCCCGTCGGCCTGGTCGTGGCCGATGCCCAGCAGCACCTGGGTGTTGCCGGTCATCTCCGGCGCCAGGCCGACGGCGTCGCGCACCGCGCCGCCGTTGCCGCTGGTCTTGTAGCTCTTCAGGGTGAGTTGGGTCAGGGCGCCGGCGAAGGCGGTGATTTCGCTGAACACCGTGGCAATCGGCCCCGGCACCGCGCCGTCCTGCACCAGAAAACTTTCGCGCGGGGTGGCGCCGCGGATTTCGGCGATGCGCGTGATCGTCGGCCCCACCGGCGCTGCCGCCGCCTGTTCCTGCGCTGTCGACCAGCCCACCGCGCCCACTGGCGCGTCCTGCCAGTAGCCAAAGGAAAGCTGGTCGCCGTTGCCGGAAAAGCGCTCGCCCAGGGCGCGGGCGAACGGCAGCGGCGCGCCGGCGCGCCGTGCCGTCTCCTGCAGGTGCAGCAGGATTTCGGTCGAACCGATGCTGCCGGCGGCCACTACCACGATGGCCGCGCTCAGCTCGTACACCGTGGGGTCGCCGCTGGCGCGGGCGGCGTCAGCCGAGCTGTCTTGCTGCGCCAGGCCGTCGGCACGCGCTTTTGCCACCGGTACGTCGGGCGCCGACAGGTCGCTGTTCCACAGGCGCCGGCGCGCCAGGTCGCGGGTCGGCAAAAAGCGCACGGTCCAGCGCTGCAGCGGCGGCTGCTGCGGGCTGACCGGAATTTCCTCCAGGCGCAGGCCGATCACCGTGGCGCCGGTGTAGAGCCGGGCGCCGGCGCGCGCAGCCAGCGGCAGGTAGCTCATGTTGAGCGAACCCTTGGCGACGAAGTTGCAGCCGGTGAAGCAGTTGCCGCAGCCCTGACAATTGGATTGCATAACGCCCGCCGGATTGGGGGTTTCCTCACCCTCGAAACGCACCGTCAGATCGGCGTCGCGCGAGGTTTCGAAGGCGGCGTCGAACTGCTGCGACTTCTGCGGCTGCACGAAGCTGCCGTCGGCCTGGCGCACGCCGGGAAAGCGGGTGGCGCCCAAGGTCTGGCGCGCGCGGGCGTAGTAGCGCGCCAGCCCGGCGTCGGCGTCGCCGGGCGCGGCCTGCATGGCGCGCGCCTGGTCCTGGATCGCCTGCGGCCAGGCGTAGTCGGGATTGCCGGTGTCGAGAAAGATTTCCGGCTGCGGCGCGATCGCCACGTTGGCGTTGATCTGGCTGCCGCCGCCCAGGCCGCTGCCCAGCAGCACCGCGGTCTCGTCGCCGATGCGCAGGTCCATCAGGGCGTCGTCGTCGCCCCAGGGATCTTTCTTGCCGGCGAAGTCGATCCGCACATGGTCCGGCAGCTCGGAGAGATTGTTCGGGAAATCGCCGGCGGTGTATTCGCGCCCGCGCTCCAGCAGGCACACCGAGAGGCCTTGCTCGGCCAGGCGCAGCGCCGCCACCGAACCGCCGTAGCCGGAGCCGATGACGATGGCGTCGAAGCGCGCGCCATCGGGCTCGCCCGGCGCCGGCGCGCCATGGGTGCTGCCGGCAGCCGCCGGTTTGAGGCGCGCGATCAGCGCATCCACGGGTTGCGAAAGCCAAAACATGGTATCCCCCTGCTCCGGCGTCAAGGCCGGTAATTCTGCTTGTTGTTGAGTTACAGCGTGATTGCGTAAATGCGCGTGCGCGGTTTCAATGCACGGTGGTCAGCATGTCGGAGATGATGCGTCGCAGTTCGTCGTGCGCCACCGGCTTTTTCAGCACCGGCATGCCGGCTTCGGCCAGCTCCGGCTGGTTCAGCTCGCCGGTCATCATGATGCGTTTGATGTCGGGAAAGCTGAGCCGGACTTCCTCGGCGACATCCAGCCCCACCGGCCCTTCGGCCAGGCGATAGTCGAGAATGGCGATGCGCGGGCTGGCGTGATCGCGCTTCAGCCCGGCCAGCGCCGCCGGCAGGGCGGCATAGGTGTAGGGCTGCGCGCCCCAGGCCTTCAGCGCCAGCGCCAGGGCCTCGCGCACCAGCTGGTCGTCGTCGATCACCAGCACCGGGCAGCCGGAAAGCGCGGGGTGGCCGGGGGAAGTGATCATGTTGAACGGTTCGGGTTTATTCCCGATGGTGACGGCGCTGGCCGGAATGTGCACGCTGAAGGTCGAGCCGCGGCCTTCGGTCGACTGCAGGCTGATTTCCAGGCGCAGCAGGGCGGCCAGGCGCTTGACGATCGCCAAGCCCAGCCCCAGGCCGATGTTGCGGCTGGAGGCGTCGGTGGTGTCGAGCTGGTAGAACTCCTCGAAGATGCGCGCCTGTTCGCTCTCGGGGATGCCGGCGCCGGTGTCGCTCACCTGCAGCACGAAGCCCTTGTCGGTCTGGTCCAGCGCCAGGCCGACCTGGCCGCGCTCGGTGTAGCGCACCGCGTTTTCCAGCAGGTTGCGGATCACCCGCTCGAACAGCACGGGGTCGGTGTTGATCCACAGGCCGCGTGGTTCGCAGATCATCTGCAGGCCCTTGGCGGCGGATTTCGAGCCGTACTCCGAGGCCAGGCGCGACATCAGGTCGCCGACGTTGAGGGTGCGCGCTTCCGGGCTGATGGTGCCGGCTTCCAGCTTGGATAAATCGAGGATGGCGGAGAACAGGTGCTCCAGGGATTCGGAGGCGCGGGCGATCTGCAGCGAGATTTCGCGCTGGCGCGGGTCGGCCACGGTGGCCTTGAGCACGCCCGCCAGCAGCGAGAGCGCCTGCACCGGCTGGCGCAGGTCGTGGCTGGCGGCGGCGAGAAAGCGCGATTTGGCCAGGGTGGCGTTTTCCGCCGCGGTCTTGGCCGCCTCCAGTTCCTCGATCAGGGTATTGCGCCGCTCCAGCAGCACGTCCTTTTCCTGGTTCAGGCGGATCTGCTCCGACTCCAGGTTGGAGACGGTCACCACCATCGCGCCGATGTCGCGCGAGGCCAGGCCGAGCACGAAGGGGTAGACCATGATGCCGAAAGCGATCGCGGGATGTTGCGGCAGGTAATAGACCCAGGCCCCGGCGAGCGTCGCGCAGTACACCAGCAGGTAGGAGCGAAAGCTCTTCGGGTGCGGGCCCTGCACCGCCACGCCGATCGCCGGCCAGCCGCACAGGATCACGGTGAGCAGCAGCTTGGTCTGCTCGCTGACGAAGGGGAAAAACCACCACGCCGCGCTGGCCACCACCGCGCCGATCAAGGAGGTCGACAGCACCAGGATGCGTTCGGCGCGCAGCACCGTGGCCTGGTCGCACTCCTGCTCGGAAAGGCGCGGCGCATAGGGCGCCAGCAGCAGGGAGCGCAGGCCGAAGGCGCAGACCATCAGCGCGGCCCAGCCCAGCGCCACGCGCCAGCCGGCTTCGCCCACCGCCAGCCAGATGATCAGGCAGCCGCCGAAGACAGCCGAGCCGAGCGCGCGCTTGCTCTGCCGCATGAACAGCTCAAGCTGGCGGCGCGTGGCCCGGTCCGCGCTTTGACGGCTCAAATCGGCTCCTGGAAGTGGGCTGATGCTCATTGAATGACGCCGTCGAGGTTAGTCCAATCGGACCGGGTTTTGAATAGCACTTTGGGATTAGGCAATGTCCCGCGGGGGCGGGCCGCGCCTGCCGGGCGCCGCCTCATGCGCGAAACCGGCGCAGGCCCTCGACATCGAGGATGGTGATGCCGCCGTATTCCACCTTGAGCAATTGTTCGCGCTCCAGCACCTGCAGGGCCTGGTTGACGCGCTGGCGCGAGGCGCCGGAGAGGTAACCCACCTCTTCCTGCGAAATCAGCAGCTGGCGCGACGCGCCGGGGTAGAGCAGGGGGTTGTACAGCGCCGCCAGGCAGCGGGCGACGCGGGCGTCGATGTCCAGCAAGCGGTCGGACTCGATCATGGCGATGAACTGGCCCAGGCGTTCGTTCAGCTGCACCAGCAAAAAGCGGTTGAAGCCGATGGAAGTGTCGAGCAGCCATTCGAAGGTGGTGCGCGGCATGTAGGCGACGCGCGAGTCGCGCAGGGCTACCACGTCGTAGCGCCGCGCCTCGCTTTTCAGCAGCGAGCCTTCGCCCAGCCAGCCGCCGCTGGGAATGCCGGCGAAGGTGACGGACTTGCCGGAGGCCGAGTCGGCATTGATTTTCACCAGGCCTTCTATCACCCCCAGCCAGGCCTCGACCGGCTCGCCACGGCGCGCCGCGTAGGCCCCGGCGGCGACTTCCCGCGCCGTGGTTTCGGCGCACACCCGCTCGAACTGCGCCGGCGTCAGCTCGCGCGACCAGCGCGCTCCCCGCAGCGCCTCGGTCAGCTCGCCGGCGCGGATTGCGCCCCCCGGCGCCACGGAACCGGGTGCGCTGGCGCTTGCATTGGAGGTGTCGGGCAGGCTGGTAGGCAAGGTCGGCGCAAGGCTGGTGTAAGAAATATGCCGCCCAATTGTCGGCGCGACGACAGCGGGGCCGACGGCGGCGTCCGTATCATAGCGCGGCTGGGCACGCCGGGATCGAAAACGAGGGCTTGTGCCCGGCCTGTGCGTCTGCAACAATGGTCCGGCAAGGCCGGGACAGGTGCAGTGCAACATGGCGGCCTGGCGGCAACAAACTATAAATCCGGCGGCAATGACGCTTCGGGCCGACAGGCCGGCGCGGCGCCGGGGAGACAAAGATGAGTACGCAGACCAGCGAGGCAGCGACGGCGAACACCTTTCCGCAATTGCTGCTGCATCACGCGGCGGTGCGCGGCGAGCGCCCGGCGATCCGCGAAAAAGACTTGGGGATATGGCAGACCTGGACCTGGGCCCAGGTAGCCGCCGAAGTGCGCGCGCTCGCCTGCGGGCTGGCGGCGCAGGGCCTCAAGCGCGGCGAGCACCTGGCGGTGATCGGTGAGAATCGCCCGCGCCTGTATTGGACCATGACTGCCGCGCAGTGCCTGGGTGCGATTCCCGTGCCGCTGTACCAGGACGCCGTGGCCGCCGAGATGGTCTATGTGTTCAAGGACGCCGGCATCGCCCGCGCCGTGGTCGAGGACCAGGAGCAGGTCGACAAGGTGCTGGAAGTCGCCGAAAGCGTGCCCGGCATTACTCACATCTACTACGACGACGGCCGCGGCCTGCGCAACTACGCGCGCGACGGCCTGATGGCGTTCGACGAACTGCAGCGCATCGGGCGTGAATACGACGCCGCCCATCCCGATTTTTTCATGCAGCAAGTGGCGCAGGTGCAGCCCGAAGATACGGCAGCCATGTTCTACACCTCCGGCACCACCGGCCACCCCAAGGGCGTGGTGCATACGCAAGGCGCGCTGATCGACCGCTCGCGCGCCGCCTGCGTACTCGAGGGCTTGACCGACCACGAGGAAATCCTCGCCTACCTGCCGCCGGCGTGGATCGGGCAGAACATTTTTTCCTACGCCCAGGCTTACGTCGCGGGCTTTTGCGTCAACTGCCCGGAGTCGCCCGAGACCATCTCGAACGACATGCGCGAGATCGGCCCGACCTACTACTTCGCCCCGCCGCGCGTACTGGAAGCCTTGCTCACCACGGTGACGATCCGGATGGAAGACGCCAGCCGCCCGAAGCGGGCCTGGTACAAATATTTCATGAACGTGGCCACCCGCGTCGGCGGGCGCCTGCTCGACGGCCAGGCCGTTGGGTTCGGCGACCGCCTGCTGTATGCGCTGGGTGACTTCAGCGTCTACGCGCCGCTGCGCAACGCGCTGGGCATGAGCCGGCTGAAAGTGGCCTACACCGCCGGCGAGGCGATCGGCCCGGACCTGTTCCGCTTTTACCGCTCGATCGGCATCAACCTCAAGCAGTTGTACGGCTCGACCGAGACCGCGGTATTCGTCTGCATCCAGCCCGACGGCCAGGTGCGCGCCGACACCGTCGGGCCGCCGGTGCCGGGCGTCGAAATCAAGATCGCCGACAGCGGCGAGCTGCTGATCAAGTCGCCTGGACTGCTGAAGGAGTACTACAAGAACCCGCAGGCCACCGCCGAAGTGCTTTCGGCCGACGGCTGGTATCACACGGGCGACGCCGGCTACCTCGACCGCGAGGGCCATCTGAAGATCATCGACCGCGCCCGCGACGTCGGCAAGATGGCCGACGGCACCCTGTTCGCCCCCAAGTACCTGGAAAACAAGCTCAAGTTCTTTCCCTACATCAAGGAGGCGGTGGCCTTCGGCGATGCGCGCGACAAGGTGTGCGCCTTTATCAACATCGACATGGAAGCGGTGAGCAACTGGGCGGAAAAGCAGAACATTCCCTACGCCGGCTACCTCGACCTCACCAGCCGCGCCGAGGTCTATGCGCTGGTCCGTGATTGCGTGGAAAAGGCCAATGCCGACCTCGCCACCGACCCCAAGCTGGCCAATTCGCAGATCAGCCGCTTTGTTATTCTGCACAAGGAACTCGATGCCGACGACGGCGAGCTCACCCGTACGCGCAAGGTGCGGCGCGGCTACATCGGCGACAAATACGGCGTGCTGGTCGATGCGGTCTACAGCGGCAAGAAAAGCCAGTTCATCGAGACCCGGGTCAAGTTCGAGGACGGCCGCGAAGGCATGATCAGCGCCGACCTGAAGATCATGGATGCGCGCATCTTCCCCGCCGTGCTTGCCGCTGCCTGACGTGAAAACTCCACCGGCATGAGCGACAGAACCATCGGCGGCGTAGTCCTCGACCTGCGCAACATCTCGCTTTCCTTCGGCGGGGTGAAGGCGCTGACCGACATTTCCTTCGACGTGCGCGAGGGCGAGGTGCGCGCCATCATCGGCCCCAACGGCGCGGGCAAGAGCAGCATGCTCAACGTCATCAACGGCGTCTACCGGCCGCAGCAGGGCGAGATCGTGTTCCAGGGCAAGACCCGGCACGACATGGATACGCACGAGGCGGCGGCCCAGGGCATCGCCCGCACCTTCCAGAACATCGCGCTGTTCAAGGGCATGAGCGTGCTCGACAACATCATGACCGGGCGCAACCTGAAGATCAAAACCAATTTTTTGCAGCAAGCGATCTGGTGGGGGCCGGCCAAGCGCGAGGAAATCGCGCAGCGGCAAAAGGTGGAAGAGGTGATCGACTTTCTCGAAATCCAGCACATCCGCAAGACCCCGGTGGGGCGCCTGCCCTACGGCCTGCAAAAGCGCGTCGAGCTGGCACGCGCGCTGGCCGCCGAGCCGAAAATATTGCTGCTCGACGAGCCGATGGCCGGCATGAACGTGGAGGAAAAGCAGGACATGTGCCGCTTCATCATGGATGCGAACGAGCAATTCGGCACCACCGTCGTGCTGATCGAACACGACATGGGCGTGGTGATGGACCTGTCGGATCGCGTGGTGGTGCTCGACTACGGCAGGAAGATCGCCGATGGTGTGCCTGATGAGGTGCGAGTCAACCCCGATGTCATCAGCGCCTACCTCGGTCAATCCCACTAGAGGCCGGGAACAAAACATGAACTGGCAAGCATTCATCGAAGTCCTGGTCGGCGGCCTGCTCTCCGGCGTGATGTATTCACTGGTAGCTCTCGGCTTCGTGCTGATCTACAAGGCCTCCGGCGTGTTCAACTTCGCCCAGGGCTCGATGCTGTTTTTCGCCGCCATGACCTGCGCCGGCCTGATCGCCAAGGGCATGCCGCTGTGGGCCGCCACCCTGGTAGCGCTGGTGGTGATGGTGGCGCTGGGCTTGGCTGTAGAAAAATTCGTCCTGCGCCCGCTGATCGCGCAGCCCGAGATCAGCCTGTTCATGGCCACCATCGGGCTGTCCTTCGTCATCGAAGGCCTGGCGCAGATCATCTGGGGCTCGGGCGCGCGCGAACTCAACCTGGGCGTGGAAGACATGCCGCTGCCGGCGCTGATGGACAAGACCGGCATCGCCATCTCGCAATTCGATCTGCTGGCCGCCGCCGTCGCTGCCATCCTGGTCAGCGGCCTGGCGGTGTTCTTCTCCAAGACCAAGGTCGGCCGGGCGCTGCGCGCGGTGGCGGACGATCACCAGGCGGCGCTGGCCGTCGGCATTCCCCTGCAGCGCATCTGGGGCATCGTCTGGGGCGTTGCCGGTTTTGTCGCACTGGTCGCCGGCATGCTCTGGGGCGCGCGCAACGGCGTGCAGTTCGCCCTCACCAGCCTGGCGCTCAAGGCGCTGCCAGTGCTGATCATCGGCGGCTTTACCTCGGTGCCGGGAGCGATTGTCGGCGGCCTGATCGTCGGCGCCTCCGAAAAACTGGCCGAGGTGTATATCGGCCCGCATGTCGGCGGCGGCATCGAAGCGTGGTTCCCGTATGTGCTGGCGCTGGGCGTGCTGCTGATCCGCCCCGAAGGCCTGTTCGGCGAAAAAATCATTCGTCGTATTTGAGCGGACAAAAGTAAAAATCTACTTTTGTCCGGGTTGGGTTTGCGTTCAATCACCGGCAGAGCCGGATGATTGAACGGATAAAGGCAACGAAAAGGCAGAAAACAGCAGCGCACGCATCCACAGCAGTCAACTGAAAGACCGAAGAGCACTCCATGTTCTACCGCGAAGCCGGGCAATACAAAACCACCTACGCCGACGACGGGCAGATTTTCCCGATCCGGCAGGACCGCTACGGCATCGCGGTGATCCTGCTCGTCGCTTTCGTCGTGGTGCCGCTGACCGGCTCGACCTACCTGTTCTCCGGCATCCTGATCCCGTTCCTGATCGCCTCGCTGGCCGCGCTCGGCCTGAACGTGCTCACCGGCTACGCCGGCCAGCTGTCCCTGGGCACCTCCGCCTTCATGGCGGTGGGCGCCTTCGCCTCCTACAACTTCATGCTGCGCGTGCCGCACATTCCGCTGCTGGTCGCCTTCGTGCTGGCCGGTCTGGTGGCGGCCCTGGTCGGCATCGTGTTCGGCCTGCCGTCGCTGCGGGTGCGCGGCTTTTACCTCGCCGCCTCCACCCTGGCCACCCAATTCTTCATCGTCTGGTGCCTGACCAAGTTCGCCTGGCTGTCGAACAACAGTTCCTCCGGCATCATCACCGCGCAGGCGATGACCATCATGGGCTACACCTTTTCCACGCCGGTGTCCAAATACCTGCTGGTGCTGGCGATCGTCTCGCTGATGGCGCTTGCGCTGAAAAACCTGGTGCGCTCCAACACCGGCCGCGCCTGGATGGCGATCCGCGACATGGACATGGCGGCGGAGGTGATCGGCTTTCCGCCGATGCGCACCAAGCTGATGGCCTTTGCCGTCAGCTCGTTCTATTGCGGCGTCGCCGGCGCGCTCTACGCCTACGCCTTTCTCGGCACCGTCGAGCCGGACGGCTTCAACCTCGACATCTCGTTTCGCGTGCTGTTCATGATCATCATCGGCGGCCTGGGCAGCATTACCGGCTCCTTTGTCGGCGCCGCCTTCGTCACCCTGCTGCCGATTTTCCTCAACATTTTCCTCGGCGCCACCGGCATCCACCTGCCCGAGTCGGTGAAATCCAATATGGAGCAGATGATCTTCGGCGCCCTGATCATCTTCTTTCTCATCGTCGAACCCAATGGCCTGGCGCGCCTGTGGCAAATCACCAAGGAAAAACTCAGAATCTGGCCGTTTCCGCACTAGGAGTCTGCGCGGCAGAAGGAGTCGAGGCAAAAGTGGCGAAAAACGAGGAGCGTGTGGGGAGACTTTCCAGTCAATAGCCGAGCTATTGACGCCGAAAGTATCGCCGCACGATACCGTTTTCCCGCCGCTTTGGACCGATGACTTTCTGCCGCGCAGACTCCTGGGCTATATTGGCAGCACGCGGAACGAGCACAGGCGAACCGCAGTAAAAAACGAACCACAACCGAAGGAGACAAAGATGAACCTGAAACACACCCTGGCGGCCGCCGTGGCCGCCGCGGCTCTGACGGCGGCGGCAATGCCCGCGCAAGCCCAGGAGCAATTCATACCCCTCTTGTCCTACCGTGTCGGCGACTACGCCGCCGGCGGCTCCGGATTTTACGGCGGCATGATCGACTACTTCAACCTGACCAACGCCAAGGGCGGCGTCAATGGGGTGAAAATCACCTTCGAAGAATGCGAAACCGGCTACGTGCCGGCGCGCGCGGTCGAATGCTATGAGCGCCTGAAAAAGAAAAACGGCGGCGCCACCGCTGTCGAGCCGCTGGGCACCGGTTCCGCCTACGCCTTGCTGGACCGCGTCGCGGTGGACAAGATTCCCCTCACCACCCTGGGTTACGGCCGCGCCGACTCGGCCGACGGCAAGACCTTTCCCTATGTCTTCCCGCTGATCACCACCTACTGGAGCCAGGCCTCGGCGATGATCCAGTACCTCGGCAGCAAGGAAGGCGGCATGGGCAAGCTCAAGGGCAAGACCATCGTCCACCTGTACCACGACAGCGCCTACGGCAAGGAGCCGATTCC
>DATAZV010000241.1:0-5460 GCA_036271855.1 Burkholderiales bacterium
GGACGACGTGATCTACGAAGAGTTCAAGGGTACCGGCAACATGGAAATCCACCTGGATCGCCGGATGGCCGAGAAGCGCGTGTATCCCTCGATCATGATCAACAAGTCCGGCACCCGCCGCGAGGAATTGCTGATCGAGCCGGCGGTGCTGCAAAAGGTGTGGATCCTGCGCAAGTTCCTCTACAACATGGATGAAATCGAAGCGATGGAATTCATGATGGACAAGATGCGCGCGACCAAGAACAACGCGGAGTTCTTCGACTCGATGAAAAAGGGTTAGCCGCTTCCGAAAAAAGTACACCCCTACTTTTTTCGGGTGCCTGCATGAAAATCGCCGGCGGAGCCGGTCGATTTTCATGAGGAAAGGCAACGAAAGGTCAAAAAGCCCCGGCTCGCCGGGGCTTTTTTCGCGCTGCGCGCCGCCGCCTCCTTCGCCGGGGAAGCGCGGCTAACGTGAACTTGACAAGCGAAGTTCCCATCCCAATCTGACTATCTTCACAATCACGTCCCAAGACGCGTGGAAGGTTGTTATGGGCGCACGTCCGCTATTCGTTGATGATGAACCTGCCGTGGCGCAGGCAGCCGGGGCGATCGAACCGATCGAAAACCCCGAATCGCTGCTGGCCGACGCTTCCATGCTGGACGCGTCGCTGCTCGACGCTTATTCGCAGACCGTGACCGGCGTGGTCGGACGGGTGAAAGAGGCGGTGGTGTTCATCGAGGTGCGCGGCAAGCCGGGGCGCAACGGGCGGCCAGGCGGTGGTACAGGTTCGGGCTTTTTGTTCACGCCGGATGGCTACATTTTGACCAACAGCCACGTGATCCACGATGCGCTGCAGGTGCACGTGACGCTGGCCGATGGCACCCAGGCGCGCGCCGACATCGTCGGCGAGGACCCGGATACCGACCTGGCGGTGATCCGCATCGGCGCCACCGGCGCCCTGCCCCATGTGCAGTTCGGCGACTCGGGCAAGCTCAAGGTCGGGCAGATCGCGGTGGCCATCGGCAATCCGCTGGGCTTTGCGCACACCGTCACCGCCGGCGTTGTCTCGGCGCTCGGGCGCTCGCTGCGCGCCAATTCCGGGCGCCTGATCCACAACGTGATCCAGACCGACGCCGCGCTCAACCCGGGCAACTCCGGCGGGCCACTGCTCGACAGCAGCGGCCGGGCGATCGGCGTCAACACTGCCATCATCCCGGGTGCGCAGGCGATCTGCTTTGCCACCGGCATCGACTCGGCCAAATGGGTGATCAGCCAGTTGTTCAGCCACGGCCGGGTGCGCCGCGGCTTCATCGGCGTGTCAGGGGCCACGGTGCCGCTGCCGCGCAAGGTGGTGCGCTTTTTCGAGCTGAAGATTGCTTCGGGCGTGCGCGTGATGGAGGCGCAGCGCGGCGCGCCGGCGCATCAGGCCGGGGTGCAGGCGAGCGACATCATTGTGGGCATCGACGGCGTGGATGTGGCCGATGTGGATGAATTGCAGCGGGTGCTCGACGGCAGCCGCATCGGCAAGACCGGGGTGATCCGCGTCTTGCGCGGCAACCAGAAACTGCACCTGCCGATCACGCCGCTGGAGTCGCCGGCGTAAGGCGCCGGCGGCTGCCCGTCAAGCCGCCTTAGGCCGCCAGCGCGGCGGCCGGCTTGCGGGCGTCGATGTATTGCGCCAGCGCTACATCGACCGGGGTACTGGTGTCGAGATAGCGCGTTTCCTTGCGCAGGTAGTTCAGCCACATCAGGCGGTAGGCGGCTTCCATGTCGGCGACAAAGCCGTCGTAGTCCATCAGGTAGCTGGCTTCGATGCGCAGGCGAATCGAGGCGCGGTATTCGGACAGCTTGGCGGGTGATTGCGCCAGTCTGACGGCCGCCGCGATGTACTCTTCCTCGTTGTTTGCCACGGTATCGGCAATACCCAGGGCAATCAGGGCGGATGCCGTCGAATTGGCAAATGCCTGGTCGCTGGCCATGCAGACCACCGGCAGGCCCATCCACAGCGAATGCAGGGTGGTGGTGCCGCCCGAAAGCGGCGCGGTGTCCAGCGCGATGTCGACGACGGTGCCCATCTGCAGGAAGCGCTCCAGCGGCATGCGCGGCAGGATGCACAGGCGCTCCAGCGGCAGGCCGGCGGCCTCGAGGCGGCCGCGCTGCTGGGCGATGGCCTCTTCCTGGGTGTTCTCGGAGCCGATGACAATGAGGATAGCGTCGGGCACCTGTTCGAGAATGCGGCGCCAGACGCCGAGCATTGCGTCGGTGACTTTTTTCAAATTGTTCAGCGAGGCGAAGGTGACGCGCCGATTGGCCACCATCGGCGGCTCAAGGGCCAGCGGCGCGGCCGGCGGCTGGTAGACGGCGATGCGCTTGACGCGGAACAATTGCTCGCTGTGGCCGTGTTCGGAAGCACCGGGCGGGTCGATGATGGCGTCGGTGATGCGGTAGTCCATCGCCCGCATGCCGGTGGTGTACATGAAGCCCAGCCAGGTGGCCTGCACCGGCGCGGCGCGGCGCGCGAACATCAGCAGGCGGTTGCCCGCGGTGTGGCCGGAGAGGTCGATCAGGACGTCGATTTTCTGTTGCCGCACTAGCGCGCAGGACTGCTCGTCGGACATGCCCGAGATGTCGAACCAGGCGTCCACGGTCGGCCGGATGCGCGCGGTGACGTGGTCTACCGCACCGGCGGAAAACACCGACACATGGACCTTGCTGCGGTCGTGGCGCGCAAACATCGGCTCGACGAAAAAGGCCACCGAATGATTGCGCAGGTCGGCCGAGACATAGCCGATGCGCAGCTTGCGGCCGGGCGTGCGGTCGCAGGCGGGCGGCCTGGCGGCAGCGGTGAGCGGGTCGGCGAAGCGTTCGGCCCAGTCACGGAAATAGCGCAGGGTGACCGCGGGGTCGCCGCCATGGGTGGCATGCAGGTAGGCGCGCAGCGGATAGGGTTTGCGATCGCCCGGGTTCAGCGTCACCGCGTGGTCGATCAGTTCCAGCGCATCGGCGTGGTTGCCCATCAATTCCTGCGCCAGCGCGCAGCCGAATACCGCGCTGGCATTGCCCGGCTCCATTTGCAGGATGAAGGCGAAGTTCTCCAGCGCCTGCTGCATCTTGAACAGGTCGAGAAAGGAGAATCCCATCAGCAGCCAGGCTTCGAGATTCTGCGGCTCGAGTGCCGCGCAACGCGTGAAGGCGACCACCGATTCGGCGAACTGATTGTTGCGCCGGCGCAGCCGGCCCAGCAGCAGCCAGCGCCCGGCGTCGCCGGGATGCGCGGCCAGCAGCTTTTCCTGCTTGATGATTTCGGCGTCGATTTGGTTCATCGCGGCGGCGGCGCGGTTTTTTCGGCGTGCCTTGGTGGAGGATGGCAGCTAGCTTAAGGGCCGCCTGGAGCGCCCAGGCCCGGATTAGCGCCCTAAAAGACCGCCATCTCGGCGGGACGGGTATTACCTGGCTCCAGGCGAGTATAGGTAAGCTGGCCCCGGCGCCACGCGCTGATGCTGCACCGCGATAATTGACCACGCATAAATCATATATATTTCAATAAGTTACGATATTTCGGTAAAACGCAAAGCGGCGCTTGCAAGGGTTTACAAATTGCCTGCAAAAAAGACTTGCCAAAGAGAATACGATTGATAATAATTATCAACAACGCATCCTCAACTTTCTCCTGATCCCGCCATGTACGTCTGCATTTGCGCCGCCGTCACCGAACGCCAGATTCGCGCTTGCGCGCAGGATGGCGCCACCTCCATGCAGGACCTGCGCGAGAAGCTGTGCGTCGCCGGCAACTGCGGCAAGTGCGCGCGCCACGCCAAGACCATCCTGCGCGAAGTGCATGGCGCCGTAGCGCCCGGACAGTCGGGTGCAATCCTCGAGGCCGCCGGCACCTGAGAACTCCGCATTTCCAGACAAAAAGCCCCGCAATCGCGGGGCTTTTTGTTTTTGCGGGGCCGCCATCGGACTTCACGGTTCGCTGTGGTAGATTCGGTGCTGCATCGCCTCGGCCGATCGCGCACAAACACTCAGAACAAAAGATCCATGATCGGCAAGCTATTGGGAAGACTTCTGCGCGGCAGCCCAAGGCCGCCGGCTCACAACGATCAGCAGGCCCTGCAGGAGCTTGCTGCCGTTCTCGCAACGGAAATCCGGTCGGCTTCCAGCCAGATCAAATCGCATCTCGCCAACCAGGGGCTGATCGCCGCCCACCAGCTGGTCCATACGCTGCTTTCACACCCTGATTACCAGGCTGCGGAACGCCTGGAGCGCCATGGCCTCAAGGTCTACTCGCAAAACGACGAGGATGGCATTCTCGGCGAAATCTTTCGCCGCATCGGCGCGCCGCATCGCAGTTTCGTGGAATTCGGCTGTGGCGATGGCATGGAGAACAACACCGTCTATCTGCTGGCACAGGGCTGGCGCGGGCTCTGGATGGATGGCGGCGACGAAAATGCAAAAAAGGTGCATGCCGGCTTCAGCTATCTGATCGAGCATGGCCTGTTGCAATTCAGGCAGGCGATGGTGACGGCCGAAAATATCGACGCCCTGATCACCGCCGCCGGCCTGGGCGGGGAGATCGACTTGCTCTCCATCGATATCGACGGCAACGACGACCATCTCTGGCGCGCCATCAAGTCGGTCAGTGCGCGGGTGGTGGTGATCGAATACAACGGCAAGTTTCCGCCTCCACATCGTTACAGCATCAGTTACGACCCGGCCCACGCCTGGGACGGCAGCGACCGCGTAGGCAATTCGCTGGCGACCCTCGCAGCCAGTGCCGACGCCATGGGTTATCAGCTGGTGGGCTGTAACCTGCTGGGCGTGAATGCGTTTTTCGTGCGCGCCGACCTGGCGGGCGACCTGTTTCCAAAGCCGGCCACCGCGGAGCATCTTTACCAGCCCCCGCGCTATTTTCTGCAGTACTACCAGATCGCCGGCCATCCGGCGAACTCCTGGACGATCGTGGAAAGCGCGGTGCGCTACGCCGGACTGCCATGGCCGCCATCGGTGCCGCTGGGCAAGCTGATCGCGCAGCCGGCACTGTTCCGTACCTGATCCGCGCGGTGCGCAAGCTCAGGCTGCCTCTGGCAGTCGGCAACAGCGCCCCGCAGCACCCGTTCCCAAGACCACCGACGCCTCAGACCGGGGTGATCTCTCGCGCCAGACGGTTGAGCATGGCGGCGAGCTCGGCCGCATTCGCAGCAACGCCATAGACGTAGTGGTCGGGCCGCACCAGCGCCGCGGCGCAATCGTGGCGCGCGAACCATTGCCCCAGCACGCCTTCGGTCTCGGTCAAGCCGGGTGAACCGAGGTACAGCACCTGCACCATGACCGGCAGCGCGGGCAACTCGAAAGCCAGTGGCGCTTGGTCGCGCAGCACCAGGCGCCAGCCGCCGCCGACAGCCTGATCCATGCGCCGCGCCGCGCCTTCGCGCAGTACCCAGGGCTGCGGAAACAGGGTGCCGTTGGCCGGGTGG
>DATAZV010000242.1:0-8570 GCA_036271855.1 Burkholderiales bacterium
TGGCAAAAATCGTTCTGCATGTCGATGACGATCATCGCCGACTTGTTCCAGTCGACCACGATGTCCTTGAACTGCGCCGCGATGCGCGCGGGCTTGAGCGGGCGCGGCGGGCGCGACATGTCCGCCAGTTTGGCGGACACACGCCACTCGCCCCCTTGCCGCGCACCCAGCGCAATGCCAGCTTGCGCCCTGGCCCCTGCTCCACCAGGCCCGGCGGACCCGGCCTGCGGTCCACTGCCCCGTTTGGCCATGCCGTTTCCCGTGTTATTCCTTCAGTGCCGGCGGCATGCGGTCGGCCTTGGAGGGCAGGAATTTCTCGGTATAGATGCTGGCCACCGGCATCGATACCTTCAGGTTGAAGGCGTCGAGCACCAGGGCGATCTCATGCTCGAATTTTTTCTGGTCGACTGCGCCGATGCCATTCTGTTTCACATAGGGCGTGAGAATCGAGCCCTTGAGGTACATCGACAGGCGTTCGGTCTCCAGCGGAATGCTGACCACCGGGTCGCGGCCCTTGAGCGCTTCCATGGCCGCCTTGGGGTCGACCACCATATCCTTATACGATTTCACCAGGCCCTTGACGAATACGGTCACGGTCTTCGGATTCTTTTCGACGAACTCCTTGGTGGCAAAGACCGAGTTGCCGAAGCCGTCCACATTAAAGCTTCCGTACATCATCGAACTGACGTCGGCGGGTTTTACGCCCAGGCCGTAAATCGACGGCACCGAGGAGGTGAGAAAACCGCTGACGGCGTCTACATCGCCGCGCACCAGCATCTGCTCGCGCAGGTTGGGCGCCATGGTGATCCAGGTGATCTTCGACTCGTCGATGCCGTTGGCCTTGGCAAAGGCCGGGAACATCTGGCGCGCGCCGTCTGTAGCGGGTGAGCCGAGCTTCTTGCCTTCGAGGTCCTTGGGCTTCATCAGGCCCTTGCTCTTCAGCGAAAAGATGCCCAGGGGAAAGCCCTCTTCCGGGATGAAAAAGATCATCAGCGGCTTTTCCGGGTGCTCGGCGTTGTACTTGATCAGGGTGCCGGTGTCGGCGAAGCCGATGTCATGCGAACCCGAGACCACGCGGGTGACTGAGGCCTGCGAGCCCTGGCCGCTGTCGATGGCCACCGTCAGGCCCTCGGATTTCCAGTAGCCCTTGTCAGCCGCCAGCGGGAACTGTGCCTGGGTGGCCTGGAACAGCCAGCCTTGCGAAATCTTGATCGATGGCTTTTCGACTTGCGCGCGTGCGCCGCCGGCAACGGCTGCCAGCACCAGCACCAGGGAAGCGCGCACCAAAAACGTGAATGCGCGGGGCATCGGACGGGCAAAAGAACGGGTCATGGCATCTCCAGGAGGGGTTCGTGCAAACGAAAGAACGGTCAGCCGGACATTTCGCAAAAGTCGTGCCGTCTTGCATACAAGCCGGAAATGCGCCTTTAACCCCGAGCGGCGCAATGGCTCGTTGATAGGGGGAGCACGTATGCGGGATGCATCGGCACTCCCGCCACGAATCACCGCTCTCACGAACAAGGACCGCCCCATGCCCAAGCTGCTCCCCGTTGCCGCCCTGCTGTGCCTCACCCTCTTCGCCGGCGCCTGCGAAGCCGGGCCGCCCATCAACAGCGCGCCGCGCAAGACCCTCAGCGCCTTTTCCAGCGATGCCGAACTCACTGCCTGGCTGGCCAAATGGCAGCCCCCGCGCAATCGCGCGCAGGGCAACCTGGCCCTGGGCGGCATCGCGGCCGATTCGGCTGTCGCGCAAAGCGCCCCGCCAATGATGGCCTTACCGCCTGCCCCCTCCCCCACACCCGGGCCCGCATCGACCCAGGCGATGGGCAGCGCCAAAGCCGTCGCCGCCGGCAAGGACGAGGAATCGGTGACCAATGTGCAGACCGCGGGGGTCGACGAAGGCGGCATCGTCAAGGTACACGGCGACCACCTGGTGGTGCTGCGCCGCGGGCGCCTGTTCACCGTGGCCGTCGGCCAGGGCGACCTGCGGCCGGTCGCGGTGGCCGACGCCTACGGCCCCGGCGCGAGTCCGGGCGGCGCCTGGTACGACGAAATGCTGATCTCCGGCGACACCATCGTGGTGATCGGCTACAGCTACCAGCGCGGCGGCACCGAAGTCGGCGTGTTCGACATCGACCGCGCCGGCCGCCTGGCGCATCGCGGCACCTACCACCTGCGCTCGAACGACTATTACTCCTCGCGCAACTACGCCAGCCGCCTGATCGGCAGCAAGCTGGTGTTCTATACCCCGCTGGCGCTCAATCCCTACGGCGACCCGTTCGGCAGCTTCCCCGCCGTGCGCCGCTGGCACGAGGGCGCGCTGCCGGAAGAGTTCAAGCGCATCGCCCCGGCCACGCGCATTTATCGCACCGACGAGCCGCTCGACCCCGGCGCCGGCGTGGTGCTTCACAGCGTGACCACCTGCGACCTGGCGCAAAAGGAGATGAGCTGCAGCGCCAGCGCCGTGCTTGGGCCGGCGGGCCGCGTGTTCTACGTCTCCGCCAATTCGGTTTACGTCTGGACCTCGCCGAACCAGTACGGCTATGGCGGTGAGCGCAGCAAGTCCGGCGTGTTCCGCATCCCGCTGGACGGCAGCGCGCCCAGCGCGCTGAAGGTCGCGGGCAGCCCGGTCGACCAGTTCTCCTTCCTCGAAAGCGCGGACGGCTACCTCAACGTACTGGTGCGCTCCAACGGCCGCGGCGACGCCATGTGGGCTGCGGAAAAGCAGGCCGCCGGCGACATGGCCCTGCTGCGCGTGCGCCTGAGCCGGTTTTCCGACGGCAGCGCCACCGCGCCCGTCTCCAGCTACAAGCTGTTGCCGCGCCCGGCCAGCGGCGCGCTGCAAAACCGCTTTGTCGGTAACTACCTGCTCTACGGCAGCGGCAACGGCTGGGCGGCGCCGCGCGAAGACGACGGCCGCAAGATCTACGCGGTACGCTGGGACGACAGCAGCGCCGCCCAAGCCCTGGCACTCGGCCATAGCGTGGACCGCATCGAAGCCCTGGGCCGCCACGCCGTAGTGGTCGGCACCAGCGGCCCCGACCTCTACTTCTCCAGCCTGCGGCTGGATCGCGAAGCCTCGCCCGCCTACCGCTATGTGCGCGAACACGCAGCGCAAGGCGAAACCCGCAGCCAGGGCTTTTTCTACAAGCCGGAGAATGAGGACAGCGGCACCGTCGGTTTGCCCATCGTCGGTGAAGGGCGTGCGGGACGGCGCCAGTTGCGCGAAGGCTCGGCCGCCGTGCTCTACCTGCACAATGAAGGGCTACGCCTGGAAGAATTGGGCGCGCTGCAGGCACGTGCCGGCCAGGCCAACGACAATTGCCGCGCCTCCTGCGTCGACTGGTACGGCAACGCGCGGCCGCTGTTCCTGAAAAGCCGCGTATTTGCCCTGATGGGCTACGAGATCGTCGAAGGCGAAGTGGCGCGCGGCGAGATCAACGAAACCCGGCGCATCAGCTTCGCCCCGGATACGCGTGGCCTGCTGCGCTGATTTGTCTCAGGCGGACAGGGCGCGCACCGCGGCGCGCGCCTTGGCCGCCAGTTCGGCCAGGTCGAGGCCAGGGATCACATCATCCTCGACCCGCACCTGGCCATCGACCAACAGCCACTTGAGTTTCGGTCGGCCGCCGCTGACCACCGGGCCGATCACCGGGTCATGCAAACCAAAGAAACGCGGATCGTCGAGCGAATACACCGCGATGTCGGCAGCAGCGCCGACCTCCAGCGTACCGATGCCATCGAACCCCAGCACTTTGGCGCCGCCCGCAGTCGCCCAGTGCACCACATCCTCGGCGGTGACAGTATCGGCCCCCGCCTCGCCGGCGCCCTCCGGACGCGGCCGCGACTTCGCGCCGGCATGCGCGCGATGTGCCAGCCAGCAGTAATGCACTTCGGAAATCATGTCCGCCGCTTCGTTGGACGCCGCACCGTCCACACCGATGGACACCGGCGCGCCCAAACGCATCAATGCCGGCGCCGGCGCCACCCCGCTGCCCAGGCGGCCGTTGCTTTGCGGGCAGTGCGCCATGCCGGTTTGCGTCTGCGCCAGGATGCGCATTTCCTCCGGCGCCAGGTGCACCATATGAGCGTAGAACACGTCGGGCCCGACCCAGTCGTGCTCGGCGACGAACTGCACCGGCAGCATGCCGTGCATCGAGGCGGCCTGCTCCATATAGGAGACCGTTTCCGACAAGTGCGCATGCATGCGGATGCCGAGCTTGCGCGCCAGCGCGGCCAGGGGCTTGAGTTCTTCCTTGTGCAGCGACAGTAGCGGCGTCGACGGCGCCACTGCCACGCGGTGCTTCGGGCGCGGCCCGGCGTCGTTGTACAGGCCGGCCAGGCGCTCCATGTCGGCGGCGATGCCATCCATGGTTTCCGGCTTGAGAAAATTCGGGATGCCGGCCTCGATGTCGCGCGTGCGCGTCGCCACCCCGCGCAGGAGCATGAAGCGCAGGCCCAGCTGGTCCGCCACCTCGTACAGGATCTGCGAACTGTCGAACGGCATGTCAGGGTAGTAGATGTAATGATGGTCGGCAATGGTGGTGCAGCCCGAGCGCATCAGCTCGACCATGCCGATGGTGGCGCCCAGGCGGATCATGTCGGCGTCGAAAAAGCGCCGGTACTTGTAGGGCACCGAAGTCAGCCAGGGCGTGAGCGTCCGGTTGATGCCCGCCGGCACGCCCTTGAGCAGCGACTGGAACAAATGATGGTGGGTGTTGACCCAGCCGGGGTAGACCACGCAGTCGGTGGCGTCGAGCACGCGCGCGCCCGGCGGCGCGGGCAGGTTGCGCCCGAGCGCGCTGATGACGCCGTTTTCAATCAGCAGGTCGCGCGCATCGGTGCGTGCGGCAGGGCCGGCCAGGCCAGTCATCATGCCGGCGGCATTGCGAATCAATACAAAGGAGTTGCTCATATGAATTTAACAAGAAGTTACATTGTTCAAGTCGGGTAGCGAGCACGCGACAGGGAGTGAGCGGCACGTTATCACCGCATCGGGAAACAACTGCACCAAGTAAGTGCGGCTCGCCTAGGCCCGCACTGAAGCAGTGATTGGCCTGGATTGCGCCTCTTCATCGCGACGCGTGGCGACTTCCAGCAACTGCGCCGCCGCCGCAATCGCCACCACGCCAGGCGCCTTGCCCGTGATGCCGGCCGCGCCGATCGGCGAGGTCATGGTGGCGATCTGCGTCGCGCCGAAGCCCTTGTCCGCCAGCCGGCGCTCGAAACGCACGCGCTTGGTCTTCGAGCCGATCAGCCCGAGAAAGCCGGCATCGCCGCGCTTCATCACCTGCTCGACAATCTGCAAATCGAGCGCGTGGCTGTGGGTCATGATGAGATAGAACGTCCCCGGCGGCGCATGGCGTACTTCATCCGCCGGATGCTCGCTGAATTCCACGCTCACCTGTTCCGGCACCTGCGGCGGGAACTGCTGCTCGCGGCTGTCGATCCAGGTGATCGCGCAATCGAGCGTCGCCAACACCTGCACCAGCGCCTGCGCCACATGGCCGGCGCCGAACAGCATCAGGTGAAACAGCGGCTGCGGCACGAGCATCGGCACCCCCGCCGGCACCTTGCCTTGTGGGCACAGGTCGAAACGAATATACGCCACGCCGCCGCAGCACTGCCCGAGCGAGGGCCCGAGCGGAAAGCGGACCGAAAAGCCGGGCTTGCCCTGCTCCAGTTGCTGGCGTGCCAGGGCGATCGACTTCAGTTCAAGGTGGCCGCCCCCCACCGTGCCCAATGCGGAGTGACGGGTTACAACCATTCCAGCGCCGGCTTCCCGCGGCACCGAACCCTCGACGCGCTCGACTTGCACCAGCACGCAGTCGCGGCCCTCGCGGGCCGCCTGCGCGAGCGCCTGGCGCGCGCAACGGTCCATTTCAGGCCTGCTCCGGCGCGGTATGCCCGCGCACCGCGTTCACCGCATTGAGAATGCGCTCCGGCGTGGTCGGCGAATCGAGCAGCGGGGTGGTGCGATAGTCTCCCGCCGCCGCCACCGCGTCGCGCACCGCGTGGAATACCGAGATGGCCAGCATCAGCGGTGGCTCGCCCACAGCCTTGCTCTTGTAGATGCTGTCCTCGACGTTTTCGCCGGGCTCCCAGATCTGCAGGTTGAAGGCTTTGGGCACATCGCTGGCGACCGGAATCTTGTAAGTCGAAGGTGCATGGGTGCGCAAGCGGCCCTGGGCATCCCACACCAGTTCTTCGCTGGTCAGCCAGCCCATGCCCTGGACAAAGCCCCCCTCGATCTGCCCGCGATCCAGCGCCGGGTTGAGCGACTTGCCGACATCGTGCAAGGCATCGACCCGCAGGACCTTCATTTCGCCGGTGAGGGTGTCGATCGCCACCTCGCTCACCGCGGCGCCGTAGGAAAAATAATAGAACATCCTCCCCTGGAGGGTTTTCGTGTCGTAACCCACCTTGGGGGTGGCGTAAAAGCCGGTGGCCGAGAGTTGTACGCGGGCGAAATAGGCGGCGCGCACAAGTTCGGCCCAGGGCATGCGCCACTCGCCGGCCACCACTTCCTGGCTGATGAAGCGCACCTCCGCTTCCGCCACGCCGTAGGCCGAAGCGCAAAAGGCAGCCATGCGCTGCTTCAGGTTGTGCGCCGCGTTTTGCGCCGCCTTGCCGTTGATGTCCGCGCCGCTGGAAGCGGCGGTGGGCGAGGTGTTGGGCACCTTGCTGGTGTCGGTGGCGGTAATCCGTATTTGCGACAACGGCAGGCCGAATTCATGCGCCACCACCTGCGCCACCTTGGTGTACACGCCCTGGCCCATCTCGGTGCCGCCATGGTTCACGCTGACGCTGCCGTCCTGGTAGACGTGCACCAGGGCGCCGGCCTGGTTCATGAAGGTGGCGGTGAACGAGATGCCGAACATCACCGGCGTCAACCCGATGCCGCGCTTGATGACCGATTGCCCGGCGTTCCATTCGTGGATTTCCGCACGGCGCTTTTTGTAGTCGCTCTGCGCCACCAGATCGGCGACCAGCTCGTTGATTACGTTGTCCTCGACCTTCATGCCGTAGGGCGTGACGGTGCGCGGACTGGCCGGGTCCTTGTCGTAGAAATTGGCCATGCGCACCGCCAGCGGGTCACGGCCCAGCGCACGGGCGATGTCGTCGATCACGTTCTCGATCATCATCAAGCCCTGCGGACCGCCAAAGCCACGGAAGGCATTGGCCGACTGCATATTGGTCTTCAGGCGATACGAAGTGATCGAGACGTTAGGCAGGTAATACGCGTTCGAGCCATGGGTCATGGCGCGGTCATTGACCGAATGCGACAGGTCGGCCGACCAGCCGCAGCGCGAGGCCATCACGCATTCCAGCGCGCTGATGCGGCCAGTGTCGTCGTAGCCCACTTCGTAGTCGAAGCGGAAGTCGTGACGCTTGCCGGTGAGCATCATGTCGTCGTCGCGGTCGGGGCGGAACTTCACCGCGCGCTTAAGCTTGGTCGCGGCGAGTGCCGCCACCACGGCGAAATGCGCGCCCTGGGTTTCCTTGCCGCCGAAACCGCCGCCCATGCGGCGGCACTCCACCGTCACCATGGTCGGCGGCACGTCCAGCACGTGCGCGACGGTGAATTGCACCTCGGTCGGATGCTGCGTCGAGGAATAGACGCGCACCTGGCCGTCTTCCAGCGGAATCGCAAAGGCGATCTGGCTTTCCAGGTAGAACTGCTCCTGGCCGCCGATGGTCAAGCGGTTTTTCAGGCGATGCGGCGCTTTCTCCAGAGCGGCGCGGGCGTCGCCGCAGGTGAGATGCATCGGCGGCAGGACATAGGATTCGGCGGCCAGCGCCTCGTCGTAGTCGAGGATCGGCTTTTCGGCGATGTATTCGACCTTCGCCAGCTTGGCGGCACGCCGCGCCGCGTCCATCGATTCGGCGATCACCGCGAACAGCGGCTGGCCGAGGAATTCCACGCGGTCGCGGGTGAACACCGGCTCGTCGTGCTGCACCGGGCCGATCACCTTCTGCCCCGGGATGTCGTCCTCGGTCAGCACCAGCACCACGCCGGGCGCGGCGCGCACCGGGCCCAGGTCGATCGATTTGATGCGCCCGCGGGCGATGGCCGACATGCCGACGGCCGCATGCAGGGTGCCGATCGGCTCGGCGATGTCGTCGATATAGGTGGCGCGGCCGGCCACGTGCAGGTGCGCGCTGTCGTGCGGGCGCGCCTGGCCCACCTCGCCCAGCGGGGCGTCGATCCATACACCGGGAATCTCGTCGCGTTTCATCAGGCCTCCTCGAGATCGTTCAGGCGCAACATTTCCTTCGCGCCCGTGGTGGCATTGGCTTCCAGGAAAAACCGCGTCAGCAGGTTTTTCGCCGTCAGTACACGATACGCCACCGAGGCGCGCATGTCGGCAATCGGCTGGAAGTCCTGGTCCAGCGCGGCGCGTGCCGTTTCCAGCGCCGGCGCCGCCAGCATCGAGCCGATCAGCGCCACCTCGGTATGCCGCGCCCGTTGCGGAATCGCCGCCATCCCGCCGTAGGCGATGCGCGCCTGTTCGATGCGCCCGTTGTGCACCTGGATGGCGATGGCCATGGCCACCGCGGAAATGTCC
>DATAZV010000243.1:0-8687 GCA_036271855.1 Burkholderiales bacterium
ACGCTTGATGCCTGATCAAGCCGCCGATGCCAGCCGCTTTTACGCCCGGCTACGCCTGCCGTTTTTACGCCCGGCTACGCCGGTATGGGGGTGGACTGCCACACCACCATCTGCCAGCCCTTGGCGCCCTTGACCCACACATTGGTATAGCGGCTGTTGAGCAGCTTAGGCGCGCCGTGGATGATCGCGTCCATTTTCGTGTGCCCGGTCACCACCACGGTGTCGCCGTTGTACACCTGCATCTCTTCCACCGGGCGGTCGATTTTCAGGTACTTGAACACGCCCTTTTTGCACAGGGCGATGTACTCGGCGCGGTTGTCCGCCTGCGCGGTGGAGTGGGTGTACATCAGGTGGTCGCCCAGCAGTTGTTCCAGGGTGTCGAAGTCGCTGTCGATCATCGCCTGGAAGCGGCGGTCCTCGAGTTTCTTGATTTCGGCCTTGATGGCATCGCTCATGTTCTGTCTCCGTTGAAATTGCGGTTGCGGCGCCCATTATCTTACGGTGCGCGCTTGAATGCGGCGCGGCACGCGGTAATCCGCCGCATGCTAAGGTAGCCTTGTGTTGTAACCCCGTGCGCCGTGATCCGGTCCGGCGCGGCATCTGCGATGTTCTCTCCCTACACAGTCTTTCTCGACCTCGAAACCACCGGCCTGTCTCCGCGCGAAGACGGCATCACCGAAATCGGCGTGGTGATGCTGCGTCCGGGTGAAGAGCCGCGCGAGTGGTCCACCCTGGTCAAGCCGGCGATGTCGATCCCACCGGAAATCGCGGCGATGACCGGCATCACCAACGAGATGGTGCGCGGGGCGCCGCGCTTCGCCGAGGTGGCCGATACGCTGGCCGAACTGCTCGAAGGCGCGGTGCTGGTGGCGCACAACGCGCGCTTCGACTACGCCTTTCTCAAGCAGGCTTATGCGCGCGAGGGCTACGCGTTTTTCGTGCCGACCCTGTGCACCGCGCGCCTGGCGCGCGAACTGGAGCCGGACCTGGAGCATGCGGGGCTGGATGCGCTGTCTGAACGTTATCGCCTCGGCAATGCGGACAGGCACCGCGCGCTGGGCGATGCGCGCCTGACCCATGCGCTGGCGCAGGCGATGGCGCGCAAGTTCGACAGCGTTGACGTGGAGGCGGCGGTCAAGCGCGTGCTGCGCCGGCCCTCGCTGCCTAAGCATTTGCCGGTGGATACGCTGGTGAATATTCCGGACGGCCCCGGTGTCTACCTGTTTTACGGCCTGAACCAGCACCCGCTGTACATCGGCAAGGCCAAGAGCCTGCGCGAGCGCGTCGGCGGGCATTTCTCGGGTGATTGGATGAGCGAGCGCGGCGCGCGCCTCTCCGAAGAGCTGCGGCGCATCGAATGGGTGGAGACGGCCGGCGAACTCTCCGCCCTGCTGCTGGAAGCGGAATTGATCCGCGACCGCCTGCCCTCGCACAATGTGCTGTTGCGCCGGCGCACCGAGCCGGTGGCTATCGTGCTGAACCATGAAGTGCGTGGCGTTGAGTACCGCAAGGCTTCGGGGCTGGCGCACACGGACCTCGAAGATTTGCACGGCCCTTACTCCTCGCGCGCTTCGGCGCGCTCCACCCTCACCGCGCTGGCCGACGAGTATCACTTGTGTTTGAAGACCCTCGGCCTGGAGCGCAAGCGCAAGGACGAGGTGCCGCAAACTTCGTGCTTTGCCTGGCAGGTGAATCGCTGCCTGGGCGCTTGTTGCGGCGAGGAAAGCGCCGAGGCGCACTGGGATCGAGTGGTCGAGGCACTTGGCCCGGCACGCATGCCACCCTGGCCGCATGAGGGGCCGGTGGAGCTGATCGAATGCGACCCGGCGAGCGGGCGCGAGGCGCGTTTCGTGGTCGATCGCTGGTGCCTGGTATCCCCCGCCGGCGCGGTGCAGGAGTTCGACCGCGAAATCTTTCGCGTGCTGCGGCCTTACATCGAGGGCCGCAAGCGCAAGTCGGCGGTGATCGTCAGGGTTCTCGAAGCTACTGCTTGATCAGCTTGATTTCCTGCAGGAACTTGCGGCGTGAGGCCACCTCGTCCAGCACGTGCTTTTGCATCTGCTCCATGCTCAGTCCCATCGGGCTTTGCAAATTGTTGCTCTGGAATTTTTTCCACTCGGCGCGCGCTTCCATCCGGTCCAGCGCGGCGTTTAGAATTTTCAGTACGTCAGGCGGTGTGCCGGCCTTGACCATCACGCCGCGCCAGAGCATTTCCACCACGTCGTAGCCCTGCTCCTTGAAGGTGGGCACGTCGGGAAAGTAATTGTCGCGTTTGTCGGTGCTGATGCCGAGCAGGCGGATGTCGCCATTTTTCAGTTGGCCGAGCGCCGAACTGGGCGTGATGATGGCGGCGTCGATGTGCTTGCCCAGCAGCGCGCTCACCGCCTGGTTGCCGCCGTCGAAGGGCACCCAGACGTTCCTGAATTTCGCCGCCTGCTGCAAGCGGTAGAACACATACTGGTGAAAGCCGGCGGCGGCGAAACCGCCGACATTGATTTTCTCCGGCGTCTTGCGCATCGCCTCGATCAGTTCCTTCATCGAGTTGTAGGGGCTGTCTTTCGCCACGGCGACGGCGGAAGCCTCGGCTTGCAGGCCGCGCAGGAAAATGAAGTCGGCGGGTTTGTAGTCGGAAGCGGGGTCGGCCATCATGAAGGAGGTCGAGCCGGTGGCCGTCACCAGGGTGTAGCCGTCGGCGGGAAGATTGCGGGCTGTCGCCATGCCGACGGCGCCGGTGCCGCCGGGCTTGTCTTCCACCACGATGGGCTGCTTCAACTCGTCGCCGAGTTCCTTGCCGACCATGCGCGCCATCGCGTCCAGCGAGGAGCCGGCGGCGGAAAGGCAGAGGAAACGGATTGCCTTGTCGGGGTATTCGGCGTGGGCAGCGCCCAGCACCAGCATCGCCGCGCAAATGAGCGCGCCGCGCGGGAGCATGCGGACCATGGAAGTCTCCTTGTCTCGTGAGCCTGCTTGTGGAGTGGCCGCGCTATTCGCTCTGGCCGTCGTCCTCGCTCATGCGCAGCTTGCGCGCGGGGTAGCCCTTGTAGGGGCGGGCGCGCACTTCGGCTTCGTTCATCTCGATGCCCAGGCCCGGCCCGGTAGGCAACTCGATGTAGCCGTTCACCGGGATCAGCGGGTTGTGCGCCAGGGTCTTGCCGAATTCCTCGTAGGGCACGAAGTACTCGGTGATGGTGAAGTTGGGCATGCAGGCGGCCGCGTGTATCGTGGCCGAGAGCGAAACCGTGGTGGAGTTGTAGTTGTGCGGCGAGACGGCGACCATCTCGGCTTCGGCGGCGGCGGCGATGAAAATCATTTCCAGGATGCCGCCGCAGTTCGACACGTCCGGGTTGATGATGTCCGCCGCGCGCTTGTTGAACACGGGGCGAAAGCCGGCGCGGCCGTAGATCGCCTCGCCGGTGACCACCGGGATGCTGGTGGCGGCGCGCACTTCGGCAATCGCCTCCAGGTTCTCCGCCTGGCAGGGTTCCTCGAACCAGTAGGGCTCGAATTCGGCCAGCGCGTTGGACAGGGCGATGGCGTGAGTGGGCGCCAGGCGGCGATGCAGGTCGAGCAAAATCTCCACATCGGGGCCGACGGCGGAGCGGATGGCGCGCAGCACCTCCACCGAATGCTTGATGTGATCGCGCGGAATGTAGGTGCGCCAGGGGCGCGGCAGCGGGTCGAGCTTGAGCGCCGTAAAGCCGCTTTTGACCACGGCTTCCGCCGCCTTGGCGAACTCGGCCGGGTCCTTCATCTTGTAGCTCCAGCCGTTGGCGTAGACCCGTAGCTTGCTGCGGCAGGTGCCGCCGAGCAACTGGTACACCGGCATGTTGGCGGCCTTGCCGACGGCGTCCCACATCGCCTGTTCCAGGCCGGAGACGGCGCACCAGAATTCGAGGGAGGAGCGGCGCTGCGCGTAGTCGTCGAAGGCGATTTGCAAAAAATGGCGAATGTTGGTCACTTCGCGGCCGATCAGGTAGCGCCCCAGTTCTTCCACCTGCGCGCTGATGGCGCGGTCGCGGTCGTACTGGCTGTAGGCCTCGCCCCAGCCGACGATGCCGTCGTCGGTCTCCAGGCGGACGAAGATCAGGTTCTTGCGCCAGCCCGGGTGCACCACCAGGCATTCCAGCTTCTTGACTTTCATGCTTGTCTCCGTTGTTGCAGCGATCGCCGCAGGCCAAATTTAACAGCGCGCGGGGATGCGGTAAACGATGCCATTCGCAGCATAAGCGATAAGGTAGGGGCATCCCCGTAAGTGGGCATGCTGCAGCGCAAACAAGTCATGCGCCGGTGGCGCGCAGGCGCTACACTCACGGTTCAGCAATCCATAAGCAGTCTTCCGATGACCTCAAAACCCCTGTTGCTTGACGAGCTCAAGCATCCCCAGGTGAAAAGCCTGATTGCCGGCGGCATGGATATGGTGATGCTGCCGCTTGGCGCGGTGGAGCAGCACAGCCTGCACCTGCCGCTCAACGTCGACTGGCTGCTGGCGCAGGAAATCGCGCGCGGCGTCTCGGCCATTACGCAGGTGCCGGTGCTGCCGGCGATTCCCTACGGCCACTCGTCGAACCACCGCGGCTTTCCCGGCACCTATTCGCTGAAGCCGGAGACCTTCCAGCGCATCATCGAGGAGATGTGCGACTGGATGCACGCCGAGGGCTTTCGCCGCGTGCTGTTCATCAACGGCAACCTGCCGAACCAGTTTCCGCTGCAAAGCGCGATTGCGAATACGGGCGTCAAATACGCCGACCTGCGCATGCGCGCGATGAGCTGGTGGGACATCAACCCGGAATTGCGCGCCTGGTTTTCCACCGACGAGAGTTACGGCCGTTGCCATGCCAACGTCGCCGAGACTTCGCTGATGCTGCATCTGCGGCCCGACCTGGTCGACATGGACAAGACCTACCGCATGGTCGGCCAGGGCCTGCGGCCGTTCTTTCACTATCCACATGCGGCCGTGTCCAAAGACGGCCACCAGGGTGACCCCAGCACGGCCACCGCCGAGGCAGGCAAGCGCTATTTCGAAATGGCGGTGCAAAGCCTGGCCGAGCAGGTGAAGGCGGCGCTGGTGGAAACACCGCCCCGGTTTTAAACGAATCTGAGCCGCAGGAGAAAGCCATGAACACCCGTAGATCCCTTCCTGGCGCGGCGCTCGCGCTGGCCGCGCTCGCCCTCTTCAACCCGTTCGCCGCGCAGGCGCAGGAATATCCCGCCCATCCGGTCAAGTTCATCGTCAGCTATCCGCCCAGCGGGCCGGCCGACATCCTGGCGCGCACCCTGGCGCAAAAACTATCCGAGGGACTCGGGCAGTCGGTGGTGATCGACAACCGCGCCGGCGCCAACGGCAACATCGGCGCCGAGCTGGCGGCCAAGGCGCCGCCCGACGGCTACACCATCTTCATGATGACTTCCAGCCACGCCGCCAACATGACGCTGTACCCGAAGGCGGGCTACGACGTGATGCGCGATTTCGCCCACATCACCAACGTCGCCTCCTATCCGCTGTTGCTGGTGGTGCACCCGAGCGTGCCGGTGAAAACCGTGGCCGAGCTGGTGGCGTTGGCCAAGGCCAAGCCGGGCGTGCTCAACTTTGCTTCCGCCGGCAGCGGCGGTGGCGCGCACCTGGCGGGCGAATTGTTCAAGACCATGGCCGGGGTCGACCTGGTGCACGTGCCCTACAAGGGCACCGGCCCGGCGCTGCTCGATGTGGTCGGCGGCCAGGTCAACCTGATGTTCGCCGGCGTCTCGGCGGCGATGCCGCACGTGAAAGCCGGCAAGCTGCGCCCGCTGGGGGTTTCCAGCCTGGCGCGCCTGAAGTCGGCGCCGGAGATTCCGACGATTTCGGAATCCGGCGTCAAGGGCTACGAAATCGCTTCCTGGCTCGGTGTGTCGGCGCCCGCCGGCACGCCGGCGCGCATCGTCAACCGCCTCAACGCCGAAATCGCCAAAGCAGTGCAGCAGCCCGACATGGCCGAGCGCCTGGCGGTGGACGGCGCCGAATCGCAGGTGACCTCGCCCGAGGTCTTCACCCGCTATGTGGAGACCGAAGTGCGCAAATGGGGCAAGGTGATTCGCGACTCCGGCACCAAGGCCGAGTAGGAACGAAAAAGCCCGACACGAGTCCGGTTGCGGAGCTGCGCAGAAAGCCGGGCATCAAACTTCGCGCGAAGCTGTGGCTCGCGCGAATAGCTGGTCAGGCAAGGGCGGCGGCTGCCGCCCTGCCGGGATTACGGCTTGCAGGTCTCGTCGATGGCGGCGTAAAGCACCTTGCCGCCCTGCAATACCATCTGGCTTTTCTCGCTGCAGTGGTAGGTCGAGATGACGCGGTCGTAGCGGGTCAGCTTGATCGTCAGCTCATACACCGCGTTGGCGCGCAGGTCGCCCGGCTCGATGCCCACCTTGGTGGCGCCGCGGTCGCTGATCACCACCAGCCCGGCCTTGCGCGACTGCTCGGCGGCGTCGCGAAAGGCCTGGCAGGCCTCGTCGTGGCCGGCCGTCATGGTGCGCGGCGGCTTCACCACCTGGTTGTTGACCTGGTATTTCAGGTCGGCGGCGTACAGGCCGCACATGTCGACGTGGTTGTAGGAACGGGTGTAGTCGTCGGTGACGGCGATCAGGCGCAGCACCTCGGCTTCGGTCAGCTTGGTCAGCACCGCCGGCTCCGCCGCCTTGGTGACCACTTTGGCCGGCTCGACTTTCGGCGGCGGCTCCTTCTTGCCGCACGGAATATCGGAGTAGTTGACCTTGCCCTTGTCGTCCATGCACTTGTAGGCGGCGGCGTGGGCACTGGTGGCAAAAGCCATCGCGAGGGGCAGTGCCAACGCCAGCAGTGAGGTCTTGAACGGGTGTTTCATTTTTTAACTTCCTTCCCTGAAGCGGTTGCGTTTTATTGCTGATTCCACCGCAAGCCTGTGCAACCACCGGGCGCGGTTCGGCGATACCGCGCCCCCCACGCGATCTCTGCTCCATGCATCGACGTGTAATGACAACGTCATTACACGTCGATTTCATTTCTATTCTGTGATTATCTCAGCCAGCAGGCGTGCTGTGTTGACAGAATCAGTCAAACCGAGATGGCCATGGCCGAAGGCCAGCCACAGCCCCGGATGCTCCGGCGCCGGGCCGACGCGCGGCAAGGTGTCGGGAAAACAGGGGCGATGGCCCATCCACAAATCTTCCCGCGCATCGTCAAGGCCGGGAAAGGTTTCGCGCGCGAACTGCGCCAGCAGGCGTGCGCGGCGGTAGTCCGGCAGGCGTTCCAACCCGCCGAATTCCACCGTGCCGCCGATACGCAGGCCCTCTTCCATCGGCGCCAGGAAAGCTTTGCGGTCGGCCAGCACCACAGTGCGGGTGATAGGCGCTACCACGCCCTTGAAAGTGACGTGGTAGCCGCGCTGGGTTTCCAGCGGCACATGCATGCCGATGCCTTCCAGCAGGCGCAGCGACCAGGCGCCGGCGGCGATCACCACCTGCGGCGCTTCCCAGCTGCGTGCCGCGCCGACGCAGCGCCAGCCGCTGTTGCCCGGCGCGCCTGAGGATTCCAGGCGCTGCACCTCGCCCTGCTCCACCCGCCCGCCGTTGGCGACGAAGGCGGCGACGATGCGCGTGACATAGCGGAACGGGTTCACCACCGTCGCCTGCTCCGGCATGTGAATCGCCACCTGGTAGCGCGGGCCAACCTGCGGTTCCAGCGCCAGTATGCCGGCGCGGTCGATGCGCTCGAACTTCACGCCGTGCTGCTCGCGCAGCTTCCAGCCGGCGGCGTCCTTCGCCAGCGCGGCCTGGTCCGGATACATATGCAGGTGGCCGCGCTGGATGATCAGCTCGGGGGCGCCGATCTCGCGCGCCAGCGCCAGGTGATGATCGATCGCGCCGGCGTGCAATTTCGCCAGCGCGTCGGAGATTTTCGCTACCCGCTCCGGTGTGCTGGCGGCGACAAAGCGCAGCAGCCAGGGCAGCGCGGTGAACATGTAATCGGGCGGCACATGCAGCGGCCCTTGCGGGTCGAGCAGCATGCCGGGCACGGTCTTGAGCACGCCGGGCATGGCGAGGGGCGCCACCGAGCCGGGGCTCAAGGCGCCGGAGTTGCCGTAGCTGGCGCCGCGACCGGGCTCGGCGCGCTCGATCAGGGTCACGCGCGCGCCGCGCTTTTGCAGCGCGTGGGCGATTGCCGCGCCGACGATGCCGGCGCCGATGACGATGTGGGTGGGTGCGGCTTCAGGCATGCAAGGACATACGGCACTTCATTGACATGGCCGAATATTACGGCATGCTTCGGCTACCATCGGCCGCGATTGCACATATGTGGGTTGGATATGACCGAGGCGCATACAAGCAGCCGGGCAAGGAGCAGGCAATGCCAAGGATCAAAATTGTTTTGTTCGCTGCGCTGTTCATATTGGCATCGCCGGCGCAGGCATGGGGTCCGGAGGGTCATGCCATCGTCGCCGAAATTGCACAGCGGCGCCTGACGCCGGAGGCGGCAGCGGCGGTGGAACGTATTCTGGGCCGAGGGCATTCGCTGGCATCGGTGGCGAGCTGGGCTGACGACGCACGGGAGGCCCATCCGGACACCTACAACTGGCATTTCGTTGATATCCCTCTGGCGGCTGCGGCCTACGATGGCGAACGTGATTGCCGGCCCGACCCGCAACGCGGCGACTGCGTGGCGGCCGAACTGGAGCGCCTGA
>DATAZV010000244.1:0-10164 GCA_036271855.1 Burkholderiales bacterium
CCCGGGCTGCGGAAACAGGGTGCCGTTGGCCGGGTGGGCCCGCGTGTCGATCAGCCCCTGCGCCAGGGCCGGCTGCACTTCCTGGCGCGGGGTCGGCGTGACTACGCCGCCGCATTCGGCCAGCAGGCGCGCATCGCGTTCGCGCGCCCGCGCCGGATCGCGCTCGCCGATCAGCTGGCCGACGTGCTTGATGCGGGTGGTCAGCGCGGTGACGTGGCCCTTGCGCTCGGCGCCATAGGTGTCAAGCAGGGCATCGGCCGCGCCTTCGCGCAGCACGGCATGCAGCTTCCAGGCGAGATTGGCGACATCGCGCACGCCCTGGCACATGCCCTGGCCGAGGAACGGCGGCTGCTGGTGCGCGCAATCACCGGCGACGAACACGCGGCCGGCGCGCCAGCGGTCCGCCACCAGGGCGTGAAAGCGGTAGCTGGCCTGGCGCCACAGCACGGCATCGTCCGGCGTGATCCAGCGCGACAACAGGCGCCAGGTGCCGGCGGCAGTGGCCAACTCCTTTGGGTCTTCGCCGGGGTTGATCGAGATCTCCCAGCGCCGGTGATTGCCCGCGCCGATGATGAAGGTGCAGGGGCGCGCCGGCTCGCAATATTGCACGCTCTCTTTGGGCAACTTGGCCAGGCCTTGCGGATGGACCTTGAGGTCGACCACCAGCCAGGGCTCGTCGAAGCCCAGGTCTTCGAGGCGGATGCCGGCCAGCTCGCGCACCGTGCTGGAGGCGCCGTCGCAGGCGAGGACGTAGCGCGCGCGCACGCTGCGGCTTGCAGCGCCCTCGCCCTGCAGTTGCAGGGTCACGCCTTGCTCGTCCTGCGTCATGCCGGTGAGCGTGGTGCCGAGGTCGATGTCCACCGCGGGCAGGCTTTGCGCACGCTCGCGCAGGATCGCTTCCACCGGCGGCTGGGTGAACACCAGCGAAGGGTGATAGCCCAGCGGATAGGGCGGCGCCACGGTGGACATGCGGCGGATCAGTTGCCCGTCGACGCCGTAGTAGCAGGAGTCGGTGAAGGGCTCGATGTGCGGCAGGATTTTTTCCACCACGCCGAGCTGCTGGAACACGCGCATGATCTCGTGGTCCAGCGCGACGGCGCGCGGCTTGTCGTAGACCTCGCGGGCGCGGTCGCACACGTAGGTGGAAAGGCCGAGGCCGCCGAGCAGGCCGGCCGCCACCGCGCCGGAGGGGCCGAAGCCGACGACGGCAACGTCGTATAGCTGGTTTTTCTCAGTCACGCCGTGCCGGACGATGCGCGCAGGATGCGCTCAGGCGACCAGCCCGTCGGCAAAGCAGATCTCGCGCTGCGCCTGCTTGAGCGCGGCCGAGGGCGGCGCCGAAATGCCCCAGTGATCGACCCGTCCGGGCGGCCACTTCCAGTCTTCCGGGGTGCCGGTGACGTAGCTGTCGTCGACCTGTTCGACTTCGGCGGTGTACTCGATCACGAAGCCGCCAGGGCCGACGAAGTAATTGAAGGCGTTGTCGCCGGGGCCGTGGCGCCCGGGGCCCCACTGGATGGCGTAGCCGGCGTCTTTCAGGCGGCCGCCGCCGCGCATCACCGACTCCAGGTCGGGCATGAAAAAGGCGACGTGGTTCAGACAGTCGTTGTCGGCGTCGGCCAGGGCGATGCTGTGGTGGTCGCCGCGCGGCTTGGTGGGGATGCGCAGGAAGGCCATGATGCGGGTGCGGTCCGACAGTTTGAAGCCCAGCGCCTCGTAAAAGGCTTGCGCGCCGGGCGTGTCGTGGCTGTTCATCACCGCGTGCGCCAGGCGGATCGGGTGATCTTTTTCCGTTTGCGTATCGGCGTGCTGCATATCGCCATGCACGAAGCGCAGGATGCGGCCCTGCACATCGCGCACGATCACCGCGATGCCGCCGCCCGGCTCGCTGACCGGCGTGGCGCGCGACAGCACTTCACCGCCGGCCGCCTGTGCCTTGTCCGCCAGCGCGTCGAGCACGGCGGCGGAAGGCGCGCGAAAAGTCACCATGCGCATTTCCGCCTTGAGGCTGGGAAACAGCGCCAGCAGATGATGGTCGGCACCGGTGCCGCGCAAATACACGGCGCCGCCGGCGCGTGCAGCGACCTTGAGCTTCCAGGTTTCGGTATAAAACTTCTCGGCCGCGGCCACGTCCGGCACGCCGATTTCCACGCTGCGCAGACTGCTGATCAAGTTTGTCTCCATCACCACCGTCCTGCTGAATTAGGTTGAAGCTACAAGCATAGCGTCAAATTATATACATAAAAAATCTTGATTCAATGCAATATGTATATTTCTTGCGCCCGGAAAAATTATATGTAGAATCGCCGCATGCCCAAGCTTGCCCTTGCCGTCAGCGGCTCCGAAACCCTGGCCACCAGTTTGTACGACCGGATTCGCGCCGAGGTGCTGGCGGGCAAGCTGGAGCCGGCGCGCAAGCTGCAGATCGAGTTTCTTTGCGATCGCTACAGCGCAGGGCAGACGCCGGTACGCGAGGCGCTGAACCGCCTGACCAGCGATGGCCTGGTGGAGCGCCGCGAGCAGCGCGGCTTTGCCGTCGCCCCGGTGAGCATCGCCGACCTGAAGGAAATCACCAAGACGCGCTGCTGGCTCGAAGAGGTGGCGCTGCGCGAGTCGATGGCGAATCGCTCGGCGGCATGGGAAGAGGCCCTCGTATTGGCGCATCACCGGCTGATGAAAATGCCGCGCTCCAGCTCGAACGCAGGCTACGAGGAAAACCCGGCCTGGGAAGCCCTGCACAAGGCGTTTCACAATGCGCTGATCGGCGCCTGCCAGTCGCGCTGGCTGATTGCCTTTTGCGAACAGCTGGCGGACCAGCTTTACCGCTATCGCCAGCTTGCCGTACACCGCACCTACCCGAACCGCCACGAGCGTGTCGAGCACCAGGCGATCGTCGATGCCGTGCTGGCCGACGATGCCGACCAGGCGGTGAAACTACTCAACAAGCATTATCAGGAAACCGCCGACATCATTCTCGCGGACGCACGCCTGTTCGGCGAGCCGGTGGAATAAGCACGAATACCGTATTACCGACAACCGGGCCAGGAGCCGCATACCGGCCTGGCCAGCAACAGCAACAAGGAGACAAACCATGAGCCTCATCACTTCACGCGTCCTTTCCCTGCTCGCCTTCGCGGCGGCGGCGCTTGCCTGCGCCGCCCCGGCGCAGGCGCAGCCCTGGCCGAACAAGCCGGTGCGCATCATCCTGTCGCAGGCACCGGGCACTTCGCCCGACATCGCCGCGCGCCTGATCACCGACCGCCTGGGGCGCCTGTGGGGCCAGGGCGTGGTGATCGACAACCGCGCCGGCGGGCAGAACGTGATCGGCGCGGTGGCCGCCGCTCACGCCGCGCCGGACGGCTACACCTTTTTCTTTGCCACCACCGCGGCCATCGTCACCAACCCGCTGACCTTCAAGACCCTGCCCTACGACCCGCCGAAGGATTTCGAATCGGTAGCGATGATCGCCAAGTCGCCGATGGTGGTGGCCGTGAGTTCGGCCGTACCGGCGAAAAACCTGCAGGAACTGGTGGCGCTGGACAAGGCCAAGCCCGGCACCATTTCCACCGCCCATGAAGGCCCGCGTACCTTCAGCGGCATGATGAGCGCGGCTCTGAACCAGGCCACCGGAATGAAGACCCTGCTGGTGCCCTACAACGGCGCCACCGCCGCGATCCAGGACACCGTCGGCGGCCGCACGCAGGTGGTGCTGCTCTCTTCCGCTTCCGTGGTGCCCTTCATCAAGCGCGGCGACCTGCGGCCGATCGCGGTGACGGCGAGCAAGCGCGTGGTCGGCTTCGAGGACGTGCCGACGCTGGCCGAGAGCTACCCCGGCTTCGAATACGTCGGCTGGTTTGCCCTGCTGGCCCCGGCCGGCACGCCGAAAGACATCGTCACCCGTGTCAACCACGACCTCAACACCGCGATGGCCGACCCCGCCCTGGCGCCGAAGCTGCGCGACCTCGGGCTGATCATCGACACCGGCGACCCGGCCTACCTGGACGGCTTTTTGTCGGCGGAACGCGTGCGCTGGAGCAAGCTGATCAAGGAAATCGGCCTGCAGCCCGAATAGGTTTCAGATACAGGCAGCACAGCAATGCACTAGCGGCACAGCCGGCGCAGGCGCCCGTCCGGCATTCATAAAAAATCGGCGCGACTGTTTCGGAGGAGGGACATCATGATCACCATGCAAAGGCGCGACTTTGTCAAGCGCGTGGGGTTGGGGGCGCTGGCCTTTACGGTAGGCGGCGCCGAAGTGATGCTGACGCCCAGCCAGGCACATGCGCAAGGCGTGCCCTACAAGGTGCTGACGGCCGAAGAGGCGAAGACCCTGGACGCGGTATGCGAAACCCTGCTGCCCGGCGCGCAGCGCGCGGGTGTGACGCACTTCGTCGACCACCAGTTGGCGGTGCCGCCGGACCAGTCTTTCCTGATGGCGCGGGTGGCCAATGTGCAGCCGCCGTTCGTCAACATCTATCGCGGCGGCATCGGGGCAATCAACCGCTCGGCGCAGGCGATGCACGGCAAGCGCTTCGAGGAACTCGACGCCAAAGCCCAGTACGTGTTCATCGACGCCATGCGCCAGAACAAGATCGAGGGCTGGGCCGGGCCGCCCGGCCCCTTCATTTATTTCCTGATGCGCCATGACGCGGTGGACGTGGTCTACGGCACCGTCGAAGGCATCGAGAGCCTGGGCACGCCCTACATGGCGCACATCGCGCCGCCGACGAGGTGGGAAGCATGAGCACCGAAAAAGTTGATCTGTTGATCGTCGGCGCGGGCGCCTCAGGCGCGCTGTACGCGGCGGTGCTGGCAAAGGCCGGCAAGAAGGTTCTGATCCTCGAGCAGGGTCCCGACTGGAAACTGGGCGACATGGTGAGCAACGAGATCTGGGGCCGGCGCCTGAAAGGCGGCGCCCCGGTGACGCTCGAGGGCCGCGACAAGATGGGTTACGGCTACAACTCGGGCTACGGTTCGGGCGGTTCGGCCGCGCATTATTTCGCCATGTTCCCGCGCATGCTGCCCTCCGACTTCAACATGAAAAGCGCGCACGGCCGCGGGCTGGACTGGCCGATGAGCTACGCCGAACTGGCGCCCTACTACGACCGCGTGGCGCAAGATATCGGCATCTCCGGCGATGCCAAGGCCGAAGAGCGCTGGCGCCCGCCGGGGCAGGCTTACCCGATGCCGCCCCTGCCGAGCTTTCGCCATGGCGATGTCTGGCTCAAGGGATTCGACGCGCTGGGCATGAAGACCGCGCGCGCCACTGTCGGCATCAACAGCCGTGAATTCAAGGGCCGCCCCGCCTGCGTGTATGACGGCTGGTGCAACGCCGGCTGCCCCACCGGCGCGCTGGCGAATCCGCAAAGCACTTATTTGAAAGAAGCGCGCGCGGCTGGTGCGGTGCTGAAAAACGGCTGCACCGTCACCCGGATACTGACCAACGCGAAGGGTGACCGCGCCACCGGCGTCGAGTACTACGACGAGAAAAAGCAAAAGCAGGTGCAGGAGGCCAGCGTGGTGCTGATCGCCGCCTTTGTCTCGCAGGCGCCGCGCCTGTTGCTCAATTCGGCCAACGACAAGCATCCCAACGGCTTGTCGAACCGGAACGGCCTGGTGGGCCGCTACCTGATGGCGCACACCGGCTCCACCATCTGGGGCATGTTCGACGAGCCCGACGTGCAGAACTACATGGGAACGCTGGCGCCGATGCACTGGTCCTACGACCGCTACGGCAAAACCACGCGAAAAAACGCCTTCGGCAGCACGCTGTGGCATTGCAGCCCGGCGATCAAGCCGAACGACATCGGCGGCATCGCCAATTCACGCAACGACCTGTTCGGCCAGCCGCTGGCCGATTTCATCAAGAAGGCCTCGAAACAACTGGCGCGCCTGCAGGCGTTTTGCGAAGAACTGCCGAACGCCGACAACCGTGTCGACCTCGACACCAGCCGCAAGGACGAATTCGGTCTGCCGATGGCGCGCATGACCCACACCTACGATGCGGATGCGATGGGGCTGTGGCAAGCCGGCGTGGATGAAGGGCTGGAGATCGCCAAGGCCGCAGGCGCCAAGGATTATTGGGCGATCCGCGGCGCGCCCACCATCCACATGGCCGGCGGCACCGCGATGGGCAAGAGCGCGGCGGACTCGGTGTGCGACGGCTACGGGCGTACGCATGAGATCGGCAATCTGTTTCTTTCCGGGGCTTCGGTGTTTCCGACCGAAGGGGCAGTCAACCCGACTTACACCATCTATGCGGTGTCGTTGCGCGGAGCGGAGCATATGGTGAAGAACTGGGCAAGCATCGCCGCCTGAACGGAGTAAAGGCCGCACTACCTCGACTGTCATTCCCGCGAAAGCGGGAATCCGGTTCCTGTTTCGGATCGCCGAAATCTTGAAACACGGGCTGGATTCCCGCTTTCGCGGGAATGACAGCAAGGGCGCGCGTCAGACGCACTCTGGGATTCACATGTCGAGCGCCTAAACTCGCTCGACGTGCACCTCCGTCGGTTCCTCCAGCACCTTCACCTCCGGGCTCATGCGCGGCATTTGCACGCGGCCGAAAATGGTGGCGAAAGCAGTCTCGGCGGCGTCGCGGCCGGTGGCGATACGCACGAAGTCGGTCAGCGGGCATAGCTGGGTCGGGTCGAACAGGATCCAGCGTCCGCCCAGATAGGCTTCGAAAATCGCGTGGAAGTCCGGCGGCGGCTCCGCATACCAGGTGTAGCCGGTGACAAAGCGCGCGGGGATGTTGAGCGCGCGGCAAAAGGTGATGCCGAGGTGGGCGAAGTCGCGGCAGACGCCGGCGCGGTTCACCAGCACGTCGCGCGCGGTGGTGGTCGGCCCCGAGGTGCCGATCTGGTAGACGATGTTGTCGCGGATCCACTGGCAGATCGCTTCGACGCGCTGATATCCCTTGGGCAACTCGCCGAAGGTGCGGCCGGCCACTTGCAGTACGGCATCGGACTCGCAATAGCGGCTGGACCAGATGAAGGGAATCACCTCCACCGGCAATTGCGCGATGCTCATCTCTTCTTCCCTGCCCGTCGGATGCGGATAATCCACCGCGACCGTGGCCGAGTAGCGTACCTTCAGTTCGCCCTTGGGTGCGTGGGCCTTCGCCAGCCGGTTCAGGCCTGCCGGATGATGGCCGCATACCATCGGCACCGCGGGTTCGCTGCGCAGTTCCTCGGTGATCACACGCTGCCAGGGATGGGTGGCGGCCTGGATGTTGAAGACGTAGTCTGCTGCCTCTTCGGCAACGTAGTCCAGTTCACAATTGATTTGCAGTTTTTTCATTGGTCAGGCTGGTGATGAAGACATTGCGATCAATGTCTCCCTTGGGTCAGGTGAGCATAACGTCGCCACCGGCCCTGCCCTGAGAGCGCAGCACCGATTGATTTGTAAGCGCCAGCCTACGCCCGCTTTTAGTGCGCCCGTATGGCGCCTCTTCGATATGCAGGACACCGGCGCGCGCACAACCAGACATCAGCCGCCCGACAGGGAAACTGCGCTGCTTGTGCGGCGCGATTTGACGGCGCGGGTGAAATTGCTTTAACCTGTAAATGTTAACGGTAACACGAGGGCGCGACCAGCTTGCATCCGATGCAAGCGGCGGCGACCCCGGGCCGCTGGCCGCGTTTGCGACTGCATTTGCCGCAAAGTGCCGATCAAAAAAACCGAAGGAGACAAAAATGAGTTTTTCACGCCGTGAATTCACTCTGGGCAGCGCCGCGCTTGGCGCCGCTGCGGCCCTGCCGAAGGTGGCGATGGCGCAAAGCGAGCCGATTCGCATCGGCTGGCTGGCGGCAATGACCGGCCCTTCCTCCGCACCCGCCATCGGCTTCGACCGTGGCGTGCAGTTCGCGGCGGCGCAGATCAATGCGGCCGGCGGCATCAAGGGCCGCAAGATCGAGATCATCACCCGCGACACCCAGGGCGACCCGACCAAGGCGGTGAACGCGACGCAGGAAATGATCAGCCAGCTCAAGGTGCACGCCATCTGGGGCCCGACCAACTCCGGCGAGTCCCTAGCCGTGACGCCGATCATGGCGCGTGCCAAGATGCCCAACCTCCACCCCTGCGTGGTCGACAGCCTGATCGACACGGCCAAGTTTCCCAATGCCTTTCGCCTGGCGCCTTCCAACGGCCAGTGGGACGACGCGGTGCGCGGCTATTGCCTGAAAATCCTCAAGGCGAAAAAGGTCGCGGTGATCGGCGACACCACCGGCTATGGCGTCTCGGCCCTTGGCGCTTCGGTGGCGGCGTTCCAGAAGGACGGTGCGGAGGTGGTCTACAAGGCCAATATCGACGCCACCCAGCCCGACATGACGCCCGATATGCTGCGCGCGAAAAACGCCGGGGCGCAGGCCATCGTGGTGTGGAGCGTGACCACCGGCATGGAGGCGCGCATGTTCAACACCCGCGCCAAGATGGGCTGGGACGTGCCCTTCGTCGGCCACCCTTCGCTTTCCTCCGGCGAGATCGCCAAGCTGGTGGATAAGCCGTCCAATTGGGAGAAGGTCTATGCGGTCGGCTACAAGAGCGCCAGCTACGACGGCGCCGGCAAGCTGCCGGCGAAAAGCCAGGAACTGCTCGACCGCCTGGGCAAGGCGAAGGTGAACTTGAGCGACACCCTGTTCTGGTGGGTGGCGGGTGGCTACGACGCCATCGCGCTGATCGCCAAGGCGGTGGAGGTGAGCGGCGGCACCACCAGCGAGGGCATCATCAAGTACTGGAACACCTTGTCCAACTACCCCGGCTACTTCGGCAACTACACCTTCAACGACAAGCAGCACAACGGCTACCCCACCGATGAAGTGGTGATGTCGGCGGCCTCGTCGGTGAAGAACGGTACCTTCGCGCTGGCTCCCGGCTACAAATAGGCAGGCGCAAAAAGAAACCGGGTTCACCAACAGTGTTTGCTTCGATCCTCGCCTCCGGGCTGGCGGTGGGCGCGGTGTACGCGCTCATCGGCATCACCTACAACACCATGTTCGCCACCTCGCGGGTGATGAGCTTCACCGCGGGACAACTGGGCATGCTGGGCGGGGTGTTCGGCTCGCTGCTGATGCTGCGCTGGGGAATGCCGCTGATCGTTGCCCTGCCGCTGGTGCTGCTTGCCTGCGCCGTTGTCGGGGTCGTCACCGAGTACGTCGCGGTGCGCCCGGTGCTCAAGAGCCTGGACCAGCATCTCTACGTGCTCTCGACGCTCGCGCTGGCGCTGATGATCCAGCAGGTGGCGGCGATCAAGTGGAGCACCGAGCCGCAGCCTTTTCCGCGCCTGTTCGGCCTGGGCTCGGGCGCCTTCGATGAAAAGTTCTGGCTGCCGGTGGCAGCTCTCGCGATCACTGTCGGCGGGCTCGAATACCTGTATCGCAAGACCCTGGTCGGCCATGCCTTTCTCGCGGTGGCCGAAGACAACTTCGCCGCCCGCGCCCTCGGCCTGCCGGAACGCGGCCTGCGGGTGGCAAGCTATGCGATGGCGGGTGCCATCGGCGGGCTGGCCGGGTTCTCCGGCGGGGAACTGCTGCTGGCGTTTTTTGCCAACGGCGCGCTGCTCAATTTCTATGGCTTCGTACCGATCGCACTCGGTGGCCTGGGCAACAACCGCGGCGCACTGATCGGCGGGCTGGCGCTGGGCCTGTTCCAGCAGGCGGCCAATTTCATTGTCGGCGGCATTTTTTCCTCCGTCGCGGTGTTCGTGCTGTTCATTGTCGTACTGCTGGCCGCGCCACAGGGCCTGTTCGGCCGCAGCAGCGCGCGGAGGGTGTAGTGAGCACGGAAATGCGCAGCAAAGCCCTGCCATCCCAAACGAGCGCCCACATCACGCGCGGTCATAGCCATTGGCACGCGCTGCTGCCCTTCGCGGCGTTGCTGCTGCTTTCGCTGCTCCTGCCGCTGACTCACAACGACTACTGGGCGCTGATCGCCACCCGCGCCGCCATCTACTGGGTGCTGGTCGCGGGGCTGAACCTGATCGTCGGCTACGCCGGGCAACTGGCCATCGGCTATGTCGCCCTGCTCACACTGGGCGCCTACACCACGGCGGTGCTCACCGGCGGCAAGCTGATGGCGCCGCTGCCGGTATGGGGCGCGCTCGCCGCTGCCGGCGCGGTCGGCGCGGTGTTCGGCGTGGTGGTCGGCCTGCCGGCGCTGCGC
>DATAZV010000245.1:0-8400 GCA_036271855.1 Burkholderiales bacterium
GCCGTTCGTAAAAGCTATCCGTGCCAGCATGTGGGGGACCGCGATGCCGACATTCAATGGATAAAAAACGTGTTCAAGTCCACATTCACGCAAGTAGCGAATCAGGTGGTACGCACCCGGGTAGCCATCGCCCCGGAAAAAACTTGGCTCGATCAGATCCCAGCCACACCATTACCGCTACTGCCACCGACCAATCAAATTCAGCGTCGATTCTCGAGCAATTACGAAATCAATCGTGATGTTCACTACCACCAAATACATCCTCACGATCAAAAACCAGACGCCGAGCTGGCATTTTCCGAGCCAGGCCGTTCAGTTCATATCGCGCAAGAATTACCCGAGCATATGCGCTTGCTCGATGCCTCCCTAATTGACGACGAGATTGTGGCCGCTTTCTATCTCACACCAGCTACCGGACCCCGCGCACTGATATTCCGCCGGTTCGATAAGCACAGCGGCGAAACCTTGCAAAATTCACGCATTGAATTACCCCCATCATGGGATCACGCACAAGTCGGCCGTAGCATCGCCTCACCTAAGAAAGTGGGAAACTCTTGGGTATTCTCCATCCAAGTCGTTCGCGCCTCGCTGCACCAAGGAAGCACTGCATGGATGGACTTGCCGGTACCGCTCGATCGCGATGTCGACTACTACCAGATAAGCATAGCCAACCACTGATGCCAATTGAAGCGTGAATAATCCAATGTTACGCACGCCGCGCGTAAGAACATATCCTATCTCTTTGTTTGTACACCATTTTCCGGGTGATTGGCGCCCCCGAAAATCAACCACACTTAGTTGATCGACTTGCGTATCTTGGTTACCAGTACCCCAACACTGGAGCCAACATGAACGACGCCCTCACCGACCGCCAACTCCGCTTTGTCTTCGAATACCTGAAGGACCAGAACGCCAGCGCCGCCGCCGTGCGTGCCGGCTATTCGGAGAAGTGGCGCGCTTCCGCGGCGAATGACCTGATGAACATCGATGCGGTGCGCGAGCGCATACGCCTGGAGATGGAGAGCCTGATGGCGGAGTTGCGCTGCTCGGCGCTGATGCTGATGAAGGAGCGCATGCGGGCGGCGTTTTTCCGGGCGGGGAAGATGTTCAGCACGGGGTGGGAGTTGCTGGCCCTGGATGAGATGGAGGCGGAGACGCGGGACGCGCTGGAGGTTTCGACTGTGCAGCGCAAGAGCGGGCCGGAGGTGCGGATGAAGCAGCCGAACCGGGACCGGGCGCTGCGCGCGCTGGAGAAGGTGCATGAGCGCCTGGAGAAGCTGAACGAGGCGCACTACGCGAAGCTGGAGAAGGCGGGGGCGATTACCAGCCTGGAGGAGATCGAGCGGCGGGAGGATGCGTGGCAGGCGGAAGCCGCGGCGGAGGCCTTGGCGAAAGAGGCCAGCGGGCTATCGGATCATGGGGCGGATGCGGGAACGGGGGCCGCGCTTTTTGCGCAAAAACCTCGGGTTTTATCGGGTTCGGCGGCGCAGGCAGGTGCGCCGGGCCGCGTTTTTTCGCTTAAACCTAGGGTTTTATCGGGGTGGGACTCCGGCGCGATGCCGCAACCGCAGGCCAGCCCGTGGCTGCTCCGCAATCCCGCGGCGGCGGATGCGCAATTGCGCGCCGCCTAGGCGGATCAGGCAGCCTTCGGCAGCGGCTGCGGCACGTTCCTTTGCACCGTGGCGATGGTGAACATGGCAACGCCCCAGAAGGCCGCCACGCACCACATCACCGCGTCGCCGTGGTGGTGGTCGAGCAGGTAGCCGAATAGCAGCGGCGCGGTGGAAGAGCCGGCGTCCAGCCCGGAATAGACGAAGCCGTAGACCTTGCCGGTGGAGCCCTTGGGCGCGGTTTTGCGGATCACCATGTCGCGCGAGGGCTGGGCGATGCCGGAGCAAAAGCCCGCCAGCGCCAGGGCCACGGCGATGCCCGGCAGCGGCAACATGCCGGTGGCTACCAGGGCGACCAGCAGGCATGAACAAGCCATGCCGGCGCCGGCCACCACTTCGTGCCGCTCGGTGCGCCCGGCGGCCCAGCCGCCGGCGGCGATGCCGGCGGTGCCGCCGCCGATAAAGCCGGTGAGGGTTGCCAGCGCGGCTTCGCGCGTCATGTGGAAGGCGCCGGTGAAGGTGGCGGCGCCGAAGCTTTGCAGGCCGACGATGCCGCCGGCCAGCAGCATGAAAAAGCCGAAGCACATCAGCACCGGCTTGGAGAACAGCACCACCGCGCCCGCACCCGCGGCCTGGGCGGCGGCCTGCTCATGCCGCTCCACCGGCTGCAGGAATTCGCGCTGCAGCACCAGGAAGGCCAGCGCCAGCGCCGCGCCCACCCCGCCGATGGTCAGCGCGCCGTGCCAGCCGAACCATTGCGCCAGCGGCCCCATGATCACCGGCGCCAGCATGAAGCCCAGGTTGCCGGTAAAGCCATGGGCGCTGAAGGCATAGCCCAGGCGCTTGGGGTCGACGGCCGAATTGAGGATGGAAAAATCAGCCGGGTGGAACACGCTGTTGCCCAGGCCGGAGATCACCGCGCAGCCGACCAGGGTCCAGTAGTTGGGCGCCATGCCCATCAGCAGGTAGGCCAGGGCGAACAGGGCCAGGCCGGTGAACAGCATGCGCGGGCCGCCGAAACGGTCGGTGGCGAAGCCGGCCAGGGTCTGACTGAAACCCGAGGTGGCGTAGAACACCGTGACCACGAAGCCGAGTTCAGTGAAGGTGACGCCGAGGTCGTCTTTCATGAAGACGAACAGCACCGGCAGAGAAAGCGCATAGAAATGCGAAAGGCCGTGCGCCAGGCCGACCAGGCTGATGACGCGAATGTCGCGCCGTGCGGGGGTGATGCTTGCCGTATTCACTTAATTCTCCTCGTTACCGCCGGCGTCTCGGTTCGCGCCGGTGCCATGTGCTGCGCTAGTGCCTCATTGCCGTAACGGCGCGCGCATCAGCACATGGGGAATGCCTACCTCAAGAAATTCCGCGCCCTCGGCGATAAAACCGTGGCGCGCATAAAAATTCGCCACCTGGCTTTGCGCATGCAGCACGATTTGCGCAAAGCCGTAATCCGGCGCCGCCCGCATCAGCGCACGCAAAATGGCGCCGCCGACACCAGTGCCGCGCGCTTCACGCAACACCGCCATGCGGCCGATGTGCCCGGTGCCCGCAAGCGCATCGAAGGCCGGCGGCAACAACCGGCCGGTGCCGATGGCGCTGCCGGCGGCGTCGCGCGCCACCGCGTGCAGGGATTGCGCGTCCCACTCGTCCCACTCCTCTTCAGCCGGAATGCGCTGCTCGACCACGAACACCGCCGTGCGCACCTCACGCGCGGCCGCGCCGATCTCGCTCCAGGCACCCAGCATCAATTCAGGCGTCGCGCGAGAGGCGCCGGCATGCGCCGTGCGGGTGGCGCCGTCGTTGGCGCTGTCTGGGGAAGAGGACACGGGTGAAATTATAATTCTTTCCCATCATGCTTTCCCCGCCCTCGCCCCTGCCCCGCCTTATGCCCCCCATGAGCCGGTGCGCCGTGGGCCTGCTGTGGTGCGCCCTGCTGCTGCCGGGCGCAGCGACGGCCGCCAGCTTCGACTGCGGCCACCCCAGCACCAAGCTGTATCGCGCGATTTGCGCCGACCCCGAGCTGTCACTGCTCGACGAGCAGGTGTGGAACGCCTACGGCGAGCGGATCAAGAGCCTGACCCCGGCGCAATACGCGCAGGTGCGCGACCGCCATATCACCTGGCGGCGCCAGCGCGGCCACTACGACCGCGGCATGGTGCAGCTGGCCGACGATTATCGCCGCCATCTCGCCTGGCTCAACCACCCCCTGCTGCCGCTGGAAGGCCGCTATGCGCGGGCCGATGGCGCGGAGCTGGATGTGGAGATCGACCTGCAGGCGCCGGCGGATGCGCCCGCGCTGATCGCCATCGGCCGCCAGGGCAAGCTGCAATGGTTGCCGGCGCAGGCGGGCAGCCCGCCCAACAGCCTGCGGCGCGAACTCGGCGCGGCGGCGCCGCAGCCGGCGCTGCCGTTTCGCGATGGCGCGCTGCGCGTGGTGCCGAGTTTTGTCGGCCTGCCGCGCACGCCGATCCGCGCTTGCGCGTTCACGCTGCGCTGGTCCGGCGATGCGGTGAAGCTGGAAGCGGCGGGCGCTTGCGGTACCGATTTCGGCGGCGAGTATGCGATGCAGGGGCCGGCCCATCCGTGGCCGCGCGTGTTGCGGCCCGCGCCGGCCGCCGTGGCGCCGCCGTAGGGGAGCTACTGCTTGACCAGGCGCAGCACCGTGCCGTTGCGGTCTTCGCTGATGAACACCGAGCCATCGGCGGCGATGCGCGCGCTGACCGGCGCGCCCATCGGCCGCACGCCGGCCTGCGCCTCCCAGCCGTCGATCAGGTCGACCGGGTTGCCGGCGGCACCCGCTGCGGGCTCCCCCTTGGCGTCGAGCTTGATCGCGACCAGGCGATGCCCGGTCTTGCGATAGCCGTGAAAGGTGATCAGCATGCTGCCGGTGAAAGGCGCGGGAAGTTTGGCGTCGTTATCGATGGCCACCGACAGCGGGGCGGCGTGCGCCGGCAGCAACAGCACCGGCAGCGCCTTGCCCTTGCAGTCGTAGCCGGGGAACTCGGGGCTGGCGACGTTGTTGTCGTAGCAATAGGGCCAGCCGTAGTGGCGGCCGGCGACGACGCGATTGAGCTCGTCGTGCGGCAGCAGGTCATCGTGGAGTTTCGGGTCGGCCTTGTTGATGGCATCGCGCGAATTTTCCGCCTGCCACAGCGTGCCCGTGGCGCGATGAATGTCGAAGGCCAGCGAGTTGCGCAGGCCTTGCGCCTCGATCGTAAAGGACGATGCTTTGCCTTCCGGCCATTTCATCGGGTAACGGCGGATCACCGCATGGCCCGCGGTCTCTTCCGCGCACATCTTGGCGCTGCGGGAGTCGCAATGGTCCGTCTCCGACCCCAGGCTGACGAGCAGGTCGCCCTTGGCGTCGAAGGCCAGGCTGGCGAGCGGATGCAGGCCCGCGCCGGGGATGGCCGGCACGCCGGACTTGCCCCCGATCACGTCTTCCCGCGTCGCCGCCGGCTTGGACGGGTCAAAGCGCATGACGCCACCGACCACGCCGACGTAGACGCGCTTGTCCGGGCCGATGGCCACGCCGTGCGGCTGGTTCAGGCCGTCGAACAGGTTCTCGCGCGCATAGCCGTCAGCCTTGCGCAGGATAGAGACGTGGCCGCGATTCTCCATCCAGCCGCCCATCTCGGCGACCACGATGTCGCCGCCGGGCAGCAGCGCCAAGCCGCGCGGAAAGCGCAGCCCCTGCGCCACCAGGCCGACGCACCAGCCCGCGGGAGTCTTCAGGTCGACCTTGGGCAGGCCGCCGCAATCGCCCGCGCTGGCATAGGGCGCCGCCGCGCGCGCGGGATGCAGCGCCAACGCACATGCCGCCAGCAGCACGGCCCCCAGGGCTTTGGATACGGACTGCTTAAGCGGCAAACCGCCCCCACAGATCATGCGCATCGCTGCCGGTGATTTTCACCGAGACGAACTCGCCGACCTTGAGCTTGGCCTGGTCGGCCTTGCGCGCCGGCAACTCGATGAACACATTGCCGTCGATCTCCGGCGCGTCGGCGGACGAGCGCGCCACGGCACCTTCGGGATTGACCTCGTCGATCAGCACCTTGAGGGTCTTGCCGACCTTGTTCTTCAGGCGCTTGCGCGAGACGCGCTCCTGCACCTTCATGAATTCGGCCTGGCGCTCTTCGCGCACCTCGTCGGGCAGCGCATCGGGCAACTCGTTGGCCCGCGCGCCTTCCACCGGCGAATAGGCGAAGCAGCCGGCGCGGTCGATTCCCGCCGCTTCGACAAAGTCCAGCAACTCCTGGAACTCGGCCTCGGTCTCGCCCGGAAAGCCGGCGATGAAAGTGGAGCGGATGGTGAGGTCCGGGCAGATCTTGCGCCAGGCCTCGATGCGCTCCAGGTTGCGCTCGCCGGAGGCCGGGCGCTGCATCAGCTTGAGGATGCGCGGGCTGGCGTGCTGGAACGGCACATCGAGGTAAGGCAGCACCTTGCCCTCGGCCATCAGCGGAATCACCGCATCCACGCTGGGGTACGGGTAGACGTAATGCATGCGCACCCACACGCCCATCTCGCCCAGGGCCGTGACCAGTTCATGCATGCGCGTCTTGATCGGGCGGCCGTTGTAAAAGCCGGTGCGGTATTTGACATCCACCCCGTAGGCACTGGTGTCCTGCGAGATCACCAGCAGTTCCTTGACGCCGGCATTCACCAGGTTTTCCGCCTCCTTCAGCACCAGGCCGATGTCGCGGCTGACCAGGTCGCCGCGCATCGAGGGGATGATGCAAAAGGTGCAGCGGTGGTTGCAGCCTTCGGAGATTTTCAGGTAGGCAAAATGCTTGGGCGTGAGCTTGATGCCCTGCGGCGGCACCAGGTCGGTAAACGGGTCGTGCGGCTTGGGCAGGTGGGTGTGCACCGCGCTCATCACTTCGGTGACGGCATGCGGGCCGGTGATGGCCAGCACCTTGGGGTGGGTCCGGGCAACGACGTCGCCCTTGGCGCCCAGGCAGCCGGTGACGATCACGCGGCCGTTTTCGTTCAGTGCCTCGCCGATGGCGTCGAGCGACTCCTGCACCGCGGCGTCGATGAAGCCGCAGGTGTTGACCACTACGAGATCCGCGCCCTGGTACGAAGGCGCGATATCGTAGCCCTCGGCACGCAATTGCGTGAGGATCTGCTCGGAATCGACCAGGGCCTTGGGGCAGCCGAGGGAAACGAAACCCACCGTCGGCGTGGCGGTGGGCTGGGATACTGATGTGGACTTGTCGCTCATGCTTCACATTCTATAAAACGCCAAGAGCGCCCGCGGGCGCTCTTCCTAAAATCGGCAGCCCGCGGGCGCTCTCATGCGGATACTGCCGGGGCCGCCCTACTTCTTCGGCGGTTCCTGCCCCGGAAACGGAAAACCGGTGAACATGGTCTTGGCCTGGTTCTGGAACTGGTCCTGCATCTGCAGGAACATGTTCTTGCTCTGCTCGATGTAGTTGCTCATCATGCCCTGCATCATCGGGCCCTGGAAATTCATGAACTGGGCCCAGGCGTCGGCATTGCCGGCGGCACCGGCCGCGGTGGTCGGCCCCTTGCCGGTGGCGGTGAACAGCGCCTTCGATTGCTCGGCCATGCGTTCCTGGATGTCGAGGAAAGCCTGCACGTTCTTTTCCAGGTACATGCCCATCATCCCCTGCATCGCGTGGCCGTAGAAACGGATGATGTTCGAGAGCACGTTGGCGGAAAAAATCGGCTTGCCGCCGGACTCTTCTTCCAGAATGATCTGCAGCAGAATCGCGCGGGTGAGGTCGTCGCCCGACTTGGCGTCGACCACCTTGAAGTCTTCCTGGTCGAGCACCAGTTGCTTGACGTCGGTGACGGTGATGTAGGTGCTGGTCTGGGTGTCGTAGAGGCGGCGATTCGGATACTTCTTGATCATGCGGGTATCGGGCATGGCGTGTCTCTCACCTTTATGGACTGTAAGCCGCCCCGAAGGGAAAACGGCCAAGCGTTGGAATAGTCGTGGATTCTTCTCGCGCTGGTCTTTGCCGCGCTGCAAAAACTGACAGGGGATTCTACACGCAAAAGCAATGCCACGCGTCCGGGCGCCGTGTCAGGTGCGACGCGGCAATTGAACCCGGTGCCGCGTTGTGCGCCGCAGAATATCGCGGCCTTCCCCGGGACAAGCAGGCGCCGTGTTAGCGCTGCTCAGCCCCGCATCTCAGCCCCGCATCTCAACCCCGCATCTCAACCCATATGCAGGCCGCCATTGAGCGAGAAGTCGGCGCCGGTGGCGTAGCCGCCTTCGTCGCAGGCGATCCACGCGATGATCGAGGCGATTTCTTCCGGCAGGCCGAGGCGCTTGGCCGGCACCGAGGAGACGATTTTTTCCAGCACGTCCGGGCGGATGGCGCGGACCATGTCGGTGCCGACATAACCCGGCGACACGGTGTTGACGGTGACGCCCTTGTTCGCCACTTCGAGTGCCAGCGCCATGGTGAAGCCGTGGATGCCGGCCTTGGCGGTCGAATAATTGGTCTGGCCGAACTGCCCCTTCTGGCCGTTCACCGAACTGATGTTGATGATGCGGCCGAAGTTGCGGTCGATCATGCCGTCGATCACCTGCTTGGTGACGTTGAACAAGCTGTCGAGGTTGGTGCTCATCACCGCGTCCCAGTCGGCCTTGCTCATCTTGCGGAACTGGCCGTCGCGGGTGATGCCGGCATTGTTGACCAGCACGTCGACCTGGCCATGGTCGGCCTTGACCTTGTCGAATGCAATCACCGTCGAATCCCAGTCGCCGACGTTGCCGACCGAGGCGTAGAAGGTATAGCCGAGCGCCTTTTGTTCA
>DATAZV010000246.1:0-5688 GCA_036271855.1 Burkholderiales bacterium
AGCTGGGCATCGACGCCACCAACAAATGGCCGGGCGAAACCCAGCGCGAATGGGGCCGGCCGATTGAAATGGATGCGACGGTGAAGGCCAGGGTGGACAGCCTTTGGCAGCAACTCGGGCTTTGACATCCTCACCGCCGCCATACCAACAGAAGAGCTAGTACCTACTTACCGCGAAAGTCTTCGACCACCCGCAGCAGTTGCCAGCCGGCCCAGCCCAGGGCCGCAATGCGGCTGCCCATGCGCCAGAAGCGGCCGAAGGGCAGGCGGCTTAAGACGGCGCCGGTGAGCGCCGCCGTCAGCGGATTGGCGCGCAAGGTCTGGGACAGGCGCACCCAGCGCTGCAGATTGTGGCTGCGCGCCGCACCCGGCGAAAGGCGGCCGGTGACGGCGCGTAACTCCAGGCGCTCGGCGGCGGCGCGAGTTTGCAGCAGCTCTTTTTTCAGTGCGTAGCGCAGGTACGGGTCTTCGGCCATGGTCTCGCGCTCCTCTTCAGGTTGGACGGCTGAGCGCGGCAGCATCGGCCTTGAGTTCGGCGATGGTGGCGGCGAACGGCTCGGGATGGTCCTGCAGGCGCGAGCGGATCACCAGGCAGGCCACGGCGGTGATCACCGCGTAAAGCGCGGCCAGGCCGAAAATCGCCAGCAGGCGGTGGCTGTCCCAGAAAACGACGGCGATGCCGAAGGAAAACAGGGCGATGGCGAAAATCGAGAACAGCAGGGCGACCACCCCCAGCGCCATCAGGGCACCGATGCGCGCGCCCTGCTCGGCCACTTCCACGCCCAGCAGTTCCAGCCGGGTGGAAAGAATGGTCAGCAGCAGGCGCACCAGCCGGCGCGCATTGCCCAGCAGGCCGCGCGCGGCGGCCGGGCTGCCGGCACCCTGCCCCGCGGCGGGCTGTTCGGCCATCGCCTCCCCCGGCTTTCGCGCTTAGCGGCGGTTGACCAGCAGCCCCAGCACGAAGCCGATGGCGGCGGCAGCACCGACCGCCTGCCAGGGATTGTCGTGCACGTAGTCGTCGGTGGCACGGGCAGCGGCCTTGGCCTTGTCGGCGACGGCATATTGCGCGTCGGCGATTTTTTCCTTGGCGCCGCGCAGCTTGATGCGCAGCTTTTCGCCCAGGTCGGCCAGCTTTTCGCCGGAGGCAGTGGCCATCGACTTGACGATTTCATCGGCGTCGTTCATCAGGCTCTTGGCGTCGGTGATCAGTTCGTTGCGTTCTGCTTCGCTAGTCATCGCATATCCTTGGAGGCAATTGTTATTGACGGTACCTGCGGCAATTATAGGCTCGCGGCCGCAAAGCTCAAACTACAAGCAGGTGACGGCGCTGCCGGCGCGCACCCGGCCATGGAGTCGTAAAAAACAAAACCGGGCGCGAGGCCCGGTTTTGCGATGCGTGAAGCTTCGCTCAGAACGCGTACTTGACGTTCACAGCCCAGTTTTCGCCCTTGATGTCGGTGCCGTTGCCGCTCTTGGTCATCTTGCCGAAGTTTTCGTATTCAAGACGAATACCCCAGTGGGCGTTGAAGTTATAACCGCCGCCTACACCGGCCAGAAGGTCGGTCTTGTGCTGGTTGTTGCCGGTCAAGCAGACAGTAGTGCCAGCACCGGATGCGCAGCCATTGATGTTATCAACCCGGTTGAAAGCAGCACCCAGCTTGCCCATCAGGAAGAAATTGTTGGGCAGTGGGAGAGTACCCGTCGCGGCCAGGCCCCAGGATTCGGACTGGTAGCTGCCGCTGCCGGTCACCGGAAAATTGCTGGTCACGTTGACGTTGGTCTTGCCGAGGTAAACATACTGGCCTTCAACACCCCAATTCGGCGTGAATTGGTAGCCACCGAACACTTTGCCGCTGGTGTTGTAGTCATCGTCGCCCTGCGCGGTAACGGTAACCCCGCCGGCGGACGCACTGCTCTGTCCAAGCTTGGCGCGGGCGGCGCCGATGCCGGCACCCACATACCACTGAGCGGAAGCCGGAGCGGCCACGAAGGCGCCGGCAATCGCGGCGGCCAAAAGAATCTTTTTCATTTGAGCATTTCTCCTGTCGGACAAAAATACGAGTTGTTGTTTTTCGCACTATTACAGGGCGTATTTTATGCACCGCGTACTGCACTAACAAGAGATTAGGCTGAGATTTTGCTGATGCGTGTTATTTACACAACATTTTGGTGCATATTTCCCGATATGTGAACCAAAAGTGGGCGCTAGCCCTCCGAGTAAACCCACTGCAGGAGCGCATCCTGCACCGCCTGGGCGCCGCCGGCGATCGGCGAATTGATCAGGAACACCACCGCATAGCGCTTGCCGGAAGCGGCGAGTACGTAGCCGGCGATGGAACGCACGTCGTTCAGGGTGCCGGTCTTGATGTGCGCCTGGCCGGCCACATCCTTGCTGCGCAGGCGCCGCTGCATGGTGCCATCGTAGGCCACCAGGGGCATCGAAGACATGAATTCCGGCATTACCGGACTACGGAAAGCGGCCACCAGCATGCGCCCCAGGGTTTGCGGCGCGATGCGCTCGATGCGCGAGAGGCCGGAGCCGTTTTCCATCACCAGTTCGTCGCCGCCGATCTTCTTGTCCAGCAGCCAGGTGCGGATGGCGCGATAGGAGCGGTCCGATGAACCGGGCAGGCGCAGCAGTTCGTGACTGATGCCCAGGAACAGTTCGCGCGCCATCACGTTGTTGGAGTATTTGTTGATGTCGCGAATGGTCTCGGCCAGGCTTTCGGATTCGATCTCGTAGACCAGGCGGCTGCCCGCGGAAAGCAACCCGTCGCGCACATCACCACCGAGCGTGCCGCCGGCATCGCTCCAGAGCTGGCGTACCACCGCGCCGGTGTATTGCGCAGCCGTCAGTTCATAGGGATGCAGCCACAGGTTTTTGACGCCGCAGGCCAGCGCATAGGTGCCGCTGACCGAGATGCCGGTCGGGTCGATGCGCGTTTTCAGGGCCGGGCCTTTCAGGTCGGTGCAAGGGCCCTTCACCAGCGTCAGGGCGTTACGGATCGGCAGCCCGGCAGCGCGCGGCTCGGCGCTGACAGTGACCGTGGCCGAAGCTTCGTCCGGCGCGAAGGTGAGGGCGAAGGCCTTGAAGTTGACCAGCAGGCCATCCGGCCCGGCGTTGTAGGCGCGCATCGGGTCGCCGTCGAACTTGGCGGCGTCGTAGCCGGAGGCATCGAACACGCTGTGGTCGAGCACGATGTTGCCGTGGATTTCGCGGATGCCGCGCGCGCGCACCGCACGCAGTCCCACCGCCAGGTCTTCCTGCGTCAGCTTGGGGTCGCCCGCGCCCTTGAGCACCAGGTCGCCTTCGAGCACGTCGCCGTGCCGGATGCCGGTTTCGTAGATGCCGGTCTTCCAGATGAACGCGGGGCCGAGAAGCTCCAGCGCCGAGTAGGTGGTGACCAGCTTCATCACCGAGGCCGGACTCATAGCCTTGTCCGCATTGACGGAAAGCAGCGGCCGGTTGCTGCCGACCTCCTGCACATAAATGCCGAGCGCGGAACCCGGCAGGCGCGTGCCGCGCAAGGCGGTGGCCACCGGCACCGGCAGCGTCGGTAGCGCCGGCTCCGCCTCGGGCGCCGCCATCGGTGCCACGACTTGTGGCGAGGCCGAACTTGTCGCCGCTGGCTGCGTTGCCGGTTGCGCCGACAGCCCTCCCACGCCGCTGACCCACAGCGCCAGCACAAGCGCGCCCCTGCCTGCTGTCTTGCCGATGCCTTGCATTCCTTCTCCGGATTGCGCACACCCAAGGGCGCCGCGCAGGGTGTTCATTGTGTTGTTGGTACAGCCGTTGCTTTAATTATCACATGCAGCCCCGCTGCACGGCAGTTGGCTCTGATTGGCAGCCGCCGGGCACGATTGCTAACTGGTAAACAGGTCAGATTTTCCGTAGCTTCTCCGTCAACGGGGAATTTTTGCAGTGCGTTAGTGTGAATGTGTGGCGTTTCCTTTTGATCGCATCTCTTCGGAGGACATCATGAACACCGCCGTCTTGCCCGTCCCGGCTTCCGCCGCTTTCTCGTTGCCGCTTGCCGATTACAAGCAGGTCTACGACTGTGCCGATGTGGAAGAAGCGCTGCAGGAAATCCGCCCCGGACAGAACGATGCGCTGATCGATACCTACCAGAAGATGCTGCGCATCGGCGGCAACCGCTTCGCGGTCAAGCCCTCCTCGCTGCCGGTGATGGAAAAACTCTATGACGACTTGCCCAATTTCGGTGAAGTCCTCGATGACATCAAGCGCCAGCTTTCGCTGTGCGTCGGCAGCCGCGACCGCCTCGAACTCGCGCCGATGCTATTGCTGGGCGACCCCGGCATCGGCAAGACGCATTTCGCCAAGCGCATTGCAAATCTGCTGGGCACCGGCTTCGGCTTCATCTCGATGAGCTCGCTCACCGCCGGCTGGATCATCGGCGGCGCTTCCTCGCAATGGAAAAACGCCAAGCCGGGCAAGGTGTTCGAAACCTTTTTGCGCGGCGAGTACGCCAACCCGGTGATGGTGGTCGACGAGATCGACAAGGCCGCCTCCGACGGCGCCTACGATCCGCTGGGCGCGATGTACAGCCTGCTGGAGCACGATACGGCAAAGGAATTCATCGACGAGTTCATCGAGATTCCGCTCGACGCTTCCGAGGTGGTGTGGGTGGCCACCGCCAACGATGCGCGCCACATTCCCGAGCCGATTTTGTCGCGGATGAACGTCTACGAGATCGAGTCACCGGACCATGACGCCGCCTGCCGCATCGGCCGCGCCATCTACAGCGAAATCCGCGACTCGCACGACTGGGGCCGGCGTTTTCCCGCCACGCCCCATGATGACGTACTCGACTGCCTGGCCTCGCTCTCGCCGCGCGATATGCGCAAGGCGATCAATCAGGCCTTCGGCAACGCCAGCCTGGCCGGGCGCGACGAGATCAGGGCCGACGACATCGAGCGCCGCGACGCGAAAAAATCCCGCATCGGCTTTTAGGAGCGGGCCCGTGTTCCGCTGGGACAACGTCGGCGCCACCAGCCTGCGCTTTGGTGGGGGTCACGCCGACGCGCCCGAGCGCGATCTGCACGCCTTGTTCGACGCCTGCGCGCTGCCGCTGATCGTGCATGACTGGCATCGCGCCGGCATTCTCGGTAACGCCACCCTGGTCAGCCATCGCGGCGCGCCCTGGTTGTTGACGGCCGCCCATCTGCTCGACCATGCCCCGCGTTGCGGCAACTGGCTGGTGCCGGCGCGCGAAGACGGTGCGCTGCTTTCGCTGGAAGGTGCCCGCATCCGTCGTGCCCCGCGCCTGGACCTGGCATTGATTGACCTGCGCGAGGTGCGCGAACTGCCGCGCCTGCTGCGCGGCCGCCAGCCCCTGCCGCTGGATGAAGCCGCCGTGCCGCACACGCCAGGCCGCGACAGCTTTTACGCGGTGTCCGGCTTTCCCGCCGCCTGGTCGCAATTCGAGCGCGGCTGGCTCGCGGCCAAGCGCCTGACGGTGCTGACGCACCGCGCCCGCCACGCCGGCCAGCGCGCGCGCCACGACCGCGTCTACGATTACAGCCATGTGGCGCTGGCCGGCAGCGGCCAGTGGATCCACACCCCGGCGCTGGAAGGCATGAGCGGCGCCGGCATCTGGGCGCTCTCTCCGGGGCGCGACGGACGGCACCATGCGCGCCTGGCGGCGGTGCAGTCGGCTTTCATGCACGG
>DATAZV010000247.1:0-16206 GCA_036271855.1 Burkholderiales bacterium
AGCCAGCGTTTCAGGCAAGCGAGCGTCTGTGAATATTCCGGCGGCGCATTGGTGTTGACGAAGGGCCAGTCCGAACCCCACACGCAGTTCTCCAGCGTGTAGGCCGCGATGGCCGCGGCATAGTATTCATCAGTGTCCGTATACGGCGCGCCCTGGCGCGACAGGCGGAAAGCGCCCGAGAGCTTGACCGCCGCGTTGCCGCTTTTGCCCAATTCCAGGAAGGCCCGGAAGCCCGGCTGGTCCAGGCCGCGCGCCGCGTCAGGCCGGCCGCAGTGGTCGATCACCACCAGCGGCCCGCAATCGCGCAGGATCGGCAGCGCCTCGACCATCTGGTCCTGGTGCACCTGCACCTGGCAGACCCAGCCTGCCGCCTTCAGCTTGGCGAACAGGCGCGGCGCTTCGGGGGTGGCAAGCACGCCCACTCCCTCATGCAGCGGATTCATGCGTATGCCCACCACGCCGCCCGCGGAGAGCCGCTCGATTTCCTTTTCCGAGATGGTCTCTTCCACCACCGCGATGCCTTTCAGGCGATGTCCGGAGCGCGCAATCACCTCCAGCAGCGGCGCCGGGTCGGTGCCATAGACCGCGGGCGCTACCGAAAGCCCGTGCGTCAGGCCGTGCGCGCGCAGGGTGGCGAGAAATTCCTCCGGCGTGCCGGCGATGCCGCTGATCGGCGCGTAGCCCTGGCGCGCCTGGTAGGGATGGTTCGCCGGGTCGAAGACGTGCGCATGGCTGTCGACGCCACGCGGCGGCACGTAGCTGGGAAGGACTGCACTCATGAATCAGGCTCCGGCAAACGGCGCGGCCTCAAGCCGGTGCCTTCAGGTGACGTTCAAGAAAATCCACCACCAGCGGCCAATTCTTGCGCGCCAGATCGGGCTGGTAACCCTCGGTGTCGGGCGAAGCGAAGCCGTGATTGCCGTGGGAATAAAAATGCCACTCCAGAGGCGCGCCGTTGGCGACGAAGCTTTCCCACACCTTTTTTTGCACCGGCGGCGTGGAGATGTAGTCACGGCCACCGTACATGATCATGGTCGCGCACTTCAGGGTCTTCGCCAGGTTGAAGGCATGGCGCGGCCGCATGTCCGTCACTTCCTCGTCGCGGATCGAGGGGTAGTAAAGCGCCATCGCCTTCACCGCCGGCGTGTCGGCGGCGAAGGGGATCGACAGGCGCCCGCCCATGCAATAGGCAATCAGCCCGCAACGGGCGACATCGATATCGGCGCGCGCCACCAGGTAATCCCAGCCCTTGCCGATCACCCCGAGAAAATCTGGGTCGGTGAATTTTTTCTGCAACTCGATGCCCTGGCCGATATGGTTGTTGGCGACGATGCCCAGCATGTCGAACAGGCTGGGCGCGACCACCGTGAAACCCAGGCGCGCCAGTTCGGCGGCGTAGATTTTCAACTCCGAGGTGACGCCGTTGGCGTGATGGATGATCATGATGCCCGGGTGCTTACCCGGCGCATCCGGATGCGCGATGAAGCCGGGAATGCCGTCCTCGGCCGTAGTGAGCCTGCGTGCGGTGACTGTCACGTTGCTTCCTTTTTCGTCCTTGAGCGGCGCGCGGCCTATTCAACCTTGATGTTGCCGGCCTTGATCACCTTGGCCCAGCGCGCGTATTCCGCCTTGATGTCGGCGCGGAAATCTTCCTGCGTGCCGGCCACCACCTCGAAGCCCTGCTTGCCGATGATCTGCCGCACCTCCGGCTCGTCGAGCACGCTTTTCACTTCGTCGTGCAGGCGGGCGACGATGGCGGGCGGCGTTCCCGCCGGCAGCAACATGCCCTGGATAGTCTCGGTCTCCTGCCCAGGCACGCCGGCCTCGGCCATGGTCGGTACGTCCGGCAGTGCGGGCGAGCGCTTGTCCGCCGTCACCGCCAGCGCGCGCAACTGCCCGGCGCGCACGTGGCCGGTGGTGGTCGGCAGCACCAGGATGGCGGCGTTGGTCTGGCCGGCCACCACCGACTGGGTGGAAGGCGCCGAGCCGTTGTAGGGAATGTTGATGAAATTCAGTCCGAGTGTCTGCTTGAACAATTCGATCGACAGCTGCGAAGTAGTGCCGGTGCCGGCCGAAGCCATCGAGAACTTGCCCGCCGCGGCCTTGATCACGGCGATCAGTTCCTGCACTGTCTTCGCCTGTACCGAAGGGTGCACCACCAGCACGTTGGGCGAACTGGCCATGATCATCACCGGCTCGAAGTCCTTTACCGGGTCATACGGCGTGCTCGGGTACAGGCTGGGGTTGATCATCAGGCTGTTGGTCACCGTCAGCACGGTGTAGCCGTCGGCCGGCGATTTCGCCACCACGCCGATGCCGATGTTGCCGCCCGCGCCGGGCCGGTTTTCCACCAGCACCGGCTGGCCCAGGCGGGGCGCCAGCTTGACGGCCAGCAGGCGCGCGATCACGTCGTTGCCGCCGCCGGGCGAGAACGGCACGATGATCCGTATCGGCTTGTTCGGATAGGGCTGGGCGGCGGCCGGCATCGGCGCGCACCCAAGCCATGCGGCGCAGGCAGCCAGGCACAGCGTGCGCATGGGGGTCGTCGTCAGTCGCATGAGTCTCATCCTCCAGCGTTGCGGGCGTTGACGATCCGGCTTACGCCGGCACCCAGGCCGTCTTGGCGAAGGCGCGCAGGTCGCTCACCACGTCGATCACCACCGGCTTGTTCATCGCGAAGGCGCGGGTCAGCGCGCCCTTGATCTCGCCCGGGTCCTCGACGCGGATGCCTTCGCAGCCCATCGCCCTGGCGACTTCGGCGAAGTTGAAATTGCTGAAGCGGTAGAGCTCCTCGGAGCGCCCCTTGCCCTGGCCGCCGTACATGCGCTCGACCGAGGCGATCTCCTGGTTGTAGGCGCTGTTGTTGTTCACCAGCACCACCAGGTTGATGTTGTGGCGCAGCGCCGTTTCCAGTTCGGAGAGGTGGTAATGCATGCCGCCGTCGCCGGTGAACAGCAGCACCGGCTGGTCGGGCAGCGCGCACTTCACCCCCAGCGCGCCGGGAAAGCCCCAGCCCAGCGAACCGGAACAGCGGATGTAGCGCTGGCCCGGGTGGCGCAGCTCGACCAGGGTACTGGTCCACATGCCGGCATGGCCGGTGTCGGAAACCAGCACGCCGTTCTCCGGCAGGTTATCCGAGATTTCACGGCAAATCCGCTCCGGGCGGATCGGCTTGGCGTCCGAGTCGAGCATCGGCTTGGCGCTGGCGCGCCAATCGCTCACCAGGCTATCGATGCGGTTGATCCAGTCGGCGCGCGTGCTTGGCACTTCGGTCGGCGCGGCGGCCAGCATCAGGCGCAAGGCGGTGCGGGCGTCGCCGGCGATCGACACTTCGTTGGGATAGTTGCGTCCCAGCTCGGTGGCCTCGATGTCAAGCTGGATCACGCGCGTGCCCGGTGCCGGAATGCGCCAGTTGGCAGTCGCCAGGCCGCCCGCCGGGGTGCCGACGAAAAACACCAGGTCGGCTTCGGCCACCGCCTGGTTGACGCAGGCGCGCGAATAAGTGCCGACCACCCCGAGTGACAGGGGATGGGCGTCGGCGATGATGCCCTTGCCGTTCGGCGTGGTGGCCACGGGAATGCGCAACTGCTCGGCCAGGGCCACCAGTTCGTCGCGCGCCTGCGAGGCATGCACGCCGCCGCCGGCAATGATCACCGGGCGCATCGCATCCTTCAGCAGTTGCACCGCCGCCGTCACGCTCTCGGCGTCCGGCGCCGGCCGAAAGGCGGGGATGCGGGTGAATTGCGCTTCGACGCGCAGCTCGGCGTCCAGGTCGCCCAGCGGAATCTCGCCATGCCGGCCCTGGAAGCGCAGGTGCACCGGCCCCGGCTTGCCGGTGGTGGCGGTGCGAAAGGCCTGGCGCAGCAGGTCCGGCAGGCGGCCCGGCTCGTCCACCGCCATGTTGAGCTTGGTGACAGCGTCGAACTGGTTGAAGTCTTCCACTTCCTGGTAGGCGTGGCGATAGCGGCTGGCGCTCACCGGCCCGCCGGAGACGGCGAGCACCGGCACCCCGGCCAGGTAGGCATCGCGCAGGCCGGAAGCCAGGTTGGAGGCGCCGATCGGCTGCGACATGCATAGCGCCGGGCCGCCCTTGGCGCGCGCATAGCCGTCGGCCATGTAGGCGGCGGCTTTTTCGCTATGCACCACCACACGCTTGACCGGCAAGTCCAGCATTTCCAGTTCGGCCATCGCGCGCGAAGCGATTTGCGGCACGTAAAACACGTGAGTGATGCCGTATCCCTGGATCATCTGGGCGAAGTATTTCGCCCCCGTGGTCTTGGACATATTTGTCTCCTGCGCTGCCGCGCCAAAATAGGCGCTGCGATTTATGGGTGGCCTGGGCCCGCCAGAGGCGGGCGGTGAAGCGGAGATGCAGGCTCCACTTTAAGAATTTCAGCCTCATCATGCATGTTATTTTGATTTAACTATAATTCGATAACCGATGGTTATGGAAGCACCCGCAAGGCGCCATGAATATCCAGCAACTCCGCTACCTTTCCTGCGTCGCCGAACAGGGTTATTCGGTGTCGCAGGCCGCGCGCGTGCTCGGCACCTCGCAGCCGGCGGTCAGCCAGCAGATCCGCGCCCTCGAAACCCAGCTCGGCGTCGATTTGCTGAGCCGGCGCGGCAACCGCATCACCGGGCTGACTAGCGCCGGCGAGGCGTTGATCGCCACCGCGCGCCGCACCCTGCGCGAAGCCGATAATTTCCAGCGCATCGCCGACGACCTGAAACAGCGCGGCAGCGGCCGCCTGACGGTCGCCACCACCCACCTGACGGCGCGCTACATCCTCGGGCCGATCATCAAGGAATTCCTGCGCGGCAACCCCGGCGTGCAATTCGGCCTGCGCCAGGGCACGCCGGTGCAGATCGCCGACTGGGTGGCCGCCGGCGAAGCCGACATGGGCGTGGGCTCGCCGCCACTGTTGCCGAACCCCGACCTGGTCTATCTGCGCTGCTCCGAGCTGCCGCGCGTGGTGGTGGTCCCGGCCGGCCACAAATTGCTGCAGGAAAAGCAACTGACCCTGAAAGCCCTGCTGCGTCATTCCTTTGTCACGATGGATCCCACTTTCACCGGCGGCGCCGTGGTGCATCGCGCCTTTGCCGCCGCCGGCCTGACCCCGCGCATCGTGCTCACCGCGATCGACGCCGACGTCATCAAGTGGTACGTCGAACTGGGTCTCGGCATCGCCGTCCTGCCCTCGGCGGCCTTCGATGCGAAGCGCGACCGCAACCTGCGCGCCATCGATGCCGGCCACCTGTTCGACCCCACCGTTACCCACGTCGAATTGCGCCGCGACACCTACATGCCCAGTTCCATGCTCAGCCTGATCACCATGATCGCCCCGCAATGGAGCCGCGCCGACATCCGCCGCAAACTGGCGGCGCCGGACTGAGCCGGGCCGCGCCGCTTATGCCGGGCAAAGCAAAATGGTCCTAAAGTTTCCCCGTTTGGCGCCGATAAACTCCCAGGGACGGTTTTTTTCACCCGGCCGCCCCTGTAATTGCAATGGGCAAACTCGGCGAAAGCCGGCGACGCAAAGCTTCCGGGCTTACGGAGGAGACGGCATGGCCGTTTTCTCCCTGCCAGCGGGGCCGCCGCTTTAGTCCTTCGGGACGGGCGCAGCAAGTCGAATGCCCTCTTTGTAACCTTAAAGAAGAGGTGCCGTAATGAAAACCCTGTTTGGAATCAAGGCCGTTCTCATAACGTTGGCGCTGCTGCTAAGCTGCTCCAGCGCCTGGGCCGGCTGCTCGATCGAGCAGACCGCCTCCAACGAAATCGTCATCCGCACCAGCGTGGGCGGCTGCAATGGCGCCGCCTTGCGCGAAAACCTGGCCGCCGTGGTCAATGCAGGCGACGCCGCGCAAGTGGCGCAGGCCGCCTCCCGAGAGAGCGCGCTTTCCGGCGTCAAGCGCTCTTCCGGCCAGAGCGCGCTGTGGCGCCTGGCGAACATGAACAACCAGGCCGGCATGACCAGCTTCACCATGCCGGGCATCCGCTAGCGCAAGGCTACCCCTCAGGCGGCCTTGCTTCCCAACGGCACGCCGCGCAGCAACTGCGCCAGCTCCGTGCCTTGTAGCACGCGAATAGCGTTGTCGGTGGCGTAACGCTGCGCCGTTTCCGACAGCGCGCCGCCGGCGACGTAGATCGCCTCGCTGGCATCCTGGGCGCGGCGCACCTCCTGCAATTCGCGCAGTGCCTCGACGCCGTGGTTGGCTGCCTTCCAGCGCCTGGCGCTGAGCACGCTGATGCGCCCGCCCTTGGCGAGGGTGAAATCGGCGGCGCCGCGGGCCAGCCGGGTCACGCCGTAGCCGTCGCGCTGCAGCCCTTGTTCCAGGGTGGCGGAAAAATCCTTCCACGACAGCGCCCCCGCTGCTTCCAGCGTCGCGCTGACGCGCGACGGGCTCATCACCCGCAACTGCTTGTAGGCGGCCATCACCGCGATCACTACGAAGGGCAGGCCGCTGATCGCGCCATACGGCGCCAGGTGTTCGGGCAGGAGGATGCGCGCCAGCAGGAAGGCGGCGAACGCGGCGAACAGGCTGACCCACCACGGCGAGCGCAGCAGGATGGCGAACAGCGAGTCTTGTGACAGCTTGAATTGCATGCAAATCCTCGAGAAGCGGCGCCGGCAAGACCGGTGCAGGTGCAGGTTTTTACCACAGAGCGTGCCCGCGCGCCGGCGCCGGGGCGCCCAAGGAAAAGGCGCCAAAGGCGCGATTGAAACCTTGCCATGGTGCGGCCGGGCGGGTTAACCTGACATGCATCCCAACCCGGCATGCGCGCGGGCCTTCTGCCTCCCGCATCCGCCCAAGTATCCGCTCCTCGGGAGATCCTCATGAGCATGCCCCACAAGCCTGAACTCGCAGTGCCGGTCGGCGCCCTCGACCACGCGCAAGGCCCGGACCACGCGCCGATCACCCTGGTCGAATACGCCGATTTCGAGTGCCCGAACTGCAAACAAACGGCGCCGCTGCTGAACATGCTGCTGGAACGCCGCCCCGGGAAACTGCGCATGGTGTTCCGCCACTACCCGCTGGAAGGCGTGCATCCGCATGCCCTGCTGGCGGCGCAGGCCGCCGAGGCGGCCGGCGCGCAAGGCAGATTCTGGCAAATGCACGACCTGCTGTTCGCCAATCAGATGCACCTGAAAATCGCGCAGCTGCGCGGCTATGCCGAACAACTGGAACTCGACATGACCCGCTTCAACGCTGAAATGGGCGACGAGGTCTACCTGCAGCGCGTGCGCGAGCAGATCGAAGGCGGCAACCGCAGCAACGTGCGCGCCACCCCGACCATTTTCGTCAACGGCATGATCCACGATACTTCCTTCGGCCTGAAGGCCCTGGAAGACGCGGTCGAAGCCCTGCTGGACAAATAAGCATGGCACGCACCTGCACCCATCTCGACAGCGTCACCGTCGATACGCCCAACAGCGACGGCTGCGAGGAATGCCTGGCGATGGGCGATACCTGGGTGCACCTGCGCCTGTGCCGCGCCTGCGGCCATGTCGGCTGCTGCGACGACTCGAAGAACAAGCACGCGACCAAGCACTTCGAGGCCACCGGACATCCGATCATCACTTCGCTGGAGCCGGGCGAAGACTGGAGCTGGTGCTTTGTCGACCAGGTAGTGATGCAGTTTGAATAACGCGCGCCAGGCGCCGGGCGCGAAGGGGTAGCCGGTGGCAAACACGATTTACGAACAGCGCCGCGAGCAGATGTTTCCGCGCTTGACCGACGCGCAGATGGCGCGCCTGTGCCCGCACGGCAAGCGCATGGCGACGACCGCCGGGCAGGTCATCTCCGAACCCGGCGACAGTCATCGGTCGCTCTTGATCGTACTCTCCGGCAGCCTGGAAGTGATGATGCCGGCAGCCTCCGGCTTCGAATTGATGCATGCCCTGCAAAAGGGCGAATTCAGCGGCGAGATGAGCACCCTGCGCGGCATCGCCGGCTTTTCGCGCATCCAGGTGAGCGCGCCCGGCGAATTGCTGGCGCTCACCGAAGACCGCCTGCGCACCATCGTACAGACCGACGCCGAGCTCTCCGAGCTGATGCTGCGCGCCTTTATCCTGCGCCGCGTCGGCATGATGAATTCGGGTCAGGGCGATGTCGTGCTGATCGGCTCGCAGCATTCCGGCGACACCTTGCGCCTGCGCGAATTCCTCGGGCGCAACGCCTTCCCCTACCAGAGCGTGGATATCGACACCGACACCGGCGTGCAGGCCCTGCTGGAGCAGTTTCACCTCTCCCCGGCCGACATTCCGGTGATGGTGGCGCGCGGCAAGGTGTACAAGAACCCCGCCATCCACGAAGTCGCGCGCCTGCTGGAAATGAACCCGGCCTTCGAGGAAGACCGCGTCTACGACCTGATCGTGGTCGGTGCCGGCCCCGGAGGCCTGGCCGCGGCGGTCTACGGCGCCTCCGAGGGCTTGTCCACCTTCGTGGTCGAAGCCATGGCCTACGGCGGCCAGGCCGGCACCAGCTCGAAAATCGAAAACTACCTCGGCTTTCCCACTGGCATCTCCGGCCAGGCACTGTCCGGGCGCGCCTTTGTGCAGGCGCAGAAATTCGGTGCCGCCGTGCATGTCGCCACCTGTGCGGTGCGCCTGAATTGCGACCAGCGCCCCTACGGTGTCGAGCTGGCGGACGGCCGCGTGGTGCGGGGGCACAGCATCATCATTGCCACCGGCGCGCAGTACCGCAAACTCACTCTGGACAACCTCGACCGCTTCGCCAACGCGGGCATCTACCACGCCGCCACCGCGCTCGAAGCGCGGCTGTGCAAGGGCGAGGAAGTGGTGATCGTCGGCGGCGGAAACTCAGCCGGCCAGGCCGCCATCTATTTGTCCAATGGTTGCCGCCACGTCCACATCATGGTGCGGGCCAACGGCCTGTCGCAAAGCATGTCGCACTACCTGATCCAGCGCATCGAAACCAGCCCGCAGATCACCCTGCACGGCCGCACCCAGCTGACCAGGCTGGAGGGTGACGACCGCCTGCAGCGCATCCGCTATCTCACCGAAGGCGGCGAAGTGCAGACGCGCGACATCGGCCACGTGTTCCTGATGACCGGCGCGGTGCCGAATACCGATTGGCTGAAGGACTGTGTGCACATGGACGAGCACGGCTTCGTCTGTACCGGTGCCGATCTCAAGCCCGAAGACCTGCCGGCAGCGCGCTGGGACGGCAGCCGCGCACCCCTGACCTTCGAAACCTCCATGCCCGGCGTGTTCGCCATCGGCGACGTGCGCGGCGGCAGCGTCAAGCGCGTCGCCTCGGCGGTGGGCGAAGGTTCGGTGTGCGTGCAGTTCGTGCACCGCCTGCTGCCGCAATTGAAGCAGTAGGCTGCAGGCTGAGAGCGGCGTTTTGTTTTTTCGTTGCTTTTGAATAGAAAAATCGTCCGCTAATTCGGAAAATGAGGCCGGTGATTTTTTCAAATCAGCCCGGGCAAAAGTAGGGTTGTACTTTTGCCCGCCCTCTTAAAACACGCGATTAAAGCGCAGCAGCGAATACAGCACCGAGATCATCGCCAGCGCTGCCCCGGCGGCGGCGAACAGCGCGCTGATCTCCGTCGTGTGCCCGCGCCCGGCGGTCAGGCGTGCGCTCAACTGGCTGTAGATACGCTTCAACTCGTTCGCATTGGCGGCGCGGAAGTATTCGCCGCGGGTGGTGGCGGCAACCTTCTTCAGCCCTTCTTCGTCCAGGCGCACGCGCATCGACCAGCCGTCCACCGAGAGCACCGCGCCGTCGCGCGTGCCGACGCCGACGGTATAGATGCGCACCCCCCGCTCGGCGGCGAACTTGGCGGCGGCGGCCAGTTCCGGCCCGGTGTTGCCCTCGCCATCGGACACCAGCACGATCGCCGCCGCGGTGTTGGAGCCCGCCGGCACCGCCTTGAAATTGTCGATCGCCGCCTGCCGCGCCGGGTCGCGCGCCAGCGGCTTCTTGCCGTACACCACCTGGTCGATGTCGATGCCCGAATCCGGCAGCATGGTCGCCAGGGCGATGATCACGCCGCTGCCCAGGGCCGAGCCGTTTTGCAGCTTGAAGCGGTCGATGGCACCGATCAGGTCGTCGCGCTTGGTGGTGGGCGACTGCACCAGCGCGGCGGTGGCGGCAATCGCCACCACGCCGATCTTCACCTCCGCCGGCTGGTCGGAAATGAAGGTCTTGGCGGCGTTTTGCGCCGCCGCCAGGCGGTTCGGCTTGACATCGGTGGCGCGCATGCTGCCGGACACATCCATCGCCAGGATGATCGCATCGACCCGGGTCGGCAGCACCATCACCGCCTGCGGCCGCGCCACCGCGGCGATCATCAGGATGATGGCGAACAGCAGCAGCAGCGCCGACACGTGGCGCGCGAAGGCGGAAGGCTCGCGCCCGCTGACGCCGTCCACCGCCGCCAGCTTCGCCAGATTGCGCGCGGCAAGGCGCTGGCGCGCCGCCAGGCGCAGGTAGGCCAGCACCAGCAGCGGCACCAGCAACAGCAGCCACAGCATCAGCGGCCAGATGAAGGTGAGTTCGCGCAGTTGCGGCATGAAATGCATATCGCGCCCTCAGGCCACTGCAGCCGCTACCGCGCCGGCGGCCAGCCGGCTGCGACGCTTGCGCAAGTCGATGAAGCGCAGCAGCGCGGCGTGCAGGTCGGCGTCAGTCGCCAGTTCCAGGCAATCCACCCCGGCGCGGCCGAGCGTCTCGCGCAGGTTTTGTTCGCGCGCCTGCGCCTGCGCGGTAAAGCGCTGGCGAAAGCCGCTGTCCTGGGTATCGACGAACAACTGCTCGCCGGTCTCGGCGTCCTGCAGCACCACCAGGCCCAGCGGCGGCAGATTCAGTTCCATCGGGTCGTACAGGCGCACCGCCACCACCTCGTGGCGCCGCGCCAGCAGGCTCAGCGCCTGCTCCCAGCCCGGGGTGCTGATGAAGTCGGATACCACGAACACCACCGAGCGCCGCTTGATCAACTGCTGGGCATGTTGCAACAGCGCGCCGAGGTCGGTGGTCTTGCCCGCCGCCTTGGCCGGCGCCTGCGCCTGCATCGCGGCGATGCGGTCGATCAGGCGCAGCACCTGGGCGCGGCCGCCGCGCACCGGGATCACTTCCTCGCGCTCGCGCCCATGCAGCAGGGCGCCGACCCGGTTGCCGTGGCGCGTCAGCACGCGCGCCAGCACGCCGGCCAGCTCAGCGGCCAGCTCGCGCTTGCGCAGCTTGGCTGACCCGAAATCCACCGAGCCGGAAAGATCCATCACGAACCAGGCGGTGACCTCGCGGTCTTCCTGGAACTCGCGCACATACGGCACTTCCATGCGCGCGGTGACGTTCCAGTCGATGTAGCGCACGTCGTCGTGCGCCTGGTATTCGCGCAGGTCGGCCAGATCCAGGCCGAAGCCGCGCAACAGCGTGCGATAGTCGCCCTGTAACAGGCCGTCGAGGCGCCGGATTACCGTCCATTCCAGGCGCCGCAGCAGGCTCTCGGCATCGAAACGCGGGCGATCGCCTTCCTCGCCTGCGGCGACACCGGCGGCGGACGCGGCGGGCGCCGCGTCCTTGCTACGCCGAAGCTTGAGAAACTTGAACATGGGTGGCCAGCGGCTTTTCCGGCGCCGGCACCGCCTGCATGATTCGGTGGATCAGCGCATCCGGGCTTTGCCCGTCGGACAGCGCGGCATAGGACAGCACCAGGCGGTGGCGCAGCACGTCGGGCACCAGGTCGGTGACATCTTCCGGTAGCGCGTAGCTGCGCCCGCGCAAAAACGCCAGGGCGCGCGCGCCTTCGATCAGGTTGATGGTGGCGCGCGGGCTGGCGCCGAAACTCAAGTATTGCGCGAAATCCTTCAGCCCGTAGCGCTCCGGCGCGCGGGTGGCCGCCACCAGGCGCACCGCGTACTGGATCAGGTTCGGGTCCACATACACAGCGCGGCATTCCTTCTGCAACTCGATCAGCTGCTGTGGCGTGGCGACGGCGGCGACGGCCACCGCCGGCCCGGTGACGCGCTCGGCGATGACGAATTCCTCGTCTTCCGTCGGGTAGCCGACCATGATTTTCATCATGAAGCGGTCCACCTGCGCCTCCGGCAGCGGGTAGGTGCCCTCGGTCTCGATCGGGTTCTGCGTCGCCATTACCAGGAAGGGCTCGGGCACCTTGTGGGTCTCGCCGGCAATCGTCACCTGGCGCTCCTGCATCACTTCCAGCAGGGCGCTTTGCACCTTTGCCGGGGCGCGGTTGATTTCGTCGGCCAGCAGCAGGTTGGTGAACACCGGCCCCAGGTTGGTGGAAAACTCGCCGCTTTTCTGGTTGTACATGCGCGTGCCCACCACGTCGGCCGGCAGCAGGTCGGGGGTGAACTGGATGCGCTTGAAGTCGCCGCGCAGCGCCCGCGCCAGGGTTTTTACCGTCAAGGTCTTTGCCAGGCCCGGTACGCCCTCTACCAGCAAGTGTCCTTGCGCCAGGATGGCCACCAGCACCCGCTCAAGAAAATGGTCCTGGCCCACCACCACGCGCTTGACCTCGTACAGCACGCTTTGCATCAGGGAGGCGACTTCGCTGCCGCTGGCAGCGCCGGGCGGAGGGTTGGGGCTCATGGCTTTCCTTGCTTGACGGTAAGGGACGCTGCGCAGACTGCTTTTTTTGGATGCTGCCTACTGCTGATACGCGGATTCAGAACGGCGGGATGCCCACCGCGCTGCCCGCGCCTTCGATGGTTACAGCAAAACCGATGCCGATAAAGGTGCCGGCGCCGTGGGGATTGAGAATCGCGGTGACGATGCCGATCACCTCGCCGTCCATGGTCACCAGCGGCCCGCCCGAGTTGCCGGAATTGGCGGCGGCGTCGAACTGGATCATGTGGGTCAGTACATGCTCGCCGGTGGGCGAGCGGAACTCGCGGTCCAGCCCCGAGACCACGCCGGCTGAAACGGAAGGGCCGATGTCGAAGGGAAAGCCCACCGCCACCACTTCATCGCCCGGCTTCAGGCGCCTCGACGATCCGAGCGTGGCCGCCGGCAGGTCGTCCGGAATGCGCCGCGCCTTCAGCACCGCCAGGTCATTCTCGGGGAATACGGCCACCAAATCGGCCTCCGACTCCATGCCGTCGAAAAAAGTGACGAACAGGCGCTTGGCCCCGGCGATCACGTGATTGTTGGTCAGGATCACGCCTTTGTCGACAATCACCACGCCGCTGCCGATGCTCACGCCCTGTTCGTGCAGGCCGCCGTCCGGCCTCGGCTTGCCCTTGGGCAGCTTGTCGCCTGGCTTGGCCGGTACTGCTTTGGGCGGATCGGTCTCGGCCAGCTTGTTGCGCTCGGCGGCCTGGCGGTCGGCCTTCGCCTTGGCCTGCTCTTTCGGGCTGCCCTTGGCCGCGCCTTTGGCGTCGCTCTTGTCCTTGTTGCCCTTGGCGTCTTTCTTGTCGTCGGCCGCCTCATCGACGTCGCCCAGCACGCCGCGCACCCGCACCACCGATTCACGCACCATATTGGCGGCCCGCGCGCTGCGCGAGGGCAGGCTCTTGGTCTCCATGGTGTGGACCACGGCGTCGTCGATATCGTCCTGGGTCAGCACCTGCGGCGGCGTTTGCAGCACCCAGTAGCCCAGCAGCGGCAACCCCGCCAGCAGCACACCGCCGATGAACAGCAGCACGCGGCTGCGGCGCGCGGCAAACGCACGCACGCGGGCACGCCAGCCGGCCACCGGCACCTCGGGCTGCACTTGTGCCCCGGACCCGGCAGGCTCCGGCTTCGCAGCCACCTGCGCACTGCTGTATAACGCCGCCCTTTTCATCGATCATCCATAAAAGTGGCTGGGTAAACGGCTAGACCCTGGCTAGACCCGCGCAAGACGCGAAAACCAAAGCGCCTTGCGTAACGGTAACACGCCCGCCTTAGCACCGGAAGGGCGCGGAGCGCAATTTGCGTAGGACTAAAGCAAAATGGATCGTGATAAAGTGAATGCACGGATGCCTGCATCCGGTTTGATCAGCCTTGTCTGATCCCGCAAGGAGAGTCGATGCGCTTTCTCTGGCCGGAAATGCTGTGGATGCTGCTGGCCATCCCGTTGCTGGTTGCTGCTTACGTTTACGCCCTGCGGCGCAAGAAAAAGGCGGCGATTCGCTACGCCAGCCTCATCCTGGTGCGCGACGCACTGGGCAAGCGCCCCGGCTGGCGCCGCCACTTGCCGCCGGCGCTGTTTTTGTTGTCGATGACCGCGGCTTTGCTGGCGCTGGCGCGCCCGGCGACGACGATTATCCTGCCCTCCGAAACAATGACCCTGATCCTGGCGATGGATGTTTCACGCTCCATGCTCGCCGGCGATGTTGCCCCCACCCGCATTTCGGCGGCGCAGGCGGCGGTCAAAACCTTCATCGGGCAGATGCCGCGCAACATCCGCACCGGCATCGTCTCCTTCGCCGGTTCCGCCAATGTGGTGCAGACCCCCACCGACTCGCGCGAAGACCTGATCGCCGCGGTCGACCGTTTCGACCTGCAGCGCGGCACCGCCACCGGCGCCGGCCTGCTGGTGGCGCTGGCGCAATTGCTGCCGGAGGCCGGCATCGACGTCGAGTCCCAGGTGTTCGACAACGCTTTTTCCTTTCGCAACAGCGACGACAGCAAATCGCTGGACGCCAAGCGCAAGGCAAAACAGGCGGAGAAGAATTTCGTCCCGGTGCCACCGGGCTCGTACCAAGGCGGCGCCATCGTGCTGCTGTCGGACGGCCGGCGCACCACCGGCCCCGACCCGCTGGACATCGCCAAGATCGCCGCCGACCGCGGCGTGCGCGTCTATACCGTCGGCTTCGGCACCCTGGACGGCGGCGAGATTCCCGGCTTCGAGGGCTTTTCCTTTTTCGCCCGCCTGGATGAAGAAACCCTGAAGGGCGTGGCCGCGCTCACCGGCGCCGAATATTTCCACGCCGGCAGCGCCGCCGACCTGCAAAAGGTCTACGAAAAGCTCAACAGCAAATTCGCCCTGGAAAAGAAGGATACCGAAATCAGCGCCTTGCTCTCCGGCGCCGCCGCACTGTTCCTGGTGCTGGCCGCGCTGCTGTCGATGCTCTGGTTTTATCGCGGCGTGCAGAAGTAGGTCCGCCGCCGGACCTCAGTCGCGATCCGGCGCGCCCAGCGGGAAATAATGGCGATACGGCCGTGCTTCATCCACCGCGCGGGCGAACGAAGGCCGCGCGTTCAGGCGCTGGCGGTAGGCCTTTACGTGCGGAAACGCCGCGGCTATCGGATGCACCCAGTCGGCGTAGAACAAAGCTGGCGCTGCCGCGCAATCGGCCAGGCTGAAATAGCCCGCCGCCCACTCGCGATTCGCCATGCGCTGCTCCAGCCAGGCATAGGCATTGTCCAGCGTTGCGTGCGCGTTGGACACCCCGCGCGCATCGTGCTCCGCCGGCTGACGCAAGGCATCGCCGACGATTGCCTGCATCGGCGTATGCACGTAGTTATCGAAAAAGCGGTCGACGAAGCGCACCTCCAGCGCGCTGGCCGCATCTTCGGGAATCAGGCGCACCGGGCCGGGATGATGCAGCCCCAGGTGCTCGATGATGATGCTCGCCTCGATGATCGGCCGGCCCTCGTCCAGCAGCAGCGGAAAGTGCTTCAGCGGCCACAGCGCGGCGAACTCGGCGAAGGTCGCGGGATCGGCCTGGTCCAGCAGGCGCGCGGTGAACGGCGTCGCGTTTTCGTACAGCGCGATCAGGGCCTTCTGGCAGTAGGAGGCGAAGGGGTGCGAAAACAGGGCAAGGGACATGGTGCTCTCCAGGCGTGTCGGATCATCACTGCGCTATCTTGTCGCGGATCGGCCCGCGACCGCAAGTATCAGCGCGCGACCGTGGTCTGCCGGTCGAAAAAAGCCGCGGCCGCTTGCGCGCAGGCGTCCGGGTAGGCCGCCGCCGCGTGCCAGGCGTCGCCTTCGAGCACCAGCAATTCGGATTGCGCCAGCTTGTTTTGCCATTGCTTCACGCTGTCCACGGTGCGCAGGCCGCTGCCGGTGGTGGTGATGACGAGAGTTGGGCATTTTATTTTCATCACCTCTTCACGCAGGTCCAGGCCCGGCACCCAGTTCAGATAACCCAGCAGCGTCGAGATCGGCGTCTTGCCGTGGACATTGTTGGTCCACCATTCCAGTTCGACCGGCGATGCCTTGCTGCCCATCCGCCCCGGCATGGTGGTGCGCGCCCACGCCAGCACACCCTCGCGCGCGAT
>DATAZV010000248.1:0-6762 GCA_036271855.1 Burkholderiales bacterium
AGATTAAAACGTGGACGTGCGGTCATGTGGATTCCCCGGAGGCTGTGGTGTTCTTGGCTGGCTGTCCGGCGCTGCGGCATGGCTGGCTGCATTTGGGTGGTGTAAGAAATCGGGTGCGGCAATTGCAAGGGGCGAAATATAAATGAGAATGATTTGCATTGCAATGATTTTTGCATCCAGCCCACCGGCGGCGGCGTACGCAAAAGCACGCTCCTTCAGAGGCAATCCGGGTTTTGGCGCTTGACACGGGATTAACTCGAAACGATAATAGTTATCAATTAACCAGGTATTTTTCAGCCATTCGCGGCCCTCAGTACTGCCGCGTCCGGTTTCATCTCTTTTATGCACGTCACCGCACTTCATCTGGTTGCCAATGCTCCGCTGCTCGCCGCCGGCGCCGCGCCTGCAATGAGCGCCGCGGCGCCCGTGATCAGGTCGCTGCGCGCGATGTCCTCATACGACGGCTTCGGCCCGCGGCGCGACAAGTCGCGGCTGGTGGGCCTGATCGCGGTGGTGGCATTGCATGTCGGGGTGCTGGCGCTGCTTCTCACTTATCAGCCGGCGCGCGAAATGCTCGGCCTGCCGAAGACGGTGATGGTCGAGTTCATCACCCCGCCGGCGCCGCCCGCACCCGAGCCGCCGAAAGAGCAACCCAAGCCGCGCGAGGTCGAAGTGGTCCACAAGCCGGTGCCGGTGCCCAAGCAGGTCATCGCCACCACCTCGCCCGCGCCTTCGCCAATGGTGGTCGAGCAGCCGCCTGAGCCGCCCAAGCCGCAGCCGCCGGTGCAAGCCGCGCAGCCGGCGCCGCCCGCGCCCCCGGCGCCGGCCGCACCCGCCGAGCCGAAAGTGGTTTCCGGGGTCGAATACGTGCGCAAGCCGGAGCCGGTCTATCCCTCCATGTCGCGGCGCCTGAACGAGCAGGGCAAAGTCGTCCTGCGCGTGCTGATCAATACCCAGGGCAAGCCCGAGAACGTGCAAATCAGGCAAAGCAGCGGTTCGCCGCGCCTGGACGAGGCGGCCAGGCTAGCGGTGCTGGAGTCGCTGTTCAAGCCCTATATTGAAAACGGCGTGCCGCGCGCGGCCATCGCCACCATCCCGATCAATTTTTCCTTGAGTGACTGAGGTAATGCAATGAATCCCGTCGTCGAAGCGCCCGGCATCGCGCACTTTATTTCACAGACCGATACCGTCGGCAAACTGATCATCGCCGCCATGCTGATCATGTCGGTGGCCACCTGGTACCTGATCATCACCAAGGCGGTACAGATTTTCGCGATGAAGCGGCGCAGCGCCAAATTCCTCGAGTCCTTCTGGGATGCGCCTTCGCTCGACACCGTGGCCATCCGCCTCGAGGACGAGCATCCCGACGAGCCCTTCGCCCACCTGGCCTATCACGGCATCGTCGCTGCGCGCCACCACGCGCGCCACGGCGGCAACAAGCTGGGCGATACCGGCAGCGCAGCCGACTTCCTCACCCGCTCGATGCGCCGGGTGATCGACGAGGACACCGCCAAGCTGGAGTCCGGCCTCTCCATCCTGGCCTCGGTAGGCTCCACCGCGCCTTTCGTCGGCCTGTTCGGCACCGTGTGGGGCGTCTATCACGCGCTGGTGGCCATCGGCATGAGCGGCCAGGGTACGCTCGACAAGGTGGCCGGCCCGGTCGGCGAGGCGCTGATCATGACCGCCGCCGGCCTGGCGGTGGCCATTCCCGCGGTGCTGGCCTACAACGCCTTCACCCGCTCCAACCGCATGGTGCTGTCGCAGCTCGACGCCTATGCGCACGACCTGTTCGCCTTCCTCACCACCGGTTCGCATTTTGCCGGCGGCGACAAGAGCCTGACCCTGCGCGGCGCCAAGGTGATGCCCCTGAACCAGCAGCCGGGGGTGGCGTAAATGGCCTTCGGCAGCTTCAGCAAGAGCGGCGACAGCGCGCCGATGGCGGAAATCAACATGGTGCCGCTGATCGATGTCATGCTGGTACTGCTGGTGATTTTCATCGTCACCGCGCCGCTGCTGACCAACTCGGTGAAAATCGACCTGCCCAAGGTCAGTTCCCAACCCAACCTGACCAAGCCCGACAACATCCAGTTCGCCATCAACGCGCAAGGGCAGTATTTCTGGAACGGCGAACCGGTGACCCGCGCGGTGGCGCAGCAGCGCTTCGCCGTAGAGGGCAAGCGCAGCCCGACGCCCGAATTGCACCTGCACGCCGACAAGGCCACGCAGTACCACCTGGTGGCCGAGATCATGGCCGATGCAAGCAACGCCGGCGTGGCGAAGATCGGTTTCGTTTCCGACCCTTCGCAGTAGCGCTGCGCCGCAAGGCGCAATAAAAAAGCGCAGCACCGCGACGCGGTCTGCGCTTTTTTTTATTTCACGCGCCGGGCGTGAACCGCGTCAGGCTCCGCCGATGCCGGTCCAGGACTGCTGGAAGTTCTGCAGGCCGATGCTGTCGAGCACCTTCAGTTGGGTCTCGAGAAAGTCGATGTGCTCCTCTTCCGACTCCAGGATGTCCTCGAACAGTTCGCGCGAGATGTAATCGGCCACCTTCTCGCAATGGGCGATGGCGTCCTTGAGTAAGGGATGGGCCTCCATCTCCAGCTTGAGGTCGCACTCAAGCGAGTCCTTGATGTCCTCGCCGATGTGCAGCTTGCCCAGGTCCTGCAGGTTGGGCAAGCCGTCGAGAAACAGGATGCGCTCGATCAGGCGGTCGGCGTGCTTCATCTCGTCGATCGACTCCTTGTACTCGTACTCGCCCAGCTTCACCAGGCCCCAGTTGCGGAACATGCGCGCATGCAGGAAGTACTGGTTGATCGCGGTCAGTTCGTTTTTCAGCGCCTTGTTAAGGAATACGATGACTTGCTTGTCGCCCTTCATGGCTGGCCTTTTTGGAGTTTGAGGAATACCCCGACGATACCACAAGGGTCGCTAATAAGCAATTTTTATCAATAAAATCAAAGACATAACTAACAATCGTTCGCATTTGCAATACGCCGCGGGTCGCCGGCCAAGCATCGATGAAAATTCAAGTACTTGCGCGCGGATCGCTAGATGCCAGGTGCTCGCTTGGTAATAAAATTCCGCTTATTAGGCCGCAGCCGCGGCCGGGTGCGTACAATTCGGCGGTTGTTTAGCATTTGCTTTCCACCAATAATCAATCGAGGAGACACGCATGAAATTCGCCTTGCGCCACTGGCTTGCCGCGGCTATGTTGCCGCTGATGTGCGCCCAGCCCGCTTCCGCCCAGACGCCCGCACCGGCGCCTGCGCCGGCCTACGACGGCCCGATGTACGTCGTCAGCTACATCGAAACCGCGCCGGCCGCCGCCGCCAAGACTCGCGCCATGCTCGCTGCCTTCGCCAAGTCGGCGCGCAAGGAAAGCGGCAACACCGCCTTCATCGCCCTGCAGCGCGTCGGCGAGCCCAATTTCTTCACCGTGCTGGAAGCCTGGAAAGACAAGGACGCGCAGGTGGCGCACGCCGCCGCCGCCTCCACCCACGCCTTCCGCGACGGCCTTGAGCCGATGCTGCGCGCCCCGTATGACGAGCGCCCGCACATGGCGCTGGCCTCCAAGCCGCTGAAGGCCGCCGGCAAATCCGCCGTCTATGTGGTGACCCACGTCGACATCGTGCCCACCAGCAAGGACATCGGCATCGACCTCAACAAGACCCTGGCCGAAGCCGCCCGCGGCGAGCCCGGCGCGATCAGTTTCGACCTCTGGCAGCAGGGCAGCCGTCCCAACCACCTGACCCTGGTCGAAGCGTGGAAGGACCGCAAGGCGCTCGACGCGCACAACAGCGCCGACGCGGTCAAGGTCTACCGTGGCAAATTTGCGTCGATCAGCGGCAGCCCCTACGACATCCGCGTGTTCAAGTCGATCGACTGAACCTGCCGCCGCTTTTCGAAAGCCCCGCCGCATGGCGGGGCTTTTGTTTTTGGGCCCTGTTTTCAGCCGCCCGGCGCGCCCTGCGTGTTGACATAGAGCGCGTAGATCGACTGGCTCGCCGCCATGAACAGGCGTCCGCGCTTGCGCCCGCCGAAGCACAGGTTGGCGCAGCGTTCCGGCAGGCGGATGCGGCCGATCAATTTTCCGGCGGAGTTGTAGATCACCACGCCGTCGAGTTCATCGCTACCCATGCCCCAGCCGCACCACAGATTGCCGTCGACATCCAGGCGAAAGCCGTCCGGCGTGCCGGGGCCGGCGTCGATGAACACGCGCTGGTTGGCGAGTGTCTTGCCGCCTTCGACATCGTAGGCAAGGATCAGGCGGTTCGGCGTGGCGCGCGATTCCACCAGATAGAGGATTTTTTCGTCCGGCGAAAACGCCAGGCCGTTGGGGCCACGTACTTCGGCCACCACCGACAGCGCGCCGGAAGCCGGGTCGATGCGATAGACGTTTTGCGGCGACTCCGGCGTTGCCTTGTAGCCTTCATAGTTGCCGAGAATGCCGAAGGGCGGGTCGGTGAACCACACCGAGCCGTCGGACTTCACCACCACGTCGTTGGGCGAGTTGAGCGGCTTGCCCTGCCAGCTGTCGGCCAGCACGGTGATGGTGCCGTCGTACTCGGTGCGCACCACGCGCCGCCCGCCGTGCTCGCAGGTGATCAGGCGCCCCTGGCGGTCGCGCGTGTTGCCGTTGGCGAAGTTAGACGGCTTGCGGAATTCGCTGACGGCCCCAGTTTCCTCTTCCCACTTCATGATGCGGTCGTTGGGAATGTCGCTCCACAGCAGGTAGCGGCCGTCGCCCACCCACACCGGCCCTTCGCACCAGCGAAAGCCGGTGGCGAGCCGCTCGACGGCGGCGCTGAAAACGCGGTACTGCGCGAACGAGGGATCAAGCACTTCGATCGACGGATCGGGATAGCGGGTAGCGGGTTGCCACATGAACTCAGCTCCTTCCGAGAAAAGTAAAAACCTACTTTTCTCGGATGTTGATTTGCATGCAATCGCCGGCAGAGCCGGACAATTTCATGAAGAAGGGACGGCGAAAAAGCAAAGGCTTCGTATCCGCGCCAATTATGCGTGCAAGGCGCTCGCCGCGCCGTGGCCGAAGTAGGCCTCTTCGAGCCGGCGCGGCAGGTTCGCTTCGCTGGTATGCGCCTCCAGCACGATGCGCCCCTGCGCCAGGGCATAGACGCGGTCGGCGGCAGCCAGCGCTTTTTCGATCAGTTGCTCCACCAGCAGCACGGCGGTGCCGTTGGCTTTCAATTTCGCCACCACGCCGAGCACGCGGTCGACCAGCACCGGCGACAGGCCGGCCGAAGGTTCGTCGAGCATCAGCAGGCGCGGGCGCTGCACCAGGCCTTGCGCCACCACCAGCATCTGCTGCTGGCCGCCGGAGAGTGCGCCGCCGCGGTCGCGGCGCTTGGCGGCGATCTCGGGAAAATAGGTGAGGGCTTCTTCGATCCTTTGCGCTCTTTCGTGACGGGGCACGCCGTAGCCGGCGAGCTGCAGATTGTCTTCCACCGTCATCTGGGTGAATACGCGGTGGCCTTCGATCACGTGCACCAGGCCCGCCTGCACCGCCTGCCGCGGGCTGGCGCCGGTCAGGTCGCGGCCGTTGAAGCGCACCGTGCCGGCATTCAGCGGCAGCAGTCCGGAGATGGCACGCAACAGGGTCGATTTGCCGGCGCCGTTCGGCCCAAGCAGGGTGACGACTTCACCCGCATTGATATGCAGGTCGACGCCATGCAGCACGGCGATCTTGCCGTAGCCGGAGGCGATGCCGCGCAATTCGAGCAGGGTTTCAGGCGCCGAGATAGGCACTGACCACCTCCTGGTGTACGCGGATTTCGGCCGGCGTGCCGTGGGCCAGCACGCGCCCGAGGTTGAGCACGGTGACGTGGTCGCAGATGTCGAAAATCAGGTCGGCATGGTGTTCAACCAGCAGCACGCCGGTGCCCTGCGCGCTGATCGCCTTGATCAACGCGCCCAGGCGCAGGATTTCTTCGGTGGAGAGCCCGGCAGCGGGCTCGTCCAGCAGCAGCAGGCAGGGCCGGAGCATCAGCGCGCGGGCGATTTCCATGAAGCGCAATTCGCTGTGCTGCAGGCGGTCGGCGCGAACGTCCGCCAGATCTTCCAGTCCGACCACGCGCAGCGCAATCCGTGCGCGCTGCGTCAGTTCGCGCTCGTCGCGCAACTGGCGCGGCAGGCATAGCATGGCTTCGACAAAGCTGGCGCGGCCGGCGATGGTGCCGCCCATCATGACGTTTTGCAGAACGGACGCCTCGCCCACCAGGCGCGGCGTCTGGAAGGTGCGCGCGATGCCGAACCCGGCGCGGCGGGTCGGCGCGTTGCCGGGCAGCGGCGATTCGCCCAGCGTGACGCCGCCCGCCTGCGGCTGGTAGTAGCCGGAGATGACATTGAGCATGGTGGTCTTGCCGCTGCCGTTGGGACCGATCAGCCCATGCACCTGCCCCGGCGCCACTTCGAGATCGACGCCGTCGAGCGCGCGCAAGCCGCCGAAGGCCAGCGCCGCGCCGTGGACGTTCAGCGGTCGCGACTGTAAAGCCTGGCCATAGAGCTCCGTCAGCGCGGCGGGGCGCGGCGTGATCGCGCGTCCGCTGGCCAGCGGCTTGCGGTTACGCAGGTCGAGCAGGGCGGCGATGCCCCCGGGCATCAGCAGCACGATCGCCAGCAGCAGCACCGCGTAAAGAAACGTCGCCCAGGCGGCGAGGGGCGCGGCGATCTCCGGCAGGATGGTCAGGATGATGGTGCCGAGCAGGGGGCCGAGGATCGAGCCGCGCCCGCCGATCAAAATCG
>DATAZV010000249.1:0-4313 GCA_036271855.1 Burkholderiales bacterium
CGCTCGCGCTGGTGTCACAAGGCGTGGTGCAGACTTTCAAACCCTATCAGAACGTGCCGCTGATCGAAAAGGTCAGCTACGACGACCCGGTGAAAAATGCCGACGGCTCGCCGAAGATGGACGCGCAAAACAAGCCTGTCACGCAGAAGGTGGAAGTGAAGGAGCAGACCATCGCCGTCGGCCCGGCCGCCTCGCAAGTGGCGATCAAGCAACTCGGCACCAATGGCGGCGGCTTTTTCAACGTCAACTCCGCACATCCGCTGGAAAACCCGACGCCGCTTTCCAACTTCCTCGAGATGCTGGCGATCCTGCTGATCCCCGCCTCGCTTTGCTACACCTTCGGCAAGATGGTCGGCGACACCCGCCAGGGCTGGGCCGTGCTGGCGGCGATGACCGCGATCTTCGTCGTCCTCACCACCATCACCATCGGCGCCGAGCAGTCCGGCAACCCGAAATTGTCCGCGCTGGGCGTGGATCAAACGGCCTCGTTGACGCAACCCGGCGGCAACATGGAAGGCAAGGAAACGCGCTTTGGCATCGTCAACTCCGCCATCTGGTCCACTGCCACCACTGGGGCTTCCAATGGTTCGGTCAACGCCATGCACGACTCCTTCACCCCCCTGGGCGGCATGCTGCCGATGTGGCTGATCCAGCTCGGCGAAGTGGTGTTCGGCGGGGTCGGCTCCGGGCTCTACGGCATGCTGATTTTCGCCATCATCGCGGTGTTCGTCGCCGGCTTGATGGTCGGGCGCACGCCGGAATACCTGGGCAAGAAAATCGAAGCCTATGAAATGAAAATGGCTTCGCTGGTGATCCTGATCCCCTGCTTCTTCGCCCTGGTCGGCACCGCCATCGCGGTGGTCGTCGAACCGGGCAAGGCTGGCATCGCCAATCCCGGCGCGCATGGCTTCTCCGAGATTCTCTATGCCTTCTCCTCGGCCGCCGGCAACAACGGCAGCGCCTTCGCCGGGCTGTCGGCCAACACGCCTTTTTACAACACCGCGCTGGGCATTGTCATGCTGGTGTGCCGCTACTGGCTGGTGTTGCCGGTGCTGGCCATCGCCGGCACCCTGGCTGCGAAAAAGCATGTGCCCACAGGCTCCGGTACCTTGTCAACCCATACACCGCTGTTCGTCGGCCTGCTCGTCGGTACCGTCATCATTGTCGGCGCGCTTGCCTTTATTCCGGCGCTGGCCCTGGGGCCGATCGCCGAACACCTGATCATGCTGGGGAAATAACATGAGCACCGCTACCCGTACCCCCACTCCCGCGCGCAGCGTCATTGCCCGCCCCCTGTTCGAAGGCAGCCTGGTGAAACAGGCGCTGATCGACAGCTTTCTCAAGCTGTCGCCGCGCGCGCAAATCCGCAACCCGGTGATGTTCGTCGTCTACATCGGGTCGATCCTCACCACCGGCCTGTGGGTACAGGCGGTGTTCGGCAAGGGCGAAGCGCCGGCCGGCTTCATCCTCGCCGTCGCCCTCTGGCTCTGGTTCACCCTATTGTTCGCCAATGTCGCCGAAGCGATCGCCGAAGGCCGCGGCAAGGCGCAGGCACAGTCCCTGCGCGGCGCCAAGCGCGACCTCTCCGCCACCCGGCTGGACGCACCACGCCACGACGCCAAGTTCAGCGTGGTCAACGCCACGCTGTTGCGCAAGGGCGAGTTCGTGCTGGTGCGCGCCGGCGACACCGTGCCCGGCGACGGCGAAGTGGTCGAAGGCGTGGCCTCGGTGGACGAGTCCGCCATCACCGGCGAGTCCGCCCCGGTGATCCGCGAATCCGGCGGCGACCGTTCCTCGGTCACCGGCGGCACCCGCGTGCTGTCGGACTGGATCGTCGTGCGCATCTCCGCCAACCCCGGCGAAGCCTTCATCGACCGCATGATCGCCATGGTCGAAGGCGCCAAGCGGCAAAAGACACCGAATGAAATCGCCCTGTCGATCCTGCTCGCCGCCCTCACCCTGATCTTCCTCAAGACCACCGCCACCCTGCTGCCGTTCTCGATTTTCAGCGTCGGCGCGGCAGGGCAGGGCACGGTGGTTTCCATCACCGTGCTGGTGGCCCTGCTGGTGTGCCTGATCCCCACCACCATCGGCGGCCTGCTCTCGGCCATCGGCATCGCCGGCATGGACAGGATGATCCAGGCCAACGTCATCGCCACCTCCGGCCGCGCGGTCGAGGCCGCCGGCGACGTCGACGTGCTGCTGCTGGACAAGACCGGCACCATCACCCTGGGCAACCGCCAGGCCGCGCGCTTCTGGCCGGCGACCGGCATCGACGTCTACGACCTGGCCGACGCTGCGCAACTCGCCTCCCTCGCCGATGAAACCCCGGAAGGCCGCTCGATTGTGGCCCTCGCCAAAGCCAAACACGGCATCGGCGAGCGCGCCATGCACGAACTCAAGGCCGAATTCATTCCCTTCAGCGCACAGACGCGCATGAGCGGCGTCAACCTCACCGAAGGCACCGGCACCCGCGTCATCCGCAAGGGTGCAAGCATCGCCGTGCGCGCCTGGGTCGAAGCCCAGGGCGGCCGCGTGCCTGCCGAGGCGCAGGCCAAGGTGGACGAGATCGCCCGCGACGGCGCCACCCCGCTGGTGGTGAGCGAAGGCCACCGCGTGCTGGGGGTGGTCGAGCTGCGCGACGTGGTCAAGGGCGGCATCCGCGAGCGCTTCGCCGAACTGCGCCGCATGGGCATCAAGACCGTGATGATCACCGGCGACAACAAGCTCACCGCCGCCGCCATCGCCGCCGAAGCCGGTGTCGATGACTTTCTCGCCGAAGCCACCCCCGAAGCCAAACTCAAGCTGATCCGCGAATACCAGGCGCAGGGCCGCCTGGTTGCCATGGCCGGCGACGGCACCAACGACGCCCCCGCGCTGGCGCAGGCCGACGTCGCCGTGGCGATGAACAGCGGCACCCAGGCGGCCAAGGAAGCCGGCAACATGGTCGACCTCGACTCCAACCCCACCAAGCTGATCGAGATCGTCGAAATCGGCAAGCAGATGCTGATCACCCGCGGCTCGCTCACCACTTTTTCGATCGCCAACGACGTGGCGAAATACTTCGCCATCATCCCCGCCGCCTTCGCCACCACCTACCCGGCGCTGGGCGCACTGAACGTCATGCACCTGGCCACCCCGGCTTCCGCCATCATGTCGGCGGTGATCTTCAACGCCCTGATCATCGTCTTCCTGATCCCGCTGGCGCTGCGCGGCGTCGCCTACCGCGCCATCGGCGCCGACGCCCTGCTGCGGCGCAATCTGCTGATCTACGGCGTCGGCGGCCTGATCGTGCCCTTCATCGGCATCAAGCTGATCGACATGATCCTCGCCGCCCTGAACCTTGTGTAAGGAGAACATCATGCTCACCCATTTCCGCCCCGCACTCTCGCTGCTGCTCGTCATGAGCGCCATCACCGGCGCCGCCTATCCGGCGCTGGTCACCGGCATTGCCCAAGCCGTGATGCCCGGCCCCGCCAATGGTTCGATGATCCAGGCCGGCGGCAAGACCGCCGGCTCCAGCCTGATCGGCCAGCCCTTCAGCGACCCCAAACATTTCTGGAGCCGCCCCTCGGCCACCTCGCCCTACGCCTACAACGCCGGCGCTTCCTCCGGCTCCAACCTCGGCCCGACCAACAAGGCGCTGACCGATGCCGTCACCGACCGCGTCAAGGCCCTGCGCGACGCCGACCCCGGCAACCCCGCCGTGGTGCCGGTCGACCTGGTCACCGCCTCCGCCAGCGGCCTGGACCCGCACATCAGTCCCGCCGCCGCCGAGTACCAGGTGCGCCGGATCGCGCGCGAGCGCAAACTCGATCCGGCGCGCGTGCGTGAACTTGTGGCCAGTGCTACCGAAGCGCGCCAATGGGGCGTGCTGGGCGAAGCGCGGGTCAACGTGCTGGCGCTCAACCTGGCCCTGGACCGCGCCATACCCTGACCATGCCGTTGTTCGAAGACCCCGACCTGTCCCTGCCGCTACCAGGCCGGTTCGCCCGGCGCGCGGCGCTGTTAGCGGCAATCAGCATGGTCTCCGGCCTGGCGCTGGTGGTCAGCGACTTCGTGCCGCCGGCCAGCAATTGCATCGAAGTCTGCCGCCGCTCGGCGGCATGGGAGTATCCCGGCGAAGTGCGCCTGGCCAGCGCGCGCGAGGTGGGTGGCAGCACCCGCATCCACCTGCACATCGAAGCGCGCGACGGCCGCGAGACCGTGGTGGTCTGCGACGGACCCAGCGGCAGGATAGTGCGCGCCATCGACGTCGACTCTCCCTGAAAGCAGGCGCAAATATGCGCCGCCGTTACACATCGTAACAACCC
>DATAZV010000250.1:0-8246 GCA_036271855.1 Burkholderiales bacterium
ATTTGTGCAGCGACGAGCGCTATCTCGACCTGGATCGCTTCAACGCGCCCGGCGGCGGCTTCGTGGTGGCGCGTGATCTCGAAGGCCTGCGCGCGCATTTTCGCGCCGCCTTCGCCAGCCGCTCGGCGGCGGCGATGGAAATCGAACTCAATGCCGCGGGTGTGCCGGCGGCGCGGGTACGGCGTATCGGTGAATTTCTGGACGAGGCCAGGGATGGATCGCTGCTCAGCTTTCCGCTGGTCGAGACCAGTCCGGCGCAGGGCGCCGTCCGCACCCCCGGCATCGGCTATGACGCGCGGCCCGACCGTCCCGGCACCAGCACGCCCGCGCCGCGCCTGGGCGCGCACACGCTGGCCGTGCTGCAGTGGGCCGGATTGAGCGCAGGCCAGATCGAGGCGCTGCAGCTGGATGGGGTCGTGTCCATCCCCGAGGCATAGTCATAAGCATTCCGATGCACTCCGACCCCGCGCACGAGCCGGGCGAGCAGCCCACACCGGAAACCACCGGCGCGGATGCAAGCCCCGCAACGCTGACCCACGCCGAATTCGTCGCCGCCTACACCAGCGGGCGCTTGCGGGTGGACATCGATCCCAAAGCGGCCGGAAAATTCATCGGCGCGCGCATGCTGCTGCCCTGGGTGCTGCTGCCGCTGTTCGGCCTGGCGGTGGCATGCGCGCTGAACGGCGCCTGGATATTCTGCGCAATCTTTTTTCTCGGCGCGCTCGGCCTGCGCACGCTGTCGCGCGCAACCGCGCCCGGCTACGTTTTGCATCGGGCACTGCAGGACGCGGCGTTCTACCGCGAAGTCACCGCCCTCGGCCTGCTGCACATCCAGGGGAACTGACGCGCGGCGCCCGGCGCTGCTGGCCGTGCTGGCCTAGGCCAGCCCTTCGACCCTGAACACGCTGCCGCCGCCTTCGCGCGCCAGGCATTGCGCGTCGGCGCCATGGCGTGCGGCGATCTGCCGGACCAGCGACAGGCCCAGGCCGACGCCGCCCTGCCCTTCGCTGGCGCCGCGCGCACGGTAAAAGGGTTCGAAGATGCGTTCGCGCTCATCTGTCGACACACCCGGACCGCGATCCGCCACTTCCAGCACGACACCATTCCCGCCGCGCCGCAGGCTGACTTCCACCGGGCTGGCGCCGCCGTAGCGGCGCGCGTTTTCGATCAGGTTGCGGATCATCCGCCGCAGCAGGCGTGCTTCGCCCTGCACGCTGATCAGGCCGTCGCTGTCGAACTCGACTTCGGCACGCGCGCACTCTTCCGCCGCCAATGCGGTCAGGTCGACCGCCTCGAAATGCTCCTCGGCACTGCGCGCCGCATCCAGCCGGCTGGCGAGCAATATCTCGTCAATCAACTGGTCCAGCTCGGCGATGTTGCGCGCCAGTTCGCGGCGGCCCTGCGTGTCCGCGCCTTCGTTGTGCAACTCGGCGGCCATGCGGATGCGCGCCAGTGGCGAGCGCAATTCGTGCGAGGCATTGGCGAGCAGCGACTTTTGCGCCGCCACCAGGGCCTCGATATATTCAGCCGCGCCATTGAAGCTGCGCGCCAGGCGGGCGATCTCATCGTGCCCCTGCACCGGCACCCGCGCGGAGAGGTCGCCTTCGCCCAACGCTTCGACCCCATGCTGTAACCGTTCCAGCCGCCGCGTGAGGCGCCGCGCCACCGGAAAGGCCGCCATGCCGACGGCCAGCGCCACCAGGGCCAGGCTACCGAACACCTGCAGCGCGCCGAAACCCTGCGAGCCGGGCGCGCGGGCGCTGAGCCAGCGTCCGTCGGGCAGTTTCAGCGCCACGCCGGGCGGGTGGCCGTGCAACCAGTGGCTGGCAGGGGCGAAAGCCGGCGCGTCCTGCGCCGCGCCGGCGTAGGCGATGCCGGCACCGTCGGCGCCGAACAGCGCAAGGTCGAGACCGGCGCGCGCATGCCAGTGTTGCAGCGATTGCAACTGCACATCGCGCGGCGCGGTGGCGGGCGGCAGCAGACCGGCGGCGGCTTCGGCCACCGCCTCCAGGCGCGAGGCGGTGTCGTTGCCGCTGAAGGACCAGCGCATCATCAGGCCGAACAGCAGCGCCAGCAGCAACAGGCTGGCGATCAGCGCCAGATAAATGCGCAGGTACAAACGCTTGGCCAGGCCGTGGCGATGCCAGCGCTTGGGCAGCGCCTCGTCCTCACGCGGCGCGCAAAATCCTGCTCTACGCATCCTGTACCTTGGCGAACACATAGCCGGCGCCGCGCACGGTGACAATGCGCTTGGGCTTCTTGGCGTCGTCCTCGATGGCGGCGCGGATGCGCGCGATGTGCACGTCGATCGAGCGGTCGAAGGCTTCCAGCGATTCGCCCTTGACCGTGTCCAGCAGTTGCTCGCGCGTCAGCACGCGGCCGGCGCGTTCGGCCATCGCCAGCAGCAGGTCGAACTGGTAGGCGGTGAGCGTGCGCTCCTCGCCGCCGATGCGCACGCTACGCGCACCGGGGTCGATCGCCAGCCGGCCGAAGTGCAGCGCGCTGCCATGCTCGGCGGCAGGCGCGCGGGTGCGGCGCAATACGGCGCGGATGCGCGCCAGCAATTCGCGCGGCTCGAAGGGCTTGGCCAGGTAGTCGTCGGCGCCCAGTTCCAGGCCGATGACGCGATCCAGCGGGTCGCCCTTGGCGGTGAGCATGACGATGGGTAGGTCGGCGCCGCCGCTGCCGGAACGGATCTGCTTGCACACCTCCAGCCCGTCGGCGTCCGGCAACATCAGGTCGAGGATCACCAGGCCGAAGGACTGGCGCTGCAGTTGCGCACGGCCCTCGGCGGCAGTGCCGGCGTGGACCACCGCGTAGCCGCTGCGCCCGAGGTAGTCGACCACCATCGCGGCCAGGCGGGCGTCGTCTTCGATCATCAATACCAGTTCGGACATCGGCTGTGGAGCTATCGGGTAAAAGGCGCGGAGGTCCGATCTTGGCACAAAAGCGCCGCCGGCCCGCCGCGCTTCAAGCACGCCTATCCTTCCAGCGCTGCGCCAGCTTTTCGCGCTGCGCCGGGGTCAGCACGTCGGCGGCATCGGCCAGGGATTGCACGGCGCGCTTGGACAAGGTCTCGGCCAGCGCCAGTTCGTCGGCGCGCAGCTTTTCGAGTGCCACGCGGTCGATGGTCGGTGCAACCATCAGCGCCATCGCGCGGTCGCGCGCTGCCCGGTGCTGCTCGCGCAGGGGCAGGAGGTCGTGGGCGGCGGCCTTGGCGATGTTCGACACCTTGGTCTTTTGCTCGGCGCTGGCGTCCACATGCGAGAGCATCGCGCTGACCCGCCAGTCGATGAATTTGCCCATCGTCTCCGGGTCCATCTGCCCGTGATGCATGAAGCGCCCCGGCCCGCAGCCGTGGCCGCCGGCGTGCGCCACGCGGTGGAAGGCAAAGGCGCCGGCCGCGGTAGCGGCCAGGCCGGCTAAGGTCCAGCGGCGCAGGCGCTTGCGGCCGGCGGCGCTTGCTTCGGCACCCGCGGCGGCGGGCTTGTTGTCTTGATTGTCGGTCATGGCTGTCCTTCAGAAAGTACGCAAAAGCGCATGTAGCCACTGTAGGCAGGGCGCGTTGCCTGAACGTGTGCGGGTTGTAAAGATTTATGTCGCGGGCGCCGCGCCCCACCCGCAGGCGGAATGGCCTGGTTTCTCGCCTCTTTTCCGCCTATGGACTTGCAGGGGCGGATGTTTCAATGCCCTATCCCGTTTTGTATTGCAATTCACCCGCCATCATGTCCCGCAGCTCCGTTGCCACCACCCTTTGGGCCAAGCGCCGTTCGCGCTGCCCGGCCGGCTCGGTGAGCACGGCCGCCGGCAAGCGTTGCGCGCCGGGCCGGGGTGACGCCGGACTGTGCACCGCGCCGCTCCAGGGCTTGCGCGAGGTCAAGGTCGCCGCTGCCCTGCCGCCGCGCGGGCTGCGCCGCCTCAACCGCACCGTGCGCGCCGTCTGCAGACTGTGGTGGGAAGCGGATGCGCATGACCATCAGGAACTGAACCTGGCTTAAAGCAACGCCGCCACACACGATCCCCTCGGCCAGACAATCCTCCCTGGCCATTTAGGGCGCCGGACCAAAAGTCCGGCGCCCTTCTTTTTTGCGCCACCGCCCAGACCATTGTCATGGAAATGTAAAAGAAGCCTCTCCACACTCAAGTTTTGCTGCGGGCCGCCGTTGACCCTGAGGCAATCCGCAATTGTCCCCGGCAAGGGGACGCGCGCGGCGGGCGAAATCACCCGGTATTTGCCGCCTTGCTCCGTTGACGGCCGGGCGGGCCGCGGTGATGAAATGGCGCAACAGTAGACCGAACCCAGAGCGAACCCAAGGAGAGGCTGACATGAACCTGAACGAATTTCTGGAAATCAATCCCGATCCGGGCAGCCCGCTGGACGACGAAGGCCTCACCAGCGAGGAGTTTCAGCTGGCGGTGGCCGTGCTCGAAACCGGCATGTTCACCGGCGACTTCCCGCCCGAACTGCTGAACGGCCTCCTGCGCATGGTGCCGGGCGCCAATCCCGCGGTCTGAATACCGCGCCCCCCCTTTGACCGGAGCATCACCATGACTGCCATGCAAATCGAATCCGACGGCGCCTGGATGGCGCAGCGCCTGGCCGGCGCCGGCCTGAACGACTGGGAACACGCCAACGCCATGGCCATGCTGGTGCGCGGCGGCCTGATCGGCACGGCCCTGTGCTGGCTGTGGCAAGGCCTGCGCGGCGCGTAAAGCCAAGGCGCTTCGTCCCACCTTGCCGCCGGCTGCCCTCCAGCCGCGGTTTCCCCCGTCCCGCCCCACCCGCAGTTGCATTTTTGCTACCCCTTCCGGTGGGGGGCCTTGCGCGTTTGCGGGTTTGGGAATATGATGGTTGGATGGGAAGCTTTAAATTGCGCGCAAACACGGTCGCCTCTCCGGCAGCCGGCGCCATTGTTCGAATTACGGCCGCGTCTTCCGACGCCGGTGTGATTTCGATCGCCTCCCTGGCGACCCCGCTGCTGGGTCTGCTGCTGCTGCGCCCCGCGCGCACATAACTTACCCCCTCTCTTCGTAGTACCCCGCCTGTACCCACCCAGGGTGCAAACACGTGCGCACAAATGTTTACCCGGAGACTTCACCATGCCGATGCTCGATAACCCCGCCGCCAAGTACCGACCCGCCAAGCAGGTCGGCCTGACCGACCGCCGCTGGCCGAACCAGGTCATCACCAAGCCGCCGATCTGGTGCAGCGTCGACCTGCGCGACGGCAACCAGGCGCTGATCGAGCCGATGAACATCGAGCGCAAGCACAAGTTCTTCAAGCTGCTGTGCGACATCGGCGTGAAGGAAATCGAGGCCGGCTTTCCTTCCGCCTCGCAAATCGACTTCGACTTTCTGCGCCAGCTGATCGAAGGCCGGATGATCCCCGAGGATGTGACCATCCAGGTGCTCACCCCGGCACGCGAAGACCTGATCACTCGCACCTTCGAGTCGCTGAAAGGCGCGCCGCGCGTGATCATGCACGTCTACCATGCGGTGGCTCCCGTGATGCGCCGCGTGGTGTTCAACATGGAAAAGGCCGAAGTGATTTCCGAACTGGCCGTGAAGCACGCGCGCATCATCAAGGCGCTGGCGAAAAAGGCGCCGGAGACGCGGTGGATTTTCCAGTACTCGCCGGAGATGTTTTCCAACACCGAGCTGGATTTTTCCAAGGAAGCCTGCGAAGCGGTGATGGACGTCTACGAGCCCTCGCCCTCGAACAAGATGATCCTCAACCTGCCCTCCACGGTCGAGTGCTCCACCGCCAACGTCTTCGCCGACCAGCTCGAGTGGTTTCACCGCAACGTGAAAAACCGCGACAGCCTGATCCTCTCCGTGCACCCGCATAACGACCGCGGCACCGGCACCGCCGCCGCCGAGTTCGCCATCATGGCCGGCATGGACCGCGTCGAAGGCTGCCTGTTCGGCAACGGCGAGCGCACCGGCAATGTAGACCTCGTCAACCTCGCGCTCAATATGTATTCGCAAGGCGTCAACCCGGGGCTGAACTTCTCCGACATCGACAGCATTCGCGCCACCGTCGAATACTGCAACCAGATTCCCGTGCACCCGCGCCACCCCTATGTCGGCGACCTGGTCTACACCTCCTTCTCCGGCTCGCACCAGGACGCGATCAAAAAGGCCTTCGGCGCCCGCAAGGAAGGCGAGATCTGGGACATGCCCTACCTGCCGATCGACCCGAAAGACGTCGGCCGCAGCTACGAAGCCGTGATCCGCGTCAACGCGCAGTCCGGCAAGGGCGGCATCTCCTTCCTGCTGCAGTCCGAATACGGCCTCGACTTGCCGCGCCGCCTGCAGATCGAGTTCAGCCAGGCGGTGCAAAAAGTCAGCGACGCCACCGGCAAGGAACAGACAGCCGACGACTTGTGGAACATCTTCGACGCCGAGTACTTGCAGCAGGAAGGCAAGTACGCCTACGTCGCCCACCAGCTCACCGAAGACACCCGCGCCAGGAACGCCGTGCACATCAAGGTCGACGTCAAGATTGACGGCGTGGCACAGACCATCGAAGGCAACGGCAATGGCCCGATCGACGCCTTCATCCACGCCCTCGGCCAGAACGTCGCCCTGGTGGATTACCACGAGCACGCCATCGGCAGCGGCAGCAACGCCAGCGCCGTGAGCTACATCGAACTGCGCCTTGGGCAAGAACGCCCGCTGCACGGCGTCGGCATCGACCCCAACATCATCACCGCCTCGCTCAAGGCCGTGCTCTCGGGCCTGAACCGCATCATGGCCCGCAACGAACAAAGCCAAGAGGCCGTCACCTCGTAAGCCAGGAATTCAGCGCACTCCTTGCGTCGTCACCACGCGGCGCAAGGCGGGAAGACGGCGGCCGGCTCCACGAGAGCCGCAGCTTCATGGAGAAGCAGCGCGCCCCTTTCTGCACTCGCCCCACGAAGGTGAGAGAGCAAACCTGAATGGCGTTGCGGGCGCCCGGGTCTTCGTCCGGGTTCGTGCGGGTTTTCGTCTGCGTCTTCGGCCGGCTTCGTTCCGCCCCACGGCCGCCCGTCTGTCCGCCACCTCCTACACCGCCATGCGCACCCGCCGATAGCGCGCCAGCGCCCGCGCGCCGAAGATGGGGCTGCGCCCGGCCCGCGCCCTTGCCGGCCGGCGCTTGCCCAGGAGACGCACATGGCCGCCGCCGCCAAACAGGCCACCCTCTACCGCATGGTGATGCCGGTACACCTCTGCCCCTACGGCCTGAAGTCGCGCTACCTGCTCAAGCACGAAGGCTATGCGCTGGATGAGCACCTGCTGCCCACCCGCCAGGCGCAGGAGGAGGCCAAAAGCCGCATGCACGTAGACACCACGCCGCAAACCTTCATCGACGGCCAGCGCGTCGGCGGCTGGGACGAACTGCGGCGCTATTTCGGCTTCAAGGTGAAGGACCCCGCCGCCACTTCGTACACCCCGGTGCTCACCGTGTTCGCCGTGGCCGCCCTGCTCGCCCTGGCGACGGCGCAGGCGGCGCAGATGCCCATGCTGCAATTGGCCACGCTGCAACGCTTTGTCGCCATCGCCATGTGCCTGCTCGCCATGCTCAAGCTGCAGGACGTGGAAAGCTTCTCTTCCATGTTCCTGGGCTACGACCTGCTGGGCCGCAAATACGTGCCCTATGCCTACGCCTACCCATTCGCCGAACTCGCCGCCGGCCTGCTGATGCTCGCGCACCTGCTGCCCTGGCTGGCGAGCGCGCTGGCGCTGGGCATAGGCAGCGTAGGCGCGTTTTCCGTCTTCAAGGCCGTCTACATCGACAAGCGCGAACTCAAATGCGCCTGCGTAGGCGGCAGCAGCAGCGTGCCCCTGGGCTTTGTTTCGCTCACCGAAAACCTGATGATGGTCGCGATGGCGCTATGGACCGTCTTCAGCTTGGGTGCCGGCTGATCGCCGGAGACTCAAGCCGCCACACCCTCACGGCCCGGTTGCCTCTCCGCTGCAAGGCTTGGCCCCGCCAAACCTGACAAAACCCCACGTTTTTCAGGAAACAGCATCGCCCGCGTTCCGGCGCCCATCGCGGAACCTGAGAAAACGCCCTGAAAGAAGTCCCCTTGGGGGACCTGAGGTTTTTCGTAGAAATGCATCGCCCTTGTTTCAGCGCCGGGCTGCGAACCTGATAAAACCTGATGTTTTTCAGGAAACAGCATCGCCGGTGTCCCAGCGCCCGGCTGCGAACCTGATAAAACCTGAGGTTTCTCCGAAATAACAGCCGCCGGCATCTGCGC
>DATAZV010000251.1:0-6232 GCA_036271855.1 Burkholderiales bacterium
CTTCGGTATCGGCCGGGTGCAGGGCGGCCTGGATCGCCGCCACTCCCGGCAAAGCGATCGGCGTCGGCGGCAGGCCCGTACGGGTATAGCTGTTATAGGGGCCGTCGGCGAGCAAATCCTTCTTGCGCAGGTTGCCGTCGAAGTTCACGCCCATGCCGTAGATGATGGTCGGGTCGGTCTGCAGCAGCATGCCTTTTTTCAGGCGGTTGATGAACACCCCGGCGATCAGCGGGCGTTCCTTGGTCTGGCCGGTTTCCTTTTCCACGATGGAAGCCATGATCAGCGCCTGGTACGGCGTCGTATACGGCAGCCCGGGGGCACGCTTGTCCCACTCCCCGGCAATCCGTTTTTTCATCAGGCGATAGGAGCGGCGCAGGATGTCGGTGTCCTTGGCCCCTTTGGCGAACAAAAAGGTGTCGGGGAAAAACAGGCCTTCGGGGTTCTGGTCACCGTTCGCCGCCACCCCGCCGCCGCCTTCAGCCTGGGCAATCTGCGTCAGCAGCGCGGCATCGCTCACCCCTTGCGAGGCATGCGTCACCGCCTGATGGGCATCGAGCGCGGCGCGGAACTGGTGAAAGGTCCAGCCTTCGGGAATACGCACTTCCTGCATGCTGACATCGCCCAGGGTCAGCTGCTCGATCAGGCTCATCGGCGTGGTGCCGGGCTCGATTTCGTAGCTGCCGGCTTTGATTTGCGTATCGCGCCCCGATATGCGGGCCAGGGCGATCAGCATTTCCGGCTGCACCGGGACCACCGAGGCGGCGATGCGGGCGGCGCCTCGCATTGAACTGCCGGAGGGAATGTTCAGGTCGACGCTGCCCGCTGTCATCGGTATCGGTCGCTGCGCATACCACCAGAGCGCGCCGGCGGTACCTATAGCAGCTAAAAAGGCCAGAAAAATCAGTGCTTTGAGAATTCGGAACATCTTGGGAATGCGGCCGTCGCCGGCATGGGCAGGTCGCTATAATAATGACTTGCTTCTGGATTGACCATGAAAACTGCCGAACTATCCTCCCTTGCCCCCTTCGCCGCCGCCCTGCCCGACTGGGGCCTGGTTCACGCCGGCGGTGCGGACGCGCAAAGCTTTTTGCACGGTCAGTTCACCAATGACCTGCTCAATCTGGCACCGGATGCGGCGCAATGGAACGGCTATTGTTCCGCCAAGGGCCGCCTGTACGCCGCCTTTCTGGTCTGGCGCGATGGCGCCGACGGCTTTTTCATGGCCGCCGACCGTGCCTTGCTGCCCGGGCTGGTCAAGCGCCTGCGCATGTTCGTGCTGCGCGCCAAGGTGGTGCTGGAGGATGTCTCCGATACATACCAGGTGCTCGGCCTGGCCGGCCAGGCTGGTCCCGCACCCCTGCAAGTTGCGCACGAGGGCCGCGCCGCTCTGATCGGCTTGCCGCCGGTTCAAGGATTCGCCCGCAGCCTTGCCGTCAGCGCCAAGGACGCACCGATCGCATCCGAACTCGCCGCGGGCAGCGCCGACGACTGGCAGCGCCTGATGATCCACGCCGGCGAAGTCTGGATCACCGCCGCGACCCAGGAGCAATTCGTCCCGCAAATGGTCAACCTGGACGCCATCGGCGCCATCAACTTCAAGAAGGGCTGCTACCCCGGGCAGGAAATCGTCGCCCGCGCCCATTACCGCGGCGCGGTGAAACGCCGGGCCTATCTCGCCCATGTCGAAGCGCCGGCCAAAGCCGGCGACGCGCTGTTCGCTTCCGATATGAACGGCCAGGAAAGCGGCCTGATCGCCAATGCCGCGCCCGCCCCCGGCGGCGGCAGCGACATGCTGGCGGTGATCCAGATCCAGAGCCACGCGCAAGGGCGGATCCACCTTGGCGCGGCCGACGGCCCGCTGCTGCAATTCGCCGAACTGCCCTACCCCATACCCGCCGCCGCTTGAGTCCGACCCCATAACAAATAACAAGCAACGAAAACCCAATAAAACAAACAGGGGGCGCCGCCGCTTGCGCGTGCACGACGCCTGCATTACGCACCGCCCGAGGATGCATGAGCGACATCACCGACTACTACGTCTACTACAAGATTCCCGCCGACCAGGCCACGGACCTGATCCCGATCGCCATCGCCATGCAATCCGACATCTATCGCCTCACCGGCGTGCGCGGGCGACTGAAAAAAAAGACCAGCGACGGCGCCACCTGGATGGAAATCTATGAAGGGGTGCACCAGCGCCTGCTGTTCGAGGCGACGCTGGCCGACTGCGTGGCGCGCTTCGGCATGGAAAAATTCCTGGCCGAGGGCGGTACCCGCAAGAGCGAGATCTTCCACGATCCGCTGGCCTGAGAACTTGTTGTCATGTGCCTGATCGCCTGCGCCTGGAAAGCCCATCCGCGCTATCGCCTGGTCGTCGCCGCCAATCGCGACGAACACCATAGCCGCCCTACTGCCCCCGCCGTTTTCTGGGAGGACGCCTCGCAATTGTTCGCCGGGCGCGACCTGAAAGACCGCGGTACCTGGATGGGTGTCACGACCCAAGGACGATTCGCCGCGCTGACCAACTACCGCGACCCCACCGAGTTCAAAGCGGGCGCGCCGACGCGCGGCGCGCTGGTCTCCAACTTCCTGCGGGAAAGCACCCGGCCAATCGACTACGCCGAGAGCCTGGGCGCGATCCAGTACATGTACAACGGCTTCAACCTGCTGGTGGGCGACGCCGACGCCCTCTGGTACGTGGGAAACCGCGCCGGCGCGCCGCGCGAAGTACCGCCCGGCGTGCATGGCCTTTCCAACGCGCTGCTCGACACCCCCTGGCCCAAAGCGGTTGGCCTGGAAGGTGCGCTCGCCGCCGCGCTGGAATCCGCGCCCGACGCCACGGCGCTGACCGACACCCTATTCGCCGCCCTGGCCGAACGCTCCCCCGCCGCCGACACGCAACTCCCCGACACCGGCATCGGCCTGACGCGCGAACGCGAACTATCGCCGCGCATGATCGTAGCTCCCCTCTACGGCACCCGCAGCGCCACGGTGCTGCTGATCGATCAGGCCGGCAACATCGAATTCGCCGAGCGCAGCTTTGCCCCCGACGGCTCCGTGACCGGGGAAGTCAGGCGCGCGATTCCCGCCGCATCGAGTTAAGCAGGGTCAGGATGTCGTAAACCGGCAGCCCGCTGGCTTCACGCAGCGCGGCGGCATAGGGCGGCATGTTGGTGCACTCCAGCACCAGCGCCGTGACCTCGGGATGCGCCAGCCGCAGACGCGCGCCGGCCTCCAGCACCTCGTCGCGCAATTTTCCGCTATCCATTTCAGGCAGATCACCAAGGATCGCCCGGGCGAACTCACCGTCCTCGCGTACCCCGACAAGCGGTGTCGCCGGGTCCGCGCCCGCCCCATGCAAATGGTCCGCCGTCAGCGCCTGCGCCGCAATCGTGATAATTCCCACTCGTTGTCCGGCCGGCAGCGCCGCCTGCAAGGGCGCTACCTGCAGCAGGCTGGAACTCGCCACCGGCACCGGCAGCGCTGCTTGCAATTCATGCTGGAACAGCGCCAAAAACCCGCAACTGGTGCTGATCGCCCCGCAGCCGTCGTCCACCAGTTCGCGCGCCGCGTCGATGAAGGGCTGTAACAGGCCCGCTGCGCGATCATTGACCACGCGCGCCGCCGAAGCGCCGTTCACGACGCGGTAACGCACCGGAAAATCGAAGCTGGCTGGGTTGCCGATGTCCCCCGGCACGCGCGGAAAGCGCGTCTCCAGCATCAGCACACCCAACGGCGGGGTAAACATCAACACCCGGCCCCGCGCACCGGCGGGCACGGCGCGTGAAAAGTTTGCAAGATCAGGCGCGGGAGGGATTTTTCAAATTGCACAGCCGCGATAATATCCCGTCATGAACCGCATCGACCACATCGTCATCAACACCCGCGACCGCACCGACCAGGCCGTCGACTACTTCGAGCGCATGGGCTTCATCGTCGCCCCGCGCGGCCACCACACCCTGGGCTCGCTCAACCACACCGTGGTGTTCCAGCACGACTATCTGGAGTTACTCGGTTACCCACCCGGCAAGCCGCCGGAAAAACGTCCCGAACTCAGCCAGCGTTCCGCCGGCCTGCTGGCCACCGTGCTCGACGCCGACGACGCCGACCGCGTGCGCGCGCTGCTCCTGCAGCGCGGCCTGGCGCCGCGGCCGGTTTCCGATTTCTCGCGCCCGGTGGAACTCGACGGCAAGAGCGCCGATGTCGCCTTTCGCGTCACCCGCCTGGAGCCTGATGCCGTGCCCGGTTCCTGGTTTTACTATTGTCAGCACCTCACCCCGGAACTGGTGTGGCGCGCCGAATGGCAGGGCCATGCCAATGGCGTGACGGCGATGACCCGCCTGGCCATCGAGGTGGCCGACCCGGCGGCGGCTGCACCGATCTACCTGCGCGCCATGGCGGGCGCCGAAATCGCCGAAACCGGCGCCGGCCGCTGCGTGGTCCACCTGCCCAGCTTCGAGTTCACCCTGACTACCGGCACGCCTGGCATGCGCAAGCTGACCTTCGGCACCATGTCGCTGGATCGCTGCATCGCCGCGCTCAAGCACGGCGGCATTGCCCGCGAGATCAACAACAAGGTCGTCACCGTCGACGCGCAAGCCGAGATCGGCTGTATTTTCGAGTTCGAAGCCGCGTGATGCATGCGGCATGCTGTTTTTGATACGCTGATGAAAACCGAGCGCAATTGCCTTGAGCCGTGGCACAATCGCTGCTTAAGCTTGTCCTTATGAACCGCATCATTGGAGACCGCCATGCGATTTGACCGCACCCTGCTCGCTGTCGCAGCCTTCGCCGCATTTGCGGTGGCCGGCGCCGCACAAGCCCAGACCACCTGGGACCTGCCCACCGCCTACCCAACGACCAACTTCCACACCGAAAATGTGCAGTTGTTCATCGACGATATCGGCAAGGCCACCGGCGGCAAGCTGAAGATCAACCTGCATGCGAATGCCTCGCTGATCAAGGCGCCGGACATCAAGCGTGCGATTCGCGGCGGCCAGGTGCAGATCGGCGAAATCCTTCTCGCCAACTTCGCCAATGAAGACCCGGTGTATGAGCTTGACGGTGTGCCCTTCCTGGCCGCCAGCTATGCTGATTCGATGAAGCTCTACAAGGCGCAAAAGACGGCACTGGACAAGCTTCTGGGTTCGCAGGGCATGAAACTCCTCTATACCGTGCCGTGGGGGCCGCAGGGCATCTACTCCAAGCGCGAGATCAGCAGCGTGGCCGACATGAAGGGCCTGAAGTGGCGCGCCTACAGCCCGGCCACCAACAAGATCGCCGAGCTGGTCAACGCCACCCCCGTGACCATCCAGGCCGCCGAACTGTCGCAGGCGCTGGCCACCGGCGTGGTGGATTCGTACATGTCGTCATTGTCCACCGGCTTCGACACCAAGACCTTCGAAAGCGTGAAGAACTGGTACGACACCCAGGCCTGGCTGCCGAAAAACGCGGTGATCGTCAGTCAAAAGGCGTTCGATGCCCTCGACAAGCCGACCCAGGAGGCGGTGCTCAAGGCCGCCGCCGCCGCCGAGACGCGCGGCTGGAAAATGTCCCAGGACAAGAACCAGTGGTATGCCGAGCAGATGACCAAGAACGGCATGAAGATCATCAAGCCGACGCCCAAGCTGTCGGCCGACATGAAGCAGGTCGGCTCCATCATGCTCGCCGACTGGCTCAAGCGTGCCGGCCCGGACGGCAAGGCAGTGGTCGACGCCTACCGCAAGATGTGACGCATGCGTAAAACGCTGGATTGGATCTACGACGCCGCGGGTTATCTCGCGGCGTTTTTTGTTTTTGCGATTTTCGCCATCATGGTGATCGGCTCCGCAATGCGCGAACTGGGCTTTCGCACCGGCGGCTCCACCGAAGTGGCCGCCTGGATGACCGCCGGCGCCGCCTTTTTCGGCCTGGCGCATACCTTCAAGCACGGCGACTTCGTGCGCGTCGGCCTGCTGCTGGACAACTTCGGCCCGAAGATGCGCCGTGCTTTTGAAATACTCTCGCTGTCGATCGCCACCGCCTTCGTCGGCTACATGACCTACGCCATCACGGTGTTCGTCTACAACAATTATCAGTACCACGAAATGGCCGGCGGCCTGATCGTGATTCCCCTTTGGATACCGCAAATGAGCCTGGTGATCGGCTCGTTCCTGCTGTTCGTCGCCTTTATCGACGAACTGGTGCTGGTGCTGATGAACCGCATCCCCACCTATGTGCGCGCAGTGGAAGA
>DATAZV010000252.1:0-12761 GCA_036271855.1 Burkholderiales bacterium
TGCAGCAATGCGCGCAAGGGCCGCGCCGCACTTTCCAGCAGGCCGTAGGCGCTGTCGCGGAACTTGCGTTTGTCCCAGGTGTAGAGCTGCCCCTGGAGAACGGGGGCATCACCGCCGTCGGCGAAACGGTCGAAATCGACCATGCCGTAGCAGGGCTCGGGGTCCAGATTTTCCAGTCCCGCGGCACGCGCCGTTTCCAGCACGTAATTGGAGACGCCGAATACGCGGTGGTATTCGGTCAGCACGCCCGGGCGACGCCCCGCCAGCGGCATGTGGCAAAAGCCGGTCAGGAGATGGCCGGCTTTGGCGTAGGCAGCGAAAGCCGATGAGATGGGGGCGTGGGTAACGATCCACTGGCGCTGAGGCGGCAGGCGGCCGACCAGGGTGTCACTGTCGGCCACGGCTTCGATACGCAGCTTGGGGTGCGCCAGGGTCTGCCAGTGCCGGGCTTGCGGATGCGTATAAAGCGTGACTTCGCAGCCCAGGTCAAGCAGTGCGCGGGTGAAAAACAGCGTGTAGACCTCGGCGCCGCCGAGGAAGGGTTGCTGGTTCAGGACGTGGCAATGCATTCAAATTCCGCCGTCGAGAACCTGCGCGCAAGCGGCGAACACGTGGTCCAGTTCCAGCGCATGCATGCAGGCGGGTGCTGCGCAGCGGTCGGTGCCGCGCTGGCAGCGGCGCACCCATTCGAGTTCGCGCTTGAACAGCGTCTTCTGGTCGCGGCAGGGAAAGTCGGCGACGATGGCGGCGGCAAAGCGGTGGTCGCGCCAGAAGCGGCCGGCGCCGAACAGCACATCCGAGCCGGGGCCGTAGAGGCAGACCGTGGGCGTGGCGGTCAGCTTGGCCAGATGGGCGATGCCGGTGTCCGGCACCACCAGCAGGCGCGCACCGGCCAGCAGGTGCCAGAGCTGCGCCAGGTCGAGGCGGCCGGCGAGCGAGGGGTAGCGCTGCTGCGGATCGATGCTCTCCACCAGTTGCATTTCCTGCGGCCCGGCGGACCAGACGGGGGTCAGGCCGCGCGCTTCGAGATGTTGCGCCAGCGCCATCCAGCGTTCGGCGGGCCAGTGGCGCAGCACCGAGCCCGCGCCTACGTGCAATACCGCGTAGGGCGTGGCGGGAGGCTCAAGGGGGGCGCATGGGGGCGCGGGCCAGTTTGCCGGGGCATAGGAATCGTCGCCTGCACCGGCGAGCGAGGCGAACATGTCGGCCAGGTTGGCGGGTGTGCGGGGCCAGGGCAGCAAGGCATCGGCCACGCGATTTTTCCAGCCGGGCGCGTCGCCTTCAAGCGCCACGATCCAGCGCGCCCCGGCGGCGCGCGCCAGCAGGCAAAAGCGGTTGTCGCCGGGCACCAGCGCCAGGTCGTAGGGGCCGCGGCGCGTCAGGGCGCGCGTCAGGCCGGGCTGGCGCGGGTCGAAAGGCAGGGCGTCGACGCCGTAGGGGCGCTGCGCATACAGGGGCAAAAAAGCCGGCGCCACGGTGAAGTCGATGGTCGCGCGCGGGTGGAGCCGGCGCAGGCGCGCCAGCAGCGCGGTGAGCATCAGGGTGTCGCCCAGCAACAGGTGATGCACCACCAGGATGCGCCGCACCTCGCTTGGCCGGGCACGCCTGGCGCCCCCTCGCAGCAGCGCGCGCGGCAGCACATGCAGGCGGGTCGCCAGGCGGCTCATGCCGGCGGCTCGAGCGCGGATTGGAACACTGCTTCCATGCGGTCGAGCATGGCATCGATACCATGATGCGCACGGGCCTGCGCCAGCGCGTTGGCGGACAGGCGCGAGCGCAGCGCGGGGTCGTCGAGCAGGCGACGCAGCGCGGCGGCCAGCGCCTGCGCGTCCTGCATCGCCACCACCAGTGCCGTGTCTTCGTGCCGCGCCACTTCGGGGATCGCGCCGGCCGCCGTGGTCACCGCCGCCAGGCCGCAGGCGAAAGCCTGCAGGATGGCCTGGGGCACGCCTTCGTTGGCATAGGAGGGCAGGGCGAACAGGTCGAGTGCCTGCAGCCAGGGCACGACATCGGATTGATTGCCGGCCAGCGTCACCTGTTCCTTCAGGCCGCTGTCGGCGATCAACTGTTCCAGCGCCGCGCGCTGCGGGCCGTCGCCGACGATCACCAGATGCGTATCGGCGCGCGCCAGCTGGGCGAAGGCCTCGACCAGGTAGCGGTGCCCCTTCCAGCTGCGCAGGGTGGCGACAATGCCGATCAATGTCTTGTCCCGCGGCAGGCCCAGGCGTGCGCGCAATGCCGCGCGTGCCTCGTTGTTCGCCACCGGCGTGTATAGCGTCAGGTCGATGCCGGTCGGCACCGAGACAATGTTCGCCGCCGGAAAGCCGTTGTCACGCACCAGTTGCGCCTTCAGCGCTTCGCCGGTGGTGACGATGCTGCGGGTGGCGCGGGTGTAGAGCCAGCGGGTTGCCGCGTTGTCGGGCACCGGCGCGGAGATATGGCGGGTGCGCACCAGTACCGGCGCGCGCGGCAGGCTGGCGCAGGCCAGCGCCGAGAGCCAGCTGTCGGTGGAACTGTGGCTGTTGATCACATCGACCGGATGCTCGGTCAGCCAGCGGCGAATTGCCAGCATGCCGCCCAGGCGCTTTTTCGCCATTGGCAGCGCCGTCACCGGAATGCCGCGCTCGCGCGCCACTTCGTAGATGCGGGCTTGCGGTGGGCACAGCAGGTGTAGTTCATGGCCGCGCGCACGCATCCCGGCCATCTCGTTGAGGATGCGGATTTCCTGCCCACCCCAGCCGCAGGAATTTTCGGTATGGACGATGTTCATGCGCTCGCCTGCGCTGTCTGCGGGCAAGACACGCTGCTCATGCCGGCGCGTCATCCAGGGTAGGGCTGGTGTTCGCGCCGGTGTGATGGTCCTGGGCGTCGGTCAGGCGATGCAGGCCGGCATAAATGCCGTTATGCGCCATCAGTTGCGCGTGGGCGCCCGACTCGACCACGTGGCCGCGGTCGATCACCAGGATGCGGTCGGCCTTTTCGATGGTGGAAAGCCGGTGCGCGATGACGATGGTGGTGCGGTTTTGCATCAGCACGTTGAGCGCCGCCTGCACGGTGCGCTCGGTCTCGGTATCCAGTGCCGAGGTGGCCTCATCGAGGATCAGCAAGGGCGCGTCCTTGAGCAGGGCGCGCGCGATCGACAGGCGCTGGCGCTGGCCGCCGGACAGGCGCACGCCGTTTTCGCCGATCAGGGTGTCCAGTCCCTGCGGCTGCTCGCTGATGAACTTCATCGCGTCGGCATCGGTGGCCGCCTTGGTGATTTCCTCGCGGCTGACGTTACGCTTCAGGCCATAGGCGATATTGGCGGCGATGGTGTCGTTGAACAGCACCACGTCCTGGGAGACGAAGGCGAGGTTGGCGCGCAACGATTCGAGCGTCAGGTCCTCGATGTTGATGCCGTCCAGGGAGATGGTGCCCGACTGCGGCTTGTAAAAGCGTGGAATCAGGTTCGCCACCGTGGTCTTGCCGCCGCCCGAGGTGCCGACCAGCGCGACGGTTTCGCCGGGCGCGATGTCGAAGGAAAGGCGGTCGATGGCCGCGCGCTCGGCATTCGGGTAGCGGAACACCACGGTGTCGAAACGCAGCGCGCCCTGCGCGCGCGCGATCGTCCGGGTGCCGTTATCTTCCTCTTCCAGTTCGTCCAGCAGGACAAACACCGATTCGGCCGCCGCCAAGCCGCGTTGCAGCGGCGCGTTCACATCGGCCAGGCGCTTGAGCGGCTGCAGGAGCATGCCCATCGCCGTGATGAAGGCGACGAAGCCGCCTACTGTGGTCTGGCCGCCGGCGGCCTGGTAGATGGCGATGCTGATCACCACCGCCATCGCGGTGGAACCGAAAAACTGGGTGATCGGCACGGTGGCGGAAGCCGCCACCGTCTGGCGCATGTTCATGCCGCGCAGGCGCGCGTTGGCCTGGTGGAAGCGGTTCTTCTCGTACTCCTGCCCGCCGTAGACCTTGACCACCTTGTGCGCCTCGATGGTCTCGCCCAGCACGTGGGTGATGTCCCCCATCGCGTGCTGCGCGCCGCGGCTGACGCGCCGCAGGCGGCCCGAGAACACGCGGATCACCATCGCCGTGCAGGGCACGATGGCCAGCGCCACCAGGGTCAGGGCCCAGCTCTCATAGAACAGGTAGGCGAACAGGCCGATCACGGTAACGGTGTCGCCCACCAGCGCCGTCAGCACCGTGGTGGCGGCGCTGGTGACGTTGTTGACGTCGAAGGTGATGCGCGAAATCAGCACCCCGGAGGTGGCGTTGTTGTAGAAGGTGGTGGGCAGCTTCACCATGCGCGCGAACATCGCCTCGCGCATGTCGAGGAGGATGTGGTTGGACACCCAGGCCAGCGCATAGGAGGTACAGAAGTTGATCGCGCCGCGCAGCACGAAAACGCCCACCAGCGCCGCCGGCAGCCAGTAGAGGCTGGAGCTGAAGTGCTTGCCGCTGAAGCCGTCGTCGAGCAGCGGCTTCATGATCGCGGGAAACAGCGGTTCGGTGAGGGAGGCCAGGGCCATGCCGAGGATGCCCAGCGCGAAGACCATGCGATAAGGCTGCACATAGCGCAGCAGGCGCAGGTACAGGCGGGCGCTATCCAACGGCGCGCTTTGGTCCCCTTTTTTTTCTGCCATGAATATCTACTGCGGGCCGAAGCCGCGCGCAAAGCCTTGAGGATTGCTGATTAAGAAGGTAAGTGGGCTATGCCCCCCGCACTTGCGTTTCGCAACCCCCGATTCCAGAGAGAGGCTAGCCTCTTCTCTGCCGGTTCTCGCGGCTTGTTCAGCGTTCGCCTTGTCTCTAAACCGAAATTTTAACATTCGGCGGCACCCCCGCGAGTTCGCGGTAAAGCGCCAGCAGTTGCTCGGCCATTGCATCGAGCGACAGGTGGGCGACACTGGCACGCGCGGCCTCGCGCATGCCGGCGGCGCGGCCCGGTGCGGCCAGCACGCCCATCACCTGCGACAGCCCGGCGACATCGAGCGCGTCCAACACATAGCCGTTCTCGCCTTCGCGGATGAATTCGCGCGCGCCGCATTGCCGCGTGGTAACCACCGGCAGGCCGCTGGCCAGGGCTTCCAGCGCGGCATTGGGCATCGGGTCGTAGAGCGTAGGCAGCACGAAGGCATCGGCGGCGCCGTACAGCGCGGGCAGGTCTTCGCGCGGGCCGAGGAAGTGCACCCGCCCCTCCAGTCCCAGGCGCTTGGCCTGCGCCTGATAGGCGGCGGCATGCTTGTCGGCGCCGACAATGACGGCACTGGCGGGGGCTGGGACCCCGGCCAGGGCTTCGAGCAGGCGTGCCACCCCTTTGCGTTCGAAGCCCGAGCCCACGTAAAGGAATAACGGTGCATCCTGCGCAATGCCGAGCGCTGCGCGCATGGAAGCACGCTGCGCGGCCTGGCGCGGATGAAAGATGTCGAGGTCGACGCCGTTGTAGATCACATGCAGTTTGGCGGCCGGCGTGCCGAAGCGAGCGGCGATGTCGTCGCGCACCATGGTGGAGTTGCAGATCACCGCGCGCAAGGCGCGATGGGTGAACATCAGGCGCTCCTGCTTCAGCACATAGGGGTGATAGGGGTTGACCCACACGTTGAAGCGCTGCCAGCGCGTCTGCGCGCGCGCCCGCAGCCCCAGCCAGGTGGCATGCACGCCGTCGCCGGCGCGGTAGATGGCGATGCCGGGAATGCGCTCGTGGCTTTGCACCAGGTCGAAGCGGTCGCCGGTGGTCGCCAGCGCGCGCCGCACCGACGTGGAAAATGTGCGGTCGCGCGTCAGCGAACCGCGATAGGGCGGGTTGATGCGCCAGTACTGGTAACCCGGGGCCTCCTTCCACTCGCGCGCCATCAGCGTGACTTCGACTTCCTCGTGGGCGCGCAGGGCGCCGATGGCGCGCTCGATGAAGCGTTCGGCGCCGCCATAGGGGTTGTACTTTTGCCGGACGATGGCGAGCTTCATCAATGCCCCAAATGCAGCGTTGCGCAAATCAATTCAATCGGCCTCGGCGAGCAGCGCCTGCGCGGCTTCCAGCACGCGTTCCACCGGCAGGGTGGTCAGGCATTCGCTGACCTTGCTGCCGCCGCAGCCGTCGTTGCCGCAGGGCCGGCAGGGGTGGACCTGCGAGGCGACGATGCGATGCGTCACCCGCCACGGCGCCCATTCAACGTCGCCGGAAGGGCCGAACAAGGCCACCGTCGGCGTGCCTTGGCTGGCGGCAATATGCATGGGCGCGGAATCAACGCCGATGAACAGCCGCGCCTGTGCCGTCAGCGCCGCCAGTTCCTTCAGGGTCAATTTGCCGGCGAGGTTGACCGCTGCGGCGCTGGTGAAGGCCAGCACGCGTTCGATCATCGCCAGTTCGGTCGGCGAGGGTGCGGCCGTCAGTACCACCTGATGCCCGAGTGCCGCCAGGCGATCGATCAGCGCGCCGACGTTTTGCGCCGGCCAGGTCTTGAACATCCAGCGCGAAGTCGGATGGATGTGAACAAAGCCTCCACTCTCCAGGCCATGTTGCGCCAGATGCGCGGCGACGCTCTCCTCGGCTGCCGGGCCGGGGATCAGAGTCAGGTGCTTTTCATCCTCCGCCGGCATCACGCCGATGCGCCGCAGCGCGTCGAGATTGACCTCGGCGGTGTGGCGGCTGTTACCGCGGCGCGGCAGGGCATAGAAATGGGTAAAGCTCTCGTCCCACAAGGAATCGGCTTCATTCAGCCTGGGTGCCACCGCGATTTTCGGGCGCAGGGTCTTGGCCCACCACAGGCCGCGCCGGTTTTCGGTCAGGTGCAGCAGCAGGTCGTAGCGCCTTGCCTTGAGCTTGCGCCACAGGCCGAGCTCGGCGGCGGCGTGGCCCAGGGGCCCGCGCTTTTTCCACTGCTTGTCGATGGTGTGGACCTGCGCAATCGCCGGGTGCAGGCTGAGCATCTCGGCGGTATCGCTGTAGACCACCGCGTCGATCTCGATGTGCGGCGCGCGGTGCTTGAGCAGATCGAACACCGGCGAAGCCAGCAGCACATCGCCATGGTGGCGCAGCTTGACCACCAGCGCGCGCTTGACCTGCGACAAGTCGGGGGCATCAGCCGGCAGGGAAAGGCTGGCGGCTTGTGGACCGGCCATCAATACAGGACCTCGACGCCGGCCGGAGTCAGCCAGTCGCGCAGGCCCTGCAGCAGTTCCTCGCGCGGCGTGACCCGCCACTCCTCGCCCAGCGGGATCTCGCAGGAGGCATCGCCGTTGTGATAATCGATCACCACCGGGCAGGAACCGCCGCCGCGATACGGCGCCAGCAGCTCCATCAGCTTTTTCGCATTGGCCTGGCCGTTCATCGACACCTTCAGCGTCCGCGCATAGGCGCGGCGCAGGTCGACCATGCCGTAGAGTTTTTCCGCCGAAATGCGCACGCCACCCGAAAACTGGTCTTCGCGCACCTTGCCGGAAATCACCAGCAGCTCGTCGGGTTTGAGCAGGTCGCGATGCGCATCGACCAGTTCCTGGAATACCGTCACTTCCAGCTTGGCGCTGCCGTCGTCGATTTCCAGGATGTTCATCTTGCCGCGCCGGGTCATGGCACTGCGCATCTGCGTCACCACGCCGGCAAGCAATTGCGGCTCGCCGCGCGGCTTGACGTCGATCAGGCGGGTGCGCGCCAGCTTGCGCACTTCGGCGGCATAGGCATCGAATAGATGGCCGGAGAGGTAATAGCCCAGCGCCAGCTTTTCGTTCAGCAGGCGCTCGCGCGTCGACCACTTCAGGGTGCGCACCAGTTCCGGCTTGTGCTCCTGATTGCCCTCGTCGGTGCCGCCGAACAGGCTCACCTGGTCGGCGCTTTGCTCGGCCTGCTCGGCAGCTTCCATCGCGATGCCCACCGAGGCAAACAGCACTGCGCGGTCTGCCTCGAGCGCATCGAAGCCGCCGGCGCGTACCAGCGCTTCCACCGCGCGCCGGTTCACCAGGCGCTTGTCGACCCGCGCGCAAAAATCGAACAGGTCGGTGAATTGCTTTTCGGCACGCGCGGCGAGGATGTTCTCGATCGCCCCTTCGCCCATGCCCTTGATGCCGCCCAGGCCGTAGCGCACCGCGCTGATCTTGCCGTTCTTGCCCGGCACCGGCTCGAAGCGATAGGCCGAGAGGTTGACGTCCGGCAGCAGCATTTCGATGCCGTTTTCGCGCGCGTCGGCAGCGTAGATCTGCACCTTGTCGGTGTCGCTCATCGCGCAAGACATGTTGGCTGCGTAGAACTCGGCCGGGTAATGCTGCTTCAGGTAGGCCGTGTGATAGGCCAGCAGGGCGTAGGCGGCGGCGTGCGACTTGTTGAAGCCATAGCCGGCGAACTTTTCCATCAGGTCGAAGATTTCATCGGCCTTGCCGGTGTTCAAGCCGTTCTTCGCGGCGCCGTCACGGAAAATCTGCCGGTGCTCGGCCATTTCCTCGGCCTTTTTCTTGCCCATCGCCCGGCGCAACAGGTCGGCGCCGCCCAGCGAATAGCCGCCCATGATCTGCGCCATCTGCATCACCTGCTCCTGGTAGACCATGATGCCGTAGGTCTCGGAGAGGATGGGCTCGACGCGGGCGTCGGGGTAAATCACCTGCTGGCGGCCGTGCTTACGCTCGATGAAGTCGGGAATCAGGTCCATCGGCCCAGGGCGGTACAGCGCCACCAGGGCGATGATGTCCTCGAAGCGGTCGGGCTTGGCGCCCAGCAGCATGTCGCGCATGCCGCGGCTTTCAAACTGGAAAATCGCCACCGTGTTGGCTTTCTTGAACACGGTATAGGCCTGGGCGTCGTCCAGGGGCAATTTCGAGCAGCTGAAGTCCGGCAATTCGGGGCGGCCGCGGCGGATGTAACGCTCCGCCCAGTCGAGCACGGTGAGCGTGGTGAGGCCTAAAAAGTCGAACTTCACCAGGCCGACGGCTTCGACGTCGTCCTTGTCGAACTGGCTGACGGCGCCGTCGCCCATGCCCTGCGCGTACAGCGGGGTGAAGTCCGTCAACTTACCGGGGGCGATCAGCACGCCGCCGGCATGCTTGCCCACCGAGCGGGTCAGGCCCTCGACCTGCTCCGCCAGGCTGAGCAGCCCGGCGACTTCCTCTTCCGCCTTTTCGCGCGCCACCAGCTGCGGCTCCATCTCGCGCGCATTGGCAATCGTGATCAGCTTGCCGGGCGCGAAGGGAATCAGCTTGGCGATGCCGTCGCAAAAGTTGTAACCCAGGTCGAGCACGCGGCCGATGTCGCGGATCGCCGCCTTCGCCGCCATCGTGCCGAAGGTGGCGATTTGCGAAACGCAGTGCTCGCCGTACTTCTGGCGCACGTACTGGATCACCTTGTCGCGGCCGTTTTCGCAAAAGTCGATATCGAAGTCGGGCATCGACACCCGGTCCGGATTGAGGAAGCGCTCGAACAGCAGGTTGTAGGCCAGCGGGTCGAGGTCGGTGATGCCCAGCGAATAGGCCACCAGCGAGCCCGCGCCCGAGCCGCGCCCCGGGCCCACCGGCACGCCGTTGTTCTTCGCCCAGTTGATGAAGTCCGCGACGATCAGGAAGTAGCCCGGGAAGCCCATCTTGATGATGGTTTCGACCTCGAACTCCAGGCGCTCTTCATAGCGCTGGCGCACTGCCTCGCGTTTCGCGGCATCGGCATATAGGGCCTCCAGGCGCCCCTTGAGCCCTTCGCGCGAAAGCTGGCGCATGTACTCGTCGATGGTCAGGCCCGCGGGCACCGGGAAATCAGGCAGGCTGGGCTTGCCCAGTTTCAGCGAAATGTTGCAGCGCTTGGCGATTTCCACCGAATTGGCCAGTGCGCCCGGCAGATCCTTGAACAACTCGGCCATCTCGGCCTGGGTCTTGAAATACTGGTCTTCGCTGTACAGCTTGGGGCGGCGCTGGTCGCCCAGCACATAGCCCTCGGCGATGCACACCCGCGCCTCGTGGGCACGAAACTCCTCGGTGGACGAAAACTCGACCGGGTGGGTCGCCACCACCGGAAGCTTGACCCGGCCCGCCAGCGCGACGATGCGCCGCAACTGCGGTTCGACCGCGGCCGACTTGCTGCTGCCGGCCTGGCTGCGCTGCACCTCGATGTAAAAGCGGTTGGGGAACAGCATCGCCCATTCGTTGGCGAGAGTCTCTGCCATTCCGGGGTTGCCGGCGGCCAGCGCCTGCGCGATGTCGCCGGCGCCGGGGCCCAGCAGCAGGCCGGAAAGTGCGATCAGCCCGGCGGTGCCTTCGCGCAGCCAGGCCTTGTCGATTTCGGCGCGGCCGCGGTGCTGGTTGGTCAGCCAGGCGCGCGACAGCAATTCGCACAGCTTCAGGTAACCGTCGTTGTTCGCCGCCAGCAGGATCACCCGCGAAGGCTTGTCGCGCTCCTCGGGATTGGTAATCCACACATCGACGCCGATCACCGGCTTGACGCCTTTGCCGCGTGCCGCCTTGTAGAACTTGACCATGCCGAACAGGTTGGCCAGGTCGGTTAGCGCCAGCGCGCCCATGCCGTCGCCCTGGGCCTGCGCCACCGCGGCGTCGACGCGGGTCAACCCGTCGGTGACCGAGTATTCCGAGTGCAGGCGGAGGTGGACGAAGGCCGGTGCTGGCATGGCAGGATTTTACTCGACAGCGGGGAGGGAAGGGAGCCTTAAAAAGCCTCGTTCAGCCAGTATAATTTGACCTTGCCGCTTGACATTGCGCGATGGACTACCTCAACGTTTCCGCTTACAAGTTCGTCGAACTGGGCAGCCTGGACAGCCTGCGCGCCGAACTGCGCTCGCGCTGCATTGCAGCGGAGCTCAAGGGCACGGTGCTGCTCTCGCCCGAAGGGATCAACCTGTTCCTGGCCGGGGTGGAGGCGCGCCTGCGCGGCGTACTCGCCTGGCTGGCCGCCGACGCCCGTTTTGCCGGCCTGCCGGTGAAGGAGTCCTGGTCGGCCGAACAGCCCTTCAACCGCATGCTGGTGAAGATCAAGCGCGAGATCATCACCATGAAAAAGCCGCAGATCCGGCCGATGCGGGACCGGGCGCCGCACGTAGACGCCGCCACCCTGAAACGCTGGCTCGATGCCGGCCACGACGATGCCGGGCGCGCCATCACGCTGCTGGACACGCGCAATGCCTTCGAGGTCGAGGTCGGTACGTTCACCGATGCCATCGACCCGCAAATCCGCTCCTTCAGCGAATTTCCCGCCACCCTGGAAAAGCTCGCACCCGAACTGCAGGGCCGCACCGTGGTGACTTTTTGCACCGGCGGTATCCGCTGCGAAAAGGCGGTGCTGTACATGCAGGGCCAGGGTTACGAAAATGTCTATCAGCTCGACGGCGGCATCCTCCGGTATTTCGAGGAAGTAGGCGGCGCGCACTATAGCGGCAACTGCTTCGTGTTCGACCGCCGCGTTGCGCTGACGCCGGCGCTGCAGGAAGCCGGCTACGCCGAATGTTTCAACTGCCGCGCCGTGGTGTCGCCGGCGCAGCAAAAATCGGCTGGCTACGTGGTCGGCGTTTCCTGCCCGGCCTGCCTGGTTTCGCCCTCGTCCTCGACCGCGACATAGTCGCGCTCCGGCGTGGCCTCGGTGATGTCCTCGCGGTCGCCTTCGAGCAGGGCGTCGAGTTCGGCGCGCACGTCGTTAGACGTCTGGATCAGCTTGGCCTCGTCCTGGTAGACGGCATATTGCCGTTTCAGCAACTGGATGTCGTGGTCGCGAAAGCGCGCCACCGTCATCGCCGCCTCGGATTGCGGAATCGCCAGGCGCAACAGCGCGGTGTGCGCCAGTTCCAGGCTCATGTGCCAGGTCTCGCGGTAGATCTTGGTGATGCCCAGGTCCATCAGCTTGTAGGCATGCTGGCGATTGCGCGCCCGCGCCAGGATCGGCACATCGGGGAAATGGCGTTTCACCAGTTCGGCGGTCTTGAAGGAGGCTTCCGGGTCGTCAATGGCGAGGATGAACAGCCGCGCCTCGCTCACCTTGGCCGCTTCCAGCATGTCGAGCCGGCTGGCGTCGCCGTAATACACCTTGACGCCGAACTTGCGCAGGCTATCCACCTGGGCGGCGTCGACATCGAGTACCGTCAACGGAATCTTTTTCATGTTCAGCACGCGCGCCACCACCTGGCCGACGCGGCCCATGCCGGCGATCACCACGTGGTTGCCGTCGGCCTCGATGGTATCGAATTCACGTTCCTGCTTGCGGTCTAGCCAGGGCCCCAGCACCTTGTCCTCAAGGATGAACAGCAGGGGCGAGAGCAGCATGGAGACCGTGACCACCACTACCAGCAGTTGCGCCTGCGCCTCGGTAAAAATGCCGAAGCCGCCGGCCACCCCGAACAGCACAAAAGCAAATTCACCGCCCTGCGCCAGTGCCAGCGCCAGCTTGCGCGTGCTGGAGGTGGGACCCTTGAAGGCCGCTCCCAGCGCCATCACGACGACGGCCTTGATGATCAGCAGCCCGAGCGTCAGCGCCAGCAGCAACAGCGGCTGTTTGAGGATCAGCGCAAGGTTGGCCGACATGCCCACGGCGATGAAAAACAGTCCCAGCAAAAGCCCCTTGAAAGGCTCGATATCGGCTTCCAGTTCGTGGCGATATTCCGAATCCGCCAGCAGTACGCCGGCGAGAAAAGCGCCCAGCGAAGCCGACAGGCCCACCAGTTCCATCAGCAAGGTGACGCCGATGACGATCAGCAGTGCCGCCGAAGTGAACACCTCACGGCTGCCGAAGCGCGCAATCGCGGTGAACAGCGGCCGCGTCAGGTAGCGCCCGCCGATCACCACGCCGACGATCATGCCGACTGCCTTGG
>DATAZV010000253.1:0-4562 GCA_036271855.1 Burkholderiales bacterium
CCGCCGTCATTAAACCAATAGCGGGAGTCTAGTCTTGAACGTGTTCTCCAAATTAAACCGCAGCCTTGCCGTGATCGCTCTTGCCACTTGCGCCTTCGCCTCTGCCGCACCCAACATCCATCAAAAGCAGGACGGCCGCAGCGCGCAGTTCGCCCAGGCCCTGCAGGAACTCAAGGAAGGGCATGCCACTGCCGCCTATGGCGATTTCATGCGCCTGGCCGACCATGGCGACGCCGAATCGGCGCGCATCGCCCTGCTGATGCTGCGCCACGGCCAGGAAGCCTATGGCACCGGCTGGGGCGCCTCGCAGCCGCAGATCAACCACTGGATGCAGCTGGCGCGCCAGCCGATGCCCCCGCTGGTGGCCGAGTCGGGCGACTAAACCTCTAGGTCCGGCACGACACCTGCCGGGCTACGGGCAGGCGGCGGCGAGCGTTTGCACCGCCACCGCGCGCGCAGCCAGGGCCGAAGCAGTGCCGCCGTCCATTTGCGCCGACACCGCGGCGCCGTCGTAGAGCAGGTGCAACTGGTGCCCCAATGCTTCAGGCTGGGCGGCGCCGCACTGACGCGCCAGCTCGACGAATAGTGCGCGGGTCCACTGCCGCGCGTCTTCGCACACCTCGCGTCCGCTGCTGCCCGGCTGCATTTCGGCGCTGGCGCGCATGAAGGCACAGCCGCGGTAATTCGGCTCGGCAAAAATCTCCGCCAGCAGGTCGAAAATCGCCAATATCTTGTCGCGCGGCGCCGTCAAGTGCGCCAGCTTGGCCTCGATGCGCGCCTGGCGCGTCTCCCGGCGTTCGGCCAGATAGGCGCGCACCAGGTCGTCCTTGCCCTTGAAGTTGCCGTAAAGCGACGCCTTGGCCACGCCCGCGCGCTCGATCACCCGTTCGATGCCGACGCTGCGCACCCCTTCCTTATAGAACAGCTCCTCGGCTGCGGCCAGCAGGCGGGCGCGCGCCGACAGCCGGGCCACGTGCGGGACGGGCGCTGGGCTGCCCGGAGAGGTTGAAACCGGGGGTTCGAGAATATTTGTGTTCATGGGCTTGACTTTACCAGACCGGTCTGTATAGTGTCAACATCCTAACCAGACCGGTCTGTCTGGTTGAACTGAAGGGGAATCTCCATGAATCACTGCGCATCCACCGCTTTTTCGGCCAATACCCTCCCGGTGGCCGCCTCCAAAGCTCCCGCGGCTGCTTTTCCGCTTGCGAGCTTGAAGGGCGGCGCGCGCCGGCTTTCGCCCGCGGCCGCCTTTTACCTGCTGGCCTCGATCACGGTTTCGTTCCTGGCCGGCTCGCTGGCGCCGACCCCGCTTTACCCGGTGTATCAGGCGGAATGGGGCTTTTCGGCCCTGACGGTCACCGAGATCTTCGGCATTTACGCCCTGGTGTTGCTGGCCACCTTATTGGTGGCCGGGCGCCTGTCGGACCATATCGGGCGCCGGCCGGTATTGATCGTCGCCACCCTGACGCAGGTGGTGGTGATGCTGATCTTCGCCACCGCCGGCGGTGTCGACAGCCTGATCCTGGCGCGCATCGTCCAGGGCCTGGCGACCGGCGCGGCGCTGGGCGCGATCGGCGCCGGCATGCTCGACCTCGACAAGGTACGCGGCCCGGTGGCCAATGCCGTGACCCCGCTGCTGGGCACCGGCACCGGCGGCCTGCTGGCCGGACTGTTCGTCCATTACCTGCCGGCGCCCACCCTGCTGGTCTACCTGGTGCTGGCGGTGGTGTTCCTGCTGCAGATGGTCGGCGTAATTTTCATGACCGAGACGGTGACCCGGCGTCCCGGCGCAGTGGCGTCACTAAAACCCCAATTGAACCTGCCGGCGGCGGCGCGCAAGCCGATGCTGCTGGCCGCGCCGATGCTGGTGGCGGCGTGGGCGATGGCCGGCTTTTACGCCTCCCTGGTGCCGGCGCTGATGCACAAGGTGTTCGGCCTGGATGCGTCGTTCGCCGGCGGCATGGCGATCGTGGCGATCACCGGCGGCGGCGTGGTCGCGGTGCTGGCGTTGCAAAGCCGCGGCGCGCGCCTGCTGATGAACTACGGCGGCCTGGCGCTGATCGCCGGCACCATCGCGCAAATGCTGGCGCTGCAATATCAGTCGGTGGCGGGTTTTTTCCTCGCCAGCATCTTAGCCGGCAGCGGTTTCGGCGCCGGCTTCCAGGGCGGCATCCGCACCGTGGTGCCGGCGGCCAAGCCGCATGAGCGCGCCGGCGTGCTGTCGGTGGCCTTCGTGATCTGCTATCTGGCAATGGGCCTGCCGGCGATCATCGCCGGGTTCTTCGTCGTCAAGTTCGGCAACCTGCTGATCACGGCGCAGGAATTCGGCGCCGCGGTGGTGTTGCTGTCGGTCTTCGCGCTGCTCGGTGGCCTGCTGGCGGGCAAGGGCGACGCGCCGGTGGCCGCCGCACGCTAAGCGGCAGGCGCGGCGCACGCTGCACGCCTGCCCGATAAAAAGGGGCGCCCGAGGGCGCCCCTTTTTTTGCCTGACGCGCGCCTAGCGGCGGGCGTAGTGCTTGTGATACCAGTCGTCGTGGACGAAATAGGCGGGACGGCCGCAGGCGTTGTACTCGGCGCAGTGACGCTCCCAATGCGCGCGGTGATCCGGCGGCACGCGCAGATAGACCGGCGGGGCGCCGGCCACGACGGCGCCGGAGATCACCGGCGCGCTGTTGTAGACCACCGGCGGCGGGCCGCCGCCGAGGTCGATGCTGCCGTAAAAGCCGGGCTCGCCCACGCTCACGGCAACGGCCGCGAAAGCGGGCACGGCGGCGACGGAGAGCGCCACCGCGACGATGAACTTGCGATTGATCTTCATGAAAACTCCTTTGTGCGGTGCTGGGGCGAGGGGCGCCCGCCGCGCTTGTCATGCTTGTCAAGCGGCCGGCGCCGGTGCGGGCCGCGATACGCATATGGCCCGGGAGCATGATGGGCGCGGGTTCGCGCCGGGTCTGTAGTGCGACGCCGCGACCCGCTGTAGGAAGCGGCTGACGGCGGTGCCGGGCCGCAGCGCTTGCCCGGCGTCAGGCCAGCAGGTTGGCGTCGCGCACCAGTTGCCAGCGGCCTTGCGGGTTCTTGCGCAGAATCGTCAGGGTGTAGCCGGCGCGCTGCACCGCGGGCTTGCCCGGCGGGGTGACGCTGACGCGCAATCGGTTGCGCAGCCAGGCCCAGTCGCCTTGCACCTGCAGCTCGACGATCTCGCTTTCGCCCGCCATCCGCGCGCCGCTTTGCGCCATGGCCCGGCTTTGGGCGGCGAAGGCTTCCTTGCCGAAGGGCTCGCGCCCCGGCACCATGAACACCACATCGTCGCTCATCAGCCCCAGCACGGTGTCGAGGTCGCCGCTCTGGCTGGCGGCCATCCAGGTGGCGACGACTTCACGGATCGCCTGTTCGTCTGCGTTCATCACGGCCTCCTGTGGTGTGTCATCAGGGTTGGGCAGGCAGGCCGGGCGGCGGTTCCCCGCGGTTTTTCAGTTGCTGACGCGGGTGATCACCGGCCGGCGCATGGTGGTCAGGGCTTTTTCGGTCGTCGCGTAGACGGCCAGCGCCTTGTCGGCCGCCTCCTTGCGCGCCTGTACCGCTTTCGGGTCCTGGCTCAAGCCGTCGGCGATTTTCTTGATCTCGTCGTCCAGCTCGGTGTCGGCCTTTTTCAGCAGCAGCTTGACGTCGCGCACATGGTCGCCCCAGCCCTTTTTCTTTTGCATCACTTCGGAGAGCGAACCGTCGGTGAGCGCCAGCAGCCCGGCGTAGGTGGGAATCAGGCTGGGCGTATCGGCGCCGATCTTGTCCAGGAATGTCTTGCGGCAGGCCTGCAGCTGCGGCTGCGCCAGCAGCACGGCGGCGATCTCCGGGTCCTTGGCCACGCCCGGGTCGGTTTCCTGTTCCAGCGTGGCCTGGCCGTAGTCCGCCGGCAGGCGGCGCCGCGCAGCGTCGAATGCCGGCGAGTTGTAGACCGCCTCGGTGCAGGTGCGCATCTGGTCGACCCCCGCGATATTGGTGCGGGCGATGTCCTGGGCGCGCTTTTGCGCGGCGGTGACGCAGCCGCCGAGCGCGGCTATGGCCAGCAGGGCGACCGCGATCCGGAACCAGGCAAGCCGGGGAAAATTGACTGGGCGGGACACCTTGCCTCCTGAGTGGTTTGCCGGCCCGCCGCGCTGCGGGCGGGACCAAAGGATCTGTTCTTATCCCGCCGTACGAGCCACGGCAGGTGCAGGTGCCATTCTAAGGCAAGCGCCGCATCGCGGCTGCTGCCGCCGGGTTTGGGCGTGACCCGAGAAAGAAAAAGCGCCAAAAAGCAAAAAGCCCCTTGCGGGGCTTTTTGTTTGCAGCGAAGGGGAAGCTTAGACGAACTGGATGTTCGAAGCTTGCATGCCCTTCGGGCCCTTCTTGGTTTCGAAGGTGACCTTCTGGTTTTCCTTCAGCGACTTGAAGCCTTCGGCGCGGATTTCGGAGAAATGCGCGAACAGGTCGTCACCACCCGCATCGGGGGTAATGAAGCCGAAACCTTTTGCATCGTTGAACCACTTGACGGTACCGTTTTCCATAATTTTTCCTAACTT
>DATAZV010000254.1:0-10258 GCA_036271855.1 Burkholderiales bacterium
TTGCGGTTCCACGAACCGTGCTGGCCGATGAAAGCGCCGCTGGCGAACGCCGGTGGCAGGGCGCTGTTGGCCGGGGCAAAGGCCAGGCCGAGCGAGGCGGTGTGCGGCCCCAGCGCATAGTCGGGCTTGATCGCGCGCGCCACCATCTCGGGGCGCTGCGGTTTGACGCGGGTATCGACGTGGTTGCCGTAGTAGCTGTAGGGCCAGCCGTAAAAGGCGCCGTCCCGCACCGACGTCATGTAGTCGGGCACCAGATCGCTGCCCAGTTCGTCGCGTTCGTTCACCGCGGTCCACAGGGCGCCGCTGGCCGGTTCCCAGCCCAGGCCATTGGGGTTGCGCAGGCCGGCTGCGTAAATCCGGTGCGAGCCGGTGCGGATGTCCACTTCCCAGATGGCGGCGCGGCCCTCTTCCTTGTCGATGCCGTTTTCGCCCGCGTTGCTGTTCGAGCCGACCGTGACATAGAGCTTGGCGCCGTCGCGGCTGGCGATCAGGTTCTTGGTCCAGTGGTGGTTGATCGGGCCGGCGGGCAGGCGAACGACTTCGGTGCTGGGGCCGGCGATATGCGTGTCGCCTTCGCGATAGGCAAAACGCAGCACCGCATCGGTATCGGCGACATACAGGTTGCCGCCCACCAGTGCCATGCCGAACGGCGAGTGCAGGCCATCGATGAACACCGTGCGGGTCTCGGCAATACCGTCGCCATCGGCGTCACGCAGCAGGGTGATGCGGTTGGCGGTAGGCGCGGCGGCGCCGGCGCGGCGCATGATTTTTTTCATCGCCCAGCCTTTGACGCCCTTGCCGTCCTCCGGTTTGGGCGGCGCGTTGGTCTCTGCCACCAGCACATCGCCATTGGGCAGCAGATACAGCCAGCGCGGATGCGCCAGGCCGGCGGCAAAAGCGGTGACGCCGGTACCGGCGGCGGCCAGCGGCTTTTGCCCTACGGGCCAGCCTGTGGCCGGCGCGATGTTCACTGTCGGAATCAGCGAAGTCGTCGGCGCCGGCAGGGCGGGTTCCGGGCCGGTGCCGGCGTCCACCGGCAGCCTGGCGGTGTCACCAAAGGCATTCAGGCTGGCGGCCAGCATGGCCACGGCGAGCAGGCGGGCAGGAAGAGGTGGGATGGGGGCACGCATGAAATTTGCTCCTTCTCGTTTGCGGGTGGTTCTCTTGTGCTTTCTTTGCTTGGATGAGCAAGCGGGGCGCCCAGATGGCCATCGACCGCAGCAAAAGGAGGCTGTGATGAAAACAGTGTTCCAGTTCAGGCAGGACGTCATGGACGATTTGAGCTGGGGCACGCCGCGCGAGCCGGCGCAAAGCGCATTCATCCCGGCCCGGGCCGCAGCGTCCAACCAAGGAGAACCGGATGAGCAACTATCTTCGGCAGCGGCAGTTACGCGCGCGCAAGCCGGCAGCGCAGACGAGGAACGAGTCCCGGCATGAGGATTCGGAACCGCGCTTGCCGCACGAGCATGACGAGTCCAGCGACAGCCAGGCAGGCGGGCCGCGCGAGGTGATGGAACGCGCGCGGCGCGATGTCGAAGAAGGCCAGCAGGACACCGATCTGCGCGGCACTCCCGGACTCGAAAAACCCGAGAAGCGCGGCTCGCGCTGACGGTTTCGCCGGTAAACCCTACTGCTCAAAGGTAGGCTCTACCGGGCAGTGCGGGATGGGGTGCTGGACGGCCCATCCGATGGCGGGCACGTCGAATGCTCGTTTCCCAAGGAGTAGTGATTCAGTTTCATCCCAAGGTCAAGGAGATAGCCATGAAAACGTTTGCTCACGCTTTGCTGGCCGGCGGCATGCTTGCGCTGGCCTCTTCGGCTGCATCGGCAATGGACCCCGCCGATTACCGGGCGGAGGTCGCGGTGGCGGACGGCAACTACGAGGCGGCCGTGGGGCAGTGCAATCTTCTTCCCGGTGAGCCGCGCTTTCGCTGCATCGACCGGGCGCGGATCGTCCGCAGCAACGCCGTCGAAGACGCGCGCGCGCGGGCAACCACGGTAGTCATCATCCATCCGGCACCGATGCCCGGCACCACGCCCGCCGATCGCGCCGACGCGCAAGTCGAGGCGCAGCAACCACTTTCCGCCAAACCCTGACGGCGAACGGACCAGTCGATACCCGCGAAGCGTTGGTGGCAAGAGCAATCGCCTGCCTTGTGCGACAACAAGGTCGTCAAACCCAAAGGAGATAGAGATGAAGATCAAACACATGCTGGCATTGCCGATTCTCGGCTTGATGATTTCGGCCGGTGCTTACGCCGCCACCGGCGCGGCGGCGGCCAGCGGCGAGGGCGCGGTGAGTACGGCGCCGGTGCCCCGGGTTGGAGCGGCTGCGGCAGGCAGCGGCAGCGTGGATACGTCGGCGCGGGCGAAGCGTTCCGCGCGCGACAATCGTGCAATGGGCTCGGCGAATGCCGGTGCCAGCGGCGGCGCTTCGAGTGGCGGCGGCTCGGCCAACGTCGGCGCAGCGGCGGGCCTGAATGCCGGCACCTCCAATGGCGGTGGCGCCGCGGGTGTAGGCGTGGGCGTGGGGGTGGGAGGCAAGTCTTAACCCGTACGCGAATTACCGCAATCGACGTACATCAACGCAAATACGCAAATCGGCAGGGCTCCAGTGCGCAAGCGCCGGGGCCTTGTTTTTTTGCGTGCAAATACCGCGTAACTTTTTCCGGGCCGTCTTGTCAAAAATGCCGGAACGCCGATTCGCGCATGCGAGTTGCTGCAGTGAAGGGTTGTTTTTGCTGCGCTTTTTCTCTGGTACGCAAGTTGCGGTAGTGGCCAGGTTGTGTTTGGCAGCGGCGGCGTTTTCCGCTGACCAGTTTATGACAATGGGGCGCAGCCGTGATGATGAACAAAGGACCCGGAACAAACTCGCCCCTGCCCGGCGCCAGGCCGGTTCGCATCGGCCGCTGGTTGTTCGCGCTGCTGCTGGTTATTGTGCTGGGCACCGGCGCATTCGCAGCTTATGTTGCCTGGCTGTGGCCGGCACTGCCGACCGTCGATGATCTGAAGGACGTGCGCCTGCCGCAGCCCAGCGTGTTGCTCGCCAGCGACGGATCTACGCTTGCCACCTTGCGCCAGGCCAGGCAGGAAAAAATCGGTCTTGCGCAGGTTTCGCCGCATGTCCTGCAGGCGTTGATCGCCACCGAGGACGCGCGCTTCTACCAGCATCATGGCGTCGATTTCAGGCGCACCTTCTCCGCGATCTTCCAGACCCTGCGAGGCATTCCACAGGGAGGGTCCACCATCACGCAGCAACTGGTGCGCAACCTGTTCCCCGAGGAGATCGGGCGCTCGCGCAACATCAATCGGAAGGCGAAGGAAATCATCACCGCCCTGCGCATCGAGCGAATCTATTCGAAGCAGCAGATTCTTGAAACCTATCTCAATACGGTGCCGTTCCCGTACAACAACTACGGCATTGAAACGGCGGCGCGGACCTACTACGGCAAGCCGGCCGCCGATCTCGATGCGCTCGAGAGCGCCACCCTGGTCGGCATGTTGAAGGGACCGCAGTACTACAATCCGACGGTCCATCCGGAGCGGGTACGCCTGCGCCGCAATATCGTATTGCGCCAGATGCTCCTGCATCATGACCTGACGCAGGGCGACTATCGCGATTTGCGGCAACGGCCGATGCGCGTGGGTCTCAACCTGCCTTCGGAGCCGCTGGGACCGGCACCGCATTTCACCTCCTTCGTGCGCAAATGGCTGACCGACTGGGCTGAACGCAACGATCACGACGTCTATGCCGACGGCCTAGTGGTACAGACCACGATCGACCCGCGCCTGCAGGCGCTGGCGACCGAGGCGGTGGAGCGCCAGGCGAGCGCGCTGCAGAACATCGCCGACGTCGAGTGGGGGCAGAGCGGCGGCGGCACGATGTCGTATGCGACGGAGTCCTACGCACAGGCGCGCAAGCGCGCCGAGCCCTTCGGTTATTTCTGGAAATCGCACGGCGACCTGCTGGATTCCTTCGTGCGCGAATCGCCGCAGTACAGGAAGATGGTCGCCAAGGGTGCGGGGGAGGGCATCGCCCTGACGCGGCTGAAAAACTCGCCGGAATTCATGCAGCCGCTGAAAGAGGCTAAAAGCCGGCTGGAGGCCGGATTTATCGCGATGGACCCGGTGAGCGGTGAAATCAAGGCCTGGGTCGGCAGCCGTGATTTCGAGCGCGACCAATACGACCACGTCGGCCAGGCCGAGCGCCAGCCCGGTTCCACCTTCAAGCCCATCGTCTACGGCGCCGCGCTGGAGCAGGGGCGGGGTCCGGACAGCGTTTATTACGACAGGCCGGTGGAGTTCCGCCTCGACGACGGCAGCATCTGGCGGCCGACCGACATGGAGGGCGCCACCGGCGCGGCGATGACCTTGCGCCAGGGACTGGCGCAGTCCAAAAACACCATCACGGCGCAGGTGATGCGCGATGTCGGCGTGCCCACGGTGGTCAATCTTGCGCGGGCGGTCGGCGTCAACCAAAGCAAGCTGAGCGCGGTGCCCTCGCTGGCGCTGGGCACCAGCGCGGTCACGCTGCTGGAAATGGCGTCGGCCTATTCCACCATTGCCCGTCTCGGCGAATACCGGCCGCCGGTATTCGTCACGCGCATCAGCGACCGCTCCGGCAACGTGCTGGCCGAATTCAATTCGCCAACGCGGCGCGCGATGTCGGCGGACTCCGCGGCGACCCTGGTCGACATGATGCGCGACGTCGTCGGCATGGGTACCGGCTGGGCGATCCGCGGGCGTTTCGGCATCACGGCCGACGTCGCCGGCAAGACCGGCACCACGCAGAACAATACCGACGGCTGGTTCCTGCTGATGCATCCCCGGCTGGTGGCGGGCGCCTGGGTCGGCTTCAACGATGCGCGGGTGACCATGCGCAGCAATTACTGGGGGCAGGGCGGGCATAACGCGATCCTGCTGGTGGGCGACTTCTTTCGCGCCGCCCTGAAGGACGGGCTGATCGACGGCAAGGCACAGTTTCCGCGGCGCATGCGTCCCGGGGTCATGGCAGCGGCGGCGCCGGCCCAGGTCGGACAGGAGGGCGACGACGGTGCAGACCAGGACGGCATCGAGGCACCCGCTAAACAAGGCGTTGTGATAATTGAAAAAGCGGCGCCTGCGACCACTGCCACGTTGGCAGGAAGCGCGCGAGGCAATCCGCTTCAAGCCTGGCAGCATGTAGACGTGTTGCCGCATGCCGATGCGGAAACGCAACACGACTAGGGGCCGGCGGGGTTCGCCGGATCGCAACGAAAAACTGCAAGGTCCATGCCGCCTGGCGCCGGTTTCCGCCTTGGCCGGGGGAACTGGGGGCCGCAGGCCGCTGTCGTACTTCTATATGGCCCGATGGGAGTATGAAGATGAGCGCGAACACAAGGTACTGGGTGACTGCACTGGCGGCCGCAGGCGCGCTGGCGTTTGTCTCCCTGAGTCATGCGAGCGATGCGAACGGCGAGGTGGAACCAAGCATTTTGGACCAGCATCCCGACTGCATGAACCGCGGGCAGGTGCCGCAAGGCCAGTCCGCACCTTGCGAACTGCAGGCGCCTCTTTCCGGCCGCCGCCCGCGTGCGGCCCTGGGTAGCGCGTCCACGGTCGAAAAGGAAGTGCCGGGTTCGGGTTCGGTGAACCTGCGAACCGATACACCGGCCACGCCGAGCGGAAGCGTTTCCGCCAACACCACGCAGGCGAACAGCCGCGTGCGTTCGCTGCGCTGAATTCGCCCGCCTTGTGATGGCGGCCGCTTTTGCGCCTGGTAAGAATTGCAAGCGCCGGTAAGAAGGACAGCTCCGGCGAGTAATTTTTTGGCAAGCCCTCGGTCGCGCATGTGTCGCGGAATGCCTGCCTCGTGTATCGAAGTGCGCGCCGCTCGCGGGCGGCGCCGGAATGCAGGCCCGGTTGCACGTTTGATGAATTCGCGATCGTGCGGCATGGAATGTGCAAACCGCTTCATCTCAAGCGGTGGCAGCCTGACCGTCAACTTCAAGAACAAAGGGAATGCGGATGATCCCGCCGGCAAATCAGCAGCTTGAATATGGGTCGTACAAGCAGTACCAGCCGGATGTGCCGACCATGACCCATCTGGCCAAGCAGACCTTGGCCCTGGTACTGGCGGGCGGGCGCGGTACCCGGCTGGGACCGCTGACCGACTGGCGCGCCAAGCCGGCTGTGCCCTTCGGCGGAAAATTCCGCATTATCGATTTCGCGCTGTCCAACTGCGTCAATTCGGGCATCCGGCGTATCGGCATCGCCACCCAGTACAAGGCGCAAAGCCTGATTCGCCATGTGCAGCGCGGCTGGTCATTTCTCGACGGCCGTTTCAACGAGTTCGTCGAATTGCTGCCGGCGCAGCAGCGCATCGGCGACGAATGGTACAAGGGCACCGCCGATGCGGTATTGCAAAATCTGGACATCATCCGCCGCCACGATCCACGCTTCGTTCTCATCCTGGCGGGCGATCATGTCTACAAGATGGACTACGCGCGGATGATCGATGAGCACGTCGCGCGCCGCGCCGACATGACGGTGGGGTGCGTCGAAGCGCCGATCGCCGATGCGACCCAGTTGGGCGTGATGGCGGTGGATCGCGAATACCGCGTGGTCGGCTTCGATGAAAAGCCAAAGCAGCCCAAATGCATTCCGGGGCGCCCCGACGTCGCCCTGGGCAGCATGGGAATTTACGTTTTTTCCGCCAGCTTCCTCTACGAGCAGTTGCTGCGCGATGCCGACGACGGCCGCTCGGCGCACGACTTCGGCCACAACATCATTCCGCACCTGGTGGAGCGCGGCTACCGCGTCCACGCGCATCGCTTCGCCGACAGCTGCATGCAATCAAACGAGGGCGAACCCTACTGGCGTGATGCAGGTACGGTCGATGCCTATTGGGAAGCCAACATGGAGCTTGTGCGGGTCAATCCGGCGCTTGATCTTTACGATCAGGCCTGGCCGATCTGGACCTACCAGGAGCAGTTGCCGCCGGCCAAGTTTGTCTTCGACGACGATGGCCGGCGCGGAGCCGCGGTCGATTCGATGGTCTCGGGCGGCTGCCTGATCAGCGGCTCCACCCTGCGTCGCTCGCTGCTTTTTTCCAGCGTCCATGTGCACAGCTATTGCACCATCGAGGATGCGGTGATCCTGCCCAATGTGGAAATCGGCCGCAATGCCGTGCTCAAGCGCGTGGTGATCGACAAGGGCGCGAAGATTCCGCCGGGCCTGCAGATCGGCGTTGATCCCGATGAGGACCGCAAGCATTTCCATGTCAGCGAAAAGGGCGTGACCCTGGTCACGCCGGAAATGCTGGGACAGCGCATTCACCAGGTGCGATAGGCCGCCCGCACACCCATGCGATCGCAAATATGACAGTGAGGCCACAGTGAGTGATTCGATCATGGCAGAGAAGCCGGCCGCGGCGCTGGGTGAGCAGGATGTTTACCTGTTTCGCGAGGGCAGCCATGCGCGCCTGTACGACAAGATGGGCTGCCATCTTGCAAGCGGCAACGCCGGGGCGCGCTTCGCGGTATGGGCGCCGAATGCGCGCCGTGTTTCGGTGGTGGGCGAATGGAATGGCTGGAATGCCGATGCCGACGTGCTGCAGCCGCGCTGGGACAGCTCGGGGATCTGGGAAGGCGAAGTCGGAGGCGCGCGCCACGGACAGACTTACAAATACCATATCGAAGCCAATGGCGGCTACACGGTGGACAAGGCCGACCCCTACGCCTTTTGCGCGGAAGTGCCGCCGGCGCGCGCCTCGCGGGTCTGGAATCTGGACTATGAATGGCAGGATGCCGACTGGATGGGTACGCGCCGCGCACGCGATGCGTTGGACGCGCCGATCTCGATCTACGAAATGCATCTGGGCTCCTGGCGGCGCGGCGAGGGCAATCACATGCCGACGTATCGCGACATCGCGCAGCCGCTGGCCGACTACATCGCCGAAATGGGCTTTACCCACGTCGAGTTGATGCCGCTGACCGAGCACCCGTTCTACGGTTCCTGGGGTTATCAGACGACGGGCTATTTCGCCGCCACCTCGCGCTACGGCTCGCCGCAGGACCTGATGTACCTGATCGATACCCTGCACCGCCGCGGCATCGGCGTGATCCTCGACTGGGTGCCCTCGCATTTTCCCAGCGACGAGCACGGCCTGACCTACTTCGACGGCACCCACCTGTTCGAGCATGCGGATCCGCGCCAGGGTTTTCACCCGGAGTGGAACAGCTGCATTTTCAACTATGGCCGCAACGAGGTGCGCTCCTTCCTGCTTTCAAGCGCCATGTTCTGGCTGGACCGCTATCACATCGATGGCCTGCGGGTGGATGCCGTGGCCTCGATGCTCTATCTGGACTATGGGCGCAAGGCCGGCGAGTGGATACCCAATGTGAATGGGGGCAAGGAAAATCTCGAAGCCATCGGTTTTTTGCGCAAGCTGAACCAGACGGTGTACGGCGAGTACCCGGACGTCCAGGTGATCGCGGAGGAATCGACTGCATGGCCGCAGGTGTCGCATCCGGTCGACGCCGGCGGGCTGGGCTTCGGCATGAAATGGAACATGGGATGGATGCACGACAGCCTGGCCTATATGCAGGACGATCCCCTGTACCGGCGCTTTCACCAGGACCGCCTGACCTTCTCGCTCTGGTATGCCTTCGCGGAGAATTTCGTGCTGCCGCTCTCGCACGACGAGGTGGTCTACGGCAAGCGTTCGCTGCTGGAAAAGATGCCGGGGGACGATTGGCAAAAGTTCGCCAACCTGCGCCTGCTGTTCGGTTATATGTGGGGGCATCCGGGCAAGAAGCTGCTGTTCATGGGCGGCGAGTTCGGGCAGCGTCGCGAGTGGGCACACGATGGGCAGCTCGACTGGCCGGCCCTGCAGGACGCCAGGCATGGAGGCTTGCGCCGCTGGGTCAGCGACCTGAACCGGCTGTACCGCGCCGAGCCGGCGCTGTATGAAGTCGATTTTTCCGAGTCCGGCTTCGAGTGGATCGACTGTCAGGATACCGACGCCAGCGTGATCAGCTTCATGCGCCGGGGCCGTGGCGGCAAAGCGGTGCTGGTGGTGTGCAACTTCACGCCGGTGCCGCGGCACAACTATGCGGTCGGTGTGCCGCTGGCGGGGCGCTTTCGCGAGTTGCTCAACAGCGACGCCGCCATCTACGGCGGCAGCGGCATGGGCAACTTCGGTGTGGTCGAGTCCGGCCCGGTGCACGCGCATGGCCGGCCGCATTCCCTGACCCTGACCTTGCCCCCCCTTTCGATTGTGCTGTTCAGGGACGAGGGTGCATGAATCCGGCCGAACGCATGCCACCGGATGGGCGTATCCGCGCCATCGTCGAAGGCGTTGCCCCGGTGGTCGATGGCGGGCGCTTCGCGGTCAAGCGGGTGATCGGCGACGAACTGGTGGTCGAGGCCGACTGCTTTACCGACGGCCACGACCAGTTGGTGTGCATACTGCAATACCGTTTCGATGACGACGCCGGCTGGAACGACTCGCGCATGCGTCCGCTGGGCAACGACCGCTGGCGCGCGGGATTTCCCTGCGGCCGCCTGGGCACCTGGCACTACCGGGTCAGCGCGCGGGTCGATCCGTTTCTCTCCTGGCGCGCCGAATTCGCCCGGCGGATCGAAGGCGAGGACATGCGCATCGCCGCTCGCATAGGCGCCGACCTGATCGGCGCGGCGGCCCAGCGCGCCAGCGGCGAGCACGGCGTGCAACTGGGCGAATGGGTGATCCGCTTGCTCGGCGCGGGCGACCTAGAGTCCTTGCGGCGCGAGGGCATCGACGAGAACCTGGCGGCGCTGGTATTGCTCTATCCGGATCCGGACCTGGGGCCGGCGATCTCGCCGGAGTACCGCGTCACCGTCGAACGCGAACGGGCCCGCTACAGCGCGTGGTACGAACTGTTTCCGCGTTCCGCCGGCCGTCCGGGGGAACACGGAAGCTTCGACGATGTGATGCGCCTGTTGCCGGAAATCGCCGGCATGGGCTTCGACGTGCTCTATCTGCCGCCGATCCATCCGATCGGCCGCGAACAGCGCAAGGGGATGAACAATAGCCTGACGGCACGGCCGGGCGATGTCGGCAGCCCGTGGGCGATCGGCGCATCCGAAGGCGGCCACAAGGATGTGCACCCGCAGCTCGGCGGCGCCGCCGATTTTCGCCGTCTGGTCCAGGCGGCGCGCGATCAGGGTATGGAAGTCGCGCTGGACATCGCCTATCAGTGCGCGCCGGACCATCCCTATGTGCGCGACTATCCGG
>DATAZV010000255.1:0-5492 GCA_036271855.1 Burkholderiales bacterium
CAAGACGGCGCAAGGCGTGCTCGCCACCATGGTGACCAACATCAAGGTGGCCGAAGATACCGACAACCTGCTGTGCCAGGACACCGGCGTTCCGATCTACAACCTGTCCATCGGCCGCGGCGTCGAGGTCGACGGCCACGCCCTCAAGGCAGCGGTGCGCAGGGGCTGCGAGCGCGCCACCCGCGAGTACCCGCTGCGTTCCTCGGTGGTGCATCCGCTGACACGCAAGAACAACCACACCTCCTGCGGCGAGGAAGTGCCGGTGATCCACATCGATTTCAGCGATGCCTCCGAGACGCTGGAAATCCAGATGATTCCCAAGGGCAGCGGCTCGGAGAACAATTCCTTCCTGAAGATGGCGATTCCCGCCGAGGGCATGGATGCGATCAAGACCTTTGTCATCGATTGCGTGCTGGCCGCCGGCGGCAAGACCTGCCCGCCGACCATCGTCGGCGTCGGCGTCGGCGGCACTTCTGACCTGTGTGTGCTGCTGGCCAAGCGTGCCGCCACCCGGCCGCTGGGCAGCAAGTGTGCCGACCCAGAGGGCGCCAAACTCGAAGAACAGTTGTCGCAGGCCGTGAACCAGTTGGGCGTCGGCCCGCAGGGCCTGGGCGGCGACTCCACCTCTTTCGCCGTACACATTGAACTGGCGCATACCCACATCACGATGAACCCGGTGGCGGTGAACATGCAATGCCACTCGGCGCGCCGCGCCACCGCGACTTTCACGCCGGCCGGCGTGACTTACGGGTTCTAGGAGGCGTAATGGCCCATCACATACTGCATATGCCGGTCACCGAAGAACAGGTGCGCGCACTGCGCATCAACGACACGGTGACACTGGAAGACACGCTCTTCGGCATCCGCGATGCCACCCTGATCCACATGTTCGACCGCAAGCGCCCGACCCGCTTCGATCTGAAAGGCCATGCGGTAATCCATACCGCGCCCAATGTGAAAAAGGTGGACAAGAGTGCCGAATTTCCGGCCGGCTACGCGCCGATCTGCATCGGCACCACCACCTCCGACCGGATGGAGCGCTTCACCCGCGACCTGATGACCCAGTACGGCGTGCGTATCATCGTCGGCAAGGGCGGCATGCGCGAAGGCACGCAGCAAGCCTTCGCCGACATCGGCGGTGCCTATCTGGCCATCATCGGCGGCACCGCTGCGCTGGAGACCACCTGGATCGAGCAGATCGAGGATGTCGATCTCGACGACCTCAACCCGGAATCGCTGTGGCGCTTCCGCATTCGCCATTTCGGCCCCTTGCTGGTGGCAATGGACAGCCACGGCGGCAGCCTGTATGACGTGGTGCGCGACGACGCGCAGGCCAAACGCGCGCAGGTGCTGGCCGGGCTCGGAGTCAAAACAGCATGAGTGCAGCCCCGCAAGCAATCGCCCGCCTTTCCACCGACCTGCTGATCCTGGGCTCCGGCGGTGCCGGCTTGTTCGCCGCGCTGCACGCGCACCAGGCCGACCCCGAATTGCACATCACCGTCGCGGTGAAAGGGCTGCTGGGAAAGTGCGGCTGCACCCGCATGGTCCAGGGCGGCTACAACGTCGCGCTGGCCGAGGGCGATTCGGTCGAGCGCCATTTCATGGACACCATCGAGGGCAGCAAGTGGCTGGCGAACCAGGACCTGGCCTGGACCCTGGTTGAAAAGGCGGTCGAGCGCATCCATGAACTGGAAAACGAGCTGGGCTGCTTTTTCGACCGCAATCCCGACGGCACCGTGCACCAGAAGGCCTTCGCCGGCCAGACTTTCGACCGCACCGTGCACAAGGGCGACCTGACCGGTATCGAGATCATTAACCGCCTGGCCGAGCAGGTGTGGGCGCGCGGCATCAATCGCCTGGAAGAACATCGCGCCATCGAGCTGGTCAAGACGCCGGACGGCAGCGCCCTTGCCGGCGTACTGATGATCGACATGCGCATCGGCGGCTATGTGTTCGTGCAGGCCAAAGCGGTGCTGCTGGCCACCGGCGGCGGCCCGACCATGTACAAATACCACACACCCTCTGGCGACAAGAGTTGCGATGGCCTGGCGATGGCCTTGCGCGCCGGCCTGCCCTTGCGCGACATGGAGATGGTGCAGTTCCATCCCACCGGCCTGCTCGCCGGCACCGGCACGCGGATGACCGGCACGGTGATCGAGGAAGGCTTGCGCGGCTCTGGCGGCTACCTGCTGAACGGCAACAAAGAGCGCTTCATGCACAACTACGACGCCAAGCTGGAGCGCGCCACCCGCGACGTCGTCTCGCGCTCGATCGACGCCGAGATGCGCGCCGGCCGCACTTCGCCCAACGGCGGCGTGTATATCCAGATGCATCACCTGGGACCGGAGCGGGTGCGCAAGGAGTTCAAGGGCATGGTGGAACGCTGTGCCGACTGCGGCTTCGACCTGGCCGGCGGCCTGGTCGAAGTGGTGCCTACCGCACACTACATGATGGGCGGCGTAGTGTTCAACATCGATTGCCAGACCCCGCTCACCGCCCTGTTCGCCGCCGGCGAAGACACCGGCGGCGTGCACGGCGCCAATCGCCTGGGCGGCAACGGCGTGGCGAACTCGACCGTGTTCGGCGGCATCGCCGGCGACAGCATGGCGGGCTGGATCGCGCGCGAGGGCGTGATGCGCGAGGCCGACGAAGCCGCCATCGCCGCCTCGATTGCCGTACACGAAGCGCCCTTCGGCAAGCCGGCCGGCGACATCAACGCCGTGCGCGAGGCGCTGTACGACCTGATGTGGGACGAGGTCGGCATCTCGCGCACCGCCGAGAGCCTGCGCCGCGGCCTCGCGCGCCTGGCCGAACTGCGCACACAACTCAACGCCATCGGCGTGGCCGACGGCGACCGCGCCTACAACCTCACCTGGCACGACTGGCTCAATCTTTCCAACCTGATCCGCGTCAGCCAGGTGATCACCACATCCGCCCTGGCGCGGGAGGACTCGCGCGGCGCGCATTTCCGCGCCGACTTTCCCGCCACCGGCGACCTGCCCAGTTCCACCTATACCGTGGTGCGCATGCAGGGGGACGACATCGCTCTGACGCGCGAGCCGGTGCACTTCACCCGCGTGCGCCCCGGCGAAAGCCTGCTCAAGGCCGCCGCCTAGTCCCGCCTACGTCACGCCAGAGGAACCCACCATGACCGCCAATCGCGGCGCCGACCTGCTGGCCCGTTCGCTCAAGGCTGCCGGGGTCAAGCGCATCTTCACCCTCTCAGGCAACCACATCATGCCGGTGTTCGACGCGGCGCTGACGGCCGGCATCGAGCTTTTGCACGTGCGCCACGAGGCTGCGGCGGTGCACATGGCCGACGCCTATGCGCGCCTGACCGGCGAGCCCGGCATTGCCATGGTGACCGGCGGTCCGGGTCACGCCAATGCCGTGGGTGCGCTCTATACCGCGCAAATGTCCGAGTCGCCGGTGGTGCTGCTCTCCGGCCACGCGCCGAACAACCAGGCCGGCATGGGTGCCTTCCAGGAAATGCGCCAGGCGGAAATGACCCTGCCGGTGGTCAAGGCGGCGTGGACTTCGGCCAGCGCGGACAGCGTGGGCGAGGACGTCGCGCGCGCCATCGCCAGTGCGCTGAGCGGGCGCCCCGGCCCCACCCACTTGAGCCTGCCCACCGATGCGCTGGAAGACACGGCCAGTGCCGCCCCTCCCGCCGCCGCCGCTTTCGCGCCGCATCCCTTGCCGCTCTCCAGCGGCGACGCACAAAGCGTGATGCAACGCCTGCGCCGCGCGCACCGCCCACTGGTTCTCGCCGGCCCCGCCATGCTCACCCGCAACGGCCGTGCGCGCCTCGCCCAGCTGGAGGAGGCCAGCGGCATTCCGGTGGTCGGCATGGAGAGCCCGCGCGGGGTTAGCGACCCCAGCCTGGGCGCTTTTGCGCAAATGCTGGCCAGCGCCGATTGCGTGCTGCTGCTGGGCAAGCGCCTGGACTTCACTCTCAAGTTCGGCCAGGCACCGGCCTTCGACTCCATCTGCGAATTCCTGCAAATCGATGCCGAAGCGGCTGAATTCCAGCGCAGCCGCAACGCACTCGGTGCGCGCCTGGGCGCTTGCATCACGGCGGACGCCGTCAGCGCCCTGAGCTCCCTCACCCAGGCAGCGCAGGCCGGCACGATACCGGCCGGCACCTGGCGCAACGATGTGAACGCCGCCATTCGCTACCGGCCACCGGCGTGGGACAGCGCCAAGTCGAATGAAGCGGGCAAGCTGCACCCGGTACAAGCCTGTCGTCCGCTACAGGCCTTGCTGGACGCCCACCCCGACGCGGTGCTGATTTCCGACGGCGGCGAATTCGGCCAGTGGGCGCAGGCCTGCCTCTCCGCGCCCAACCGCGTGATCAACGGCCCCGCCGGCGCCATCGGCAGCGCCCTGCCCTTCGCCCTGGGCGCCCGCGTGGCCCTGCCGGAGGCGCCCATCGTCGCCCTGATGGGCGACGGCACCTTTGGCTTTCACACCACCGAGATGGATACTGCGGTGCGCTACAAGCTGCCGTTTGTCGCCGTCATCGGCAACGACGCGCGCTGGAACGCCGAATACCAGATCCAGCTCAAGGCCTACGGCCCGGAGCGCCTGGTCGGCTGTGAGTTGCTGCCGACGCGCTACGACCTGGTCGCCGCGGCCTTCGGCGCCTACGGCGAGCAGGTAAACGCGGCCGAGGCACTGCCCGCCGCCGCCGCGCGCGCCCAGGCCTCGCGCCTGCCTGCCTTGCTCAACGTCGCCATCGAAGGCGTGCCGGCGCCGATGGTCAAACGCTGATTCCTGCCTTGTCCCGCGCTCAGCTGCCGGAGCGTTCGTGGATGTTGGCGAAGAACATGTCGCGCCAGGAAGCCGGGCGCACCTTGATGGCGCCGGTGCGCGCCATGAAGTTCGAATAGCGCCAGACATTTTTCGGCGTCAGGGTGTACTCGATGTAGGGGTCGCTGAGGAAGTCGGTGAGCTCCTTGACCGTGGTCTTTTCACCCGAGACGCGGATATATAGCGCCGCCACCGCATCGTGATCGGAGTGGATGAAATTGGTCGCCTCCTCCAGCGCCTTGATGAAGGAGGCCAGCAGCTTCGGGTTTTCGGTGGCGAATTTGCTCGAAGCCCACAGCACGTTGAATGACGAGACGCCGTTGAGCACGTCGTACGACGTGGTGACGGTGTGGATGCCGGCATTCTTCAGCTGCTGGTACTGGAAGGGCGGCGAGGTGAAGTGCGCGGTGATTTCGCTGTTGTCCTTGTCCAGCATCTTATTGCTGGCGTCGGGGTGGGACATGGTGACCGTGATCGGGTCGAGCTTGGCCCAGTTGGCCTCGCCGAAGGCAGCGACGGCCGCCATCTGCAGGGTCACCGCCTGGATCGAGGTCTTCGCCGCCGGCATGGCGATCCTGTCCTTGTCGGTGAAATCGGCGATGGTCTTGATCGCCGGGTTCTTGGTGTTGAGGTACAGCGGCATGGTGTTGAGCGCCGCGATGCCCTTGTAGTTCTGCTTG
>DATAZV010000256.1:0-4785 GCA_036271855.1 Burkholderiales bacterium
CGGCCACAACTGCAAGGCCGCCGCCGATGCTGCCGCGCAAATTGCCGGCGTCACCAAGGTGCTGCTGGCCGACGCGCCGCAACTCGCCGATGGCCTGGCGGAAAATATCGCCGCGCAAATCGTCGCCCTGGCCGGCGAATACAGCCACATCCTCGCGCCTGCCACCGCCGCCGGTAAAAACTTTTTGCCGCGTGTCGCCGCTGTGCTCGACGTGCAGCAGGTTTCCGAGATCGTTTCGGTCGAGTCGCCCGACACGTTCGTGCGCCCGATCTACGCCGGCAACGCCCTCGCCACCGTGCAGTCCGCTGATGCGAAAAAGGTCATCACCGTGCGCACCACCGGCTTCGACGCCGCGCCGTCCACCGGCGGTTCCGCCGCGGTGGAGGCCGTCGCCGCTGTGGCGGATGTCGGCCTCTCGTCCTTTGTCGGCCGCGAAGTCGCCAAGTCCGAACGTCCCGAACTGACTGCCGCGAAAATCATCGTCTCCGGCGGCCGTGGCATGGGTTCGGGCGAGAACTTCAAAATCCTGGAACCCCTGGCCGACAAGCTCGGCGCCGCCATGGGCGCTTCGCGCGCCGCGGTGGACGCGGGCTTCGTGCCCAACGACTGGCAGGTGGGGCAGACCGGCAAGATCGTGGCGCCGCAGCTCTACATCGCCGTCGGGATCTCCGGCGCGATCCAGCACCTGGCGGGCATGAAGGACAGCAAGACCATCGTCGCCATCAACAAGGACCCGGAAGCGCCGATTTTCAGCGTTGCCGATTACGGCATCGTCGGTGATTTGTTCACCGTGGTACCGGAGCTGGTCAAAGAGCTCGGGTAACAAAGCATGTAAAAGCAAAAGCGCCGCCTCCGTCACCGGGCGGCGCTTTTTCATCGCGGTGTGCATTTTTGAGCCTTGCCGTGAATGAAACCAGGAGAAGACAATGAGCTACGTCGCCCCCGTCAAAGACATCAAATTCGTGATGCTGGAGCTGGCCGGCCTGGAAGCGATCAACAAGCTGCCGGGCTGCGAGGAAGCGACGCTCGAGACCGTCGAAGCCATCCTCGAGGAAGACGCGCGTTTTTGCGGTGAGGTGGTGGCGCCGCTGAACCGTATCGGCGACCTCGAACACAGCGTGCGCCAGCCCGACGGCTCGGTGAAAACGCCCAAGGGTTTCAAGGAGGCGTTCAAGCAGTTCGGCGCCGGCGGCTGGCAGGGTTTGCACTTTCCCACCGAGTTCGGCGGCCAAGGGTTGCCAAAGCTGGTGGCCACCGCCGCCATCGAAATGATCAATAGCGCCAATCTCTCGTTCGCGCTATGCCCGCTACTCACCGACGGCGCGGTCGAAGCGATCCTGCTGGTCGGCACCGAGGCGCAGCGCAGCACCTTTTTGCCGAAGATGATTTCCGGTGAGTGGACCGGCACCATGAACCTGACCGAGCCGCAAGCGGGCAGCGACCTCGCGCTGGTGAAAAGCCGCGCGGTGCCGCAGGCCGACGGCAGCTTTCGCGTCTTCGGTCAAAAGATTTTCATCACCTACGGCGAGCACGACATGGCCGACAACATCGTCCACCTGGTGCTGGCACGCACGCCGTCGGCGCCCGAGGGGGTGAAGGGCATTTCGCTGTTCATCGTGCCCAAGTTCGTGGTCAACGCCGACGGCACTCTGGCTAAGCGCAACGACGTCTACTGCGCTTCGCTGGAGCACAAGCTGGGCATCAACGCCAGCCCCACCGCCGTGCTGCTCTATGGCGACAACAAGGGCGAAGTGGGCGAGGGCGCCATCGGCTACCTGGTGGGTGAGGAGAATCGCGGCCTCGAATACATGTTCATCATGATGAACGCGGCGCGCTTCGCCGTCGGCATGCAGGGCGTCGCGGTGGCCGAGCGCGCGTACCAGCAGGCGGTGGCGTATGCGAAAGAGCGCAAGCAAAGCCGCGCGGTGGAAGGCTCTTCCGGCCCGGTGACCATCATTCATCACCCCGACGTGCGGCGCATGCTGATGACCATGCGCGCCTATACCGAGGGTGCGCGTGCATCGGCTTACGTGACGGCGGCGGCGCTCGATGCCGCGCATCATCACGAAGACCCCAATGTACGCGCCGAGAACCAGGCCTTCTACGAATACATGGTGCCGCTGGTGAAGGGCTTTTCCACCGAGATGTCGCTGGAAGTGACTTCGCTCGGCGTGCAGGTGCACGGCGGCATGGGCTTCATCGAGGAGACCGGCGCTGCGCAGTATTACCGCGATGCACGCATCCTGACCATCTACGAAGGAACGACGGCGATTCAGGCCAACGACCTGGTGGGCCGCAAGACCGCGCGCGATGCCGGCAAGACGGCCCGCGGCATCATCGCGCAAATCCGCAAGACCGAGGCTGTGCTGGCGCAGTTCGAGCAGGGCGACCTGGCGATGATCCGCAACCAGTTGGCGGCGGCATCGAAAGCCTTCGAGGAAGTGGTGGACTTCGTCGTCGCCAACGCCAAGGCCGACATTCGCGCGGTGTACGCCGGTAGCGTGCCCTATCTCAAGCTCGCCGGCATCACTGTCGCCGGCTGGAACATGGCGCGCGCCGCGCTGGCCGCGCAGGCGAAAATCGCCGCCGGCGACGCCGACCCGTTCTACCCCGCCAAGGTGGCGACCGCGCGCTTTTACGCCGACCACATCCTCACCCTGGCGCCGGCGCTGCGCAGCTCCATCATCAGCGGCGCGGAAGGCGCGCTGGCGCTGGACGAAGAGCAGTTCTGAACGATATGGCGTCGGCGGGATGATCGCGGCAAGGGAGAATGCGGCAGAAAGCGCTGCGATGGTTCCGGCACAGCGCCTGCACGGCCTGCCGCCGGTGCTGGGTGGCGATGCGCGAGTGCTGGTGCTTGGCAGCTTTCCCAGCGCCGCCTCGCTGGCCACGCAACAGTATTACGCCCATCCGCAAAACCGCTTCTGGCTGTTCCTCGGGCAGATTTTCGGCGAAGGTGACTGGCGCCTCCTGCCTTATGCGCGGCGCCTGCGCCATGCGAAACAAGCGGGCGTGGCGATCTGGGACATTTACGGCAGTTGCGAGCGCAGCGGCAGCCTGGATGCGGCGATCCGCGATCCGCAGTACAACGATTTCGCCGCCCTGCTCAAGCGGGCGCCCGGCATCAAATGTGTGTGCTTCAACGGCGCCACGGCGGCGCGGGCGGTGAAGCATCTGGCTTCGTTTGGCCTCGATACAATGGCGCTGCCTTCGACCAGCCCGGCCAACGCCAGCCAGGCGATGGACTTCAAACTGGCGCGCTGGCGCGCAGCACTGAGCCCGTGATGGCCAAGCCCTTCGCCAAGTTTTTCGAGCCGCGCCGCCAGCCGGAGATCAGCATTTCGGAAGAGGGCGGGGTACGCTACCTGCACTTCGGCTCGGTGTGGATTCAGGGCGCGATGCGCCTGCGCGACCCGTTTCATCTCGAGCTCGATTACACCCGCGAGTTGTTCGCCGGCTTGCTGTTTCATCCAGACCCGCGCCACATCACCTTGCTGGGCCTGGGCGCCGGCTCGGCCAGCAAGTTCGCCTGGAAGAATTGGCCGAAGGCGAAAGTGACCAGCGTGGAACTCAACCCGGCGGTGATCGCGGTGGCCCGAAGCCAGTTCGAACTGCCGGCCGACAGCAAGCGCATGCAGACCGTGTGTGGCGATGCGCAGGTGTTCGTCGCCAGCGCGTCGACATCGGCGGACTACCTGATCGTCGATGTCTACGACGCCGCCGCCAAAGGCCCGGTGCTCTCCAGCCCTGAGTTCTACGCCGATTGCCGCGCCGCGCTGGGCGGGGCTGAGTTGGGCGTGATGGCGGTCAACCTGTTTGGCCGCCACAAGTCCTACGAGACTAATCTGCGCAATATCGAAAAGGCCTTCGACGGCCGCCTGCTGGTGCTGCCGCCCTCGGAGCGCGGCAACGTGATTGCTTTTGGCATTGCCGGCGCACCGCTGGAAATCAAGCTGGCGGAATTGCGTTCGCGCGCAGCGCGCCTGAAGGAGTCCACCGGCCTGGAGTTCAATCGCTGGGTCGGCGCCTTTCGCAGCGCCAATCAGCTCGAAGGCAATACCTGGGTGGTCTGAGCGGCTAGGCCACTGCAGCCCAGCGCTTGCGCCCGAGCAGGACGAGGAGTGGGGCGATCAGGCAAAAGAATCCCTGGCTGGCATAGGCCAGGCCCCAGGCGGTGGAGTTGCCATTGCCGCCGGCATGGTCCAGTACCCAGCCGAATACGGTGGGTGAGATGATGCCGGCGCCGAAGCCCAGGGTGGCGTGCAGGGCGAGCGTACTTCCGCGCTTGTCCGGCGCGGCGCAAGCGACAGTGCCGGCGGTGAGCGAGGAGGAGTCGGTCATCACCAGCGCGGTGTAGAGGCACAGGCACAGCACCGTGACGGCCGTCGGCAGTGTCGCGGTAAAGCCGACCACGCAGCTCATCAGGCCGGAGGAGAGCATGTACCAGAGGATCATGCGCCGGCGGCCATGGCGCATCGCCAGCTCGTTGCCGTAGATCGAAGCCGGCATGCCCCAGAAGTTGACGATGGCGGCGATGATGGCCGGGGCGATGACGGCCGCGCCGCCGTGGGTGGCGGCGGCAAAGCTGATGAAGGCCACCAGCCACGAGCGGCTGCCCAGCAGTTCCCAGCAGTGCGCGGCATAGCCGAGGATGTAGCCCATTGCCGGGCGGTTCTTTAGCACCGGGCGAAAGTCGAGCAAGGCAGTCGCCTTGCCCTGCGTGGCGGCTGGCGGAGAGACATGCGGTATCGGCTGGATGCGCCAGACCATGATCCCGGCGATGGC
>DATAZV010000257.1:0-3267 GCA_036271855.1 Burkholderiales bacterium
CCGCTCTTTTTTGCCTCAGAGACGGCGGCCAGCGTGCGCACCAACTTCGAGTTGGGGGCAGCCAGCGTTCCAACGAACTTCGATATCGGCGCCTTGAGAACACCCAAAAGCTTCGACAGCGCCTGCGCGCGCGTCGGCAGTGAAGCCACGCGCTCGAGCGCATCCGCCTTGAGCAGTTGCCCGCCCAGGGACAGGAGCGTCGTCACCAATTTGTCGTTGTCCTTGGCAAACGCCTTGACGATGCGGGCGCCGGCGCCCGGATCATCGGCGGAGAATGCCAGGACAATGGGTCCTTTCAGCGCCGGAGAAATGCACTCGAAAGCGGTGCCGGCCACGGCCTTGCGCGCGAGCGTGTTCTTGACGACCCGCAGATACACCCCTTCCTTACGCGCCTTCGCGCGCAGGTCGGTCATCTGCGTCACCGTCAAGCCACGGTTCTCTGCGCCCACTACGGACAGGGCTTTCGCCGCGACCGCGTTGACCTCAGCCACCACGACTTTCTTCTCTTCCAACTTGAGTGCCATATAGGTCTCCGGTAAGAAGCGTCACACAAGGCCCGGGCGCCGCCGCCCGAACCCACCCTTTAAGGAACGCGCCGCCGCGCTCCTTGGTGCGACCTCCTCAGATACAGTCCTGATTCCGGTCCCACCATCTGCGCAGGCTGACTTTTAAGGGCCCCTCGGCCCGCCTGCGGTCTTCGACGATGGTCGTGCTCCGGCCTCGCGGTCGGAACACTCCCTCATCAACTCATCCAGGCGCTTGCGCGCCAAAGTCTTCATGCGCGTGCGCGCAACCTTCTAACCCAGGCCAAGACTCGCCTGGTCGACCGCCACGCCCGGCCCCATGGTCGAGGAGACGGTCAGCTTCTTTAAATAGATGCCCTTCGAGGTGGCGGGCTTGACTTTCTGCAGATCCGTCACCAGGGCGAGCAGATTTTCCTTGAGCGCGGCCGGCTCGAAGCTGGCACGCCCGATCTGCGCATGAATGATTCCCGCCTTGTCGGTGCGGTAGCGCACCTGGCCGGACTTGGCGTTCTTCACCGCTTCGGCCACATTCGGCGTCACCGTTCCCACCTTGGGGTTCGGCATCAGGCCGCGGGGGCCCAAGATCTGGCCGAGCTGGCCGACGATGCGCATCGCATCGGGACTCGCGATCACCACGTCGAAATCGATCTGGCCGGCCTTGACCTTCTCCGCCAGATCCTCAAAGCCGACGATATCGGCGCCGGCCGCCTTGGCGGCATCGGCATTCTTGCCCTGCGTGAACACCGCCACGCGCACCGTCTTGCCGGTGCCGTGCGGCATCACCGTCGAGCCGCGCACCTGCTGATCCGACTTCGTCGCGTCGATACCCAGATTCACGGATACGTCCACCGACTCGTTGAACTTTGCGGTCGCGAACTCCTTGACCAGTTTCAGAGCCTCATCGATCGGGAAGCTCTTGCCCGGCGGGAGCTTGTCTTTCCAGGGCTTGATTCTTTTGGCTAGGGCCGGCATGTCACACCACCTCCACGTCGACGCCCATGCTGCGGGCGCTGCCCGCGATGGTGCGCACGGCCGCATCGAGGTCGGCCGCGGTCAAATCGGGCATTTTCAGTTTGGCAATGTCCTCGAGCTGCTGGCGCGAGATCTTGCCCACCTTGGCGGTGTTCGGCGTCGCGCTGCCTTTCGGCAGACCGAGCGCCTTCGCAATCAACACGGACGCCGGCGGCGTCTTCAGGATGAAGGTGAAGCTGCGGTCGCTATACACCGTGATCACGACCGGGGTCGGCAGGCCTTTCTCCAAGGACTGGGTCTGGGCATTGAATGCCTTGCAGAACTCCATGATGTTGACGCCTTGTTGGCCCAATGCGGGGCCGACGGGCGGACTCGGGTTGGCTTGGCCTGCAGGGATCTGCAGCTTGATATAGCCGGTGACTTTCTTTGCCATCGAAACTGTCTCCTTTGGGTACCAACGTTCCGCTTTCGCAGAACTCCCCGGGTTAGGGCCGACCGAGGGCCCTTGTCAATGCGCTTACGCGCAACCTTCAACGGGGTCGAAGCGACCCCGTCCGATGAATAAAATTTAGCCCTTCTCGACCTGCGAGAAATCCAGCTCCACCGGCGTCGAGCGCCCTAGGATCTGCACCGCCACCTGCAGGCGGTTCTTCTCATAGTTGACCGACTCGACCACGCCGTTGAAGTCGTTGAACGGTCCGTCCGTCACGCGCACCACCTCGCCGGGCTCGAACAGCACCTTCGGCTTCGGCTTGTCCACGCCCTCTTCGACGCGGCGCAGAATCGACATCGCGTCCTTGTCGGTGATGGCCGCCGGCTTGTCGCTGGTGCCGCCGATGAAGCCGAGCACCTTGGGCACTTCCTTGACCAGGTGCCAGGTGTCCTCGTCCATCTCCATCTGCACGAGCACGTAGCCCGGGAAGAACTTCCGGTCGGACTTGCGCTTCTGGCCGTCGCGCATTTCGACCACTTCCTCGGTCGGGACCAGGATCTCGCCGAACTTGCTCTCCAGGCCGGCGCGCTTCACACGCTCCTTGAGCGACTCCGACACTTTGTGCTCGAAGTTGGAATAGGCGTGCACCACATACCATCGCAGGGACATAGAGTCTCCGAATTCGTCAGCCGGTCTGGCCGCCCAAGAGCCGGGTCATGTAGGTAAACACCATATCCAGCAAGTAAAAGAACACGCCCATCAACACGGCGAACACGAACACCATCATCGTGGTCTTGAACGTCTCGTCACGCTCCGGCCAAACGACCTTGCGCAGCTCGATGCGTGCCGCCTGCGCGAAATGCCAAAACTCACGTCCGTACGAGCTGAACCATGCGAGCGCGAAGGCAGCGCCCAGGCCGGCCACCACCATGGCCGTGCGGATCGGCAACGGCTGCTCGTCGAACCAATAGAAAGCGACGATGCCGGCCAGCAGCACGGCAATCGACAGCGTCATGAGCGCGTGGTCCTTCGCCGACGCGCCCGTGGGTGTTTGCACTTCCGCCATAAGTCTGAGCCTTTCCCTAGAGCCGCCGATTGGTGGCAGGGCAGGAGGGAATCGAACCCCCAACCTGCGGTTTTGGAGACCGCCGCTCTGCCAATTGAGCTACTGCCCTAGGAAACACTCGTTACGCAATCACCTTGGAAACCACACCTGCGCCGACGGTTTTGCCGCCCTCGCGGATCGCAAAACGCAGCCCCTGCTCCATCGCAATCGGAGCAATCAGCTCCACCACGATCTTGATGTTGTCCCCCGGCATCACCATCTCGGTCCCCGCC
>DATAZV010000258.1:0-5451 GCA_036271855.1 Burkholderiales bacterium
GATCGTCGGCCTGGACATCGGCACCTCGAAGATCGTCACCGTGGTCGCCGAAGTCACGCCGGAAGGCCGCATGCAGATCATCGGCACCGGCAGCCACGAATCCAAGGGCCTGAAAAAGGGCGTGGTGGTCAACATCGACACCACAGTGAACTCGATCCAGCGCGCACTGGAGGAGGCCGAGCTGATGGCCGACTGCAAGATCTCGCGCGTCTTCACCGGCATCGCCGGCAGCCACATCAAGAGCTTCAACTCCCACGGCATGGTGGCGATCAAGGACAAGGAAGTCACCCAGTTCGACATCGACCGCGTGATCGAAACCGCGCGCGCGGTGAACATCCCCACCGACCAGCAAATCTTGCATATCCTCACGCAAGAGTTCATCATCGATGGCCAGGAGGACGTACGTGAGCCCCTGGGCATGAGCGGCATGCGGCTGGAAGTCAAGGTGCACATCGTCACCGGCGCCGTCTCCGCCGCGCAAAACATCGTCAAGTGCGTGCGCCGCTGTGGCCTGGAAGTCGGCGACCTGATCCTGCAGCCCCTGGCCTCCAGCCTGGCCTGCCTCACCGACGACGAAAAGGAACTCGGCGTGGCCCTGGTCGACATCGGCGGCGGCACCACCGATGTCGCGGTGTTCACGCAAGGCGCGATCCGCCATACCGCGGTGATCCCGATCGCCGGCGACCAGATCACCAACGACATCGCCATGGCCCTGCGCACGCCCACGCCGGAGGCGGAAGACATCAAGATCCGCCACGGCGTGGCGATGCAGCGCCTGGCCGGCGCCGACGAAATGATCGAAGTGCCCGGCATCGGCGAGCGCGGCCCGCGCAGCATGAGCCGGCAATCGCTGGCGGCGGTGATCGAGCCGCGCATCGAGGAGCTGTTTTCCCTGGTGCAGCAAAGCCTGCGTGAGTCCGGCTACGAGGAGTTGCTGTCCTCCGGCATTGTGCTCACCGGCGGCTCGGCCACCATGCCGGGAATGATCGAGCTGGGCGAGGAAATGTTTTCCATGCCGGTGCGCGTGGGTTCGCCGAAATACGAAGGCAGCCTGGCCGACGTGGTCAAAAGCCCGCGTCACTCCACCGCCATCGGCCTGCTCTACGAAGGCATGACCCAGCGCGCGCATCACGGCCGCATCATGCAAAAGACCGGCTCGCTGAAAAATATCGCGGGCCGGATGAAAGCCTGGTTCCAGGGCAATTTTTAAGCGCGCGAGAGTAAATGTTTTGCTCTTGCCTGGCGTTGTAACGGTGTTGTTGTTTTGGAGTTGGTAGTTTCAGCAGTAACGGATCTGGTGATTAGGGGCTGTAGGCAGGTGAAAGCGCGAACGCGCTTCGCACTTTCGGCAGCCAGCATCCCCGAATCTCTAGTTCCGCCGAATGGGTGCAGTCAAATTTTTGCTTTAAGGAGATAACCATGTTTGAAATCGTGGAAACCCAAACCAGCGGGACCATCATCAAGGTGGTGGGCGTCGGCGGCGCCGGCGGCAATGCCATCACCCACATGATCACGCGCGAAGTGGCGGGGGTGGACTTCATCGCCGCCAATACCGACGCACAAGTGCTGGCACGTTCGCTGGCAAAAACCCAGATCCAGCTCGGCGCCACCGGCCTGGGCGCGGGCGCCAACCCGGAACGCGGCAAGGAATCCGCCGAGTCCGAGCATGAGCGCATTCGCGAGTCGCTCGCCGGCGCGCACATGGTGTTCATCACCGCCGGCATGGGCGGCGGCACCGGCACCGGCGCCGCCCCCGTGGTGGCCGAGATCGCCAAGGAAATGGGCATCCTCACCGTCGGTGTGGTGACCAAGCCCTTCCTGTTCGAAGGCAGCCGCCGCATGCGCTCGGCCGAAGCCGGCATCCAGGAACTCGGCAACCACGTCGACTCCCTCATCGTCATCCTCAACGAAAAGCTGATGGACGTGCTGGGTGAAGACGTGTCGATGGAAGAAGCCTTCAAGGCGGCGGATGACGTGCTGCACAACGCCGTTGCCGGCATCTCCGAAATCATCAACCAGCCGGGCCTGGTCAACGTCGACTTCGAAGACGTCAAGACCGTGATGGCCGAAATGGGCATGGCCATGATGGGCTCGGCCTACGCCGAAGGCATCGACCGTGCGCGCATCGCCGCCGAGCAAGCCGTCGCCAGCCCGCTGCTCGAAGGCGTCGACCTCACCGGCGCCCGCGGCGTGCTGGTCAACATCACCGCCAACAAGAGCCTGAAGATGAAGGAAGTGCGCGAAGTGATGGAAACCATCAAGCACTTCGCCGACCCGGACGCCCACGTCATCTTCGGCTCCGTGTTCGATGCCGAAATGGGCGAAAAGCTGCGCGTCACCGTTGTCGCCACCGGTCTCGGCCGTGCGCAAGCACGCCGCGCCGAAAAGCCGCAACTGGTGCCGCAGCCGATGCTGCGCACCGGCACCGACAACAACGTCGTTGCCGTCGGCCAGTTCGACCAGCCCGGCGTCGACTACCACCAGCTCGAAACCCCGGCGGTGTTCCGCTCCGGCCGCGCCGACCGCCGCGCGCAAGTCGAGGCGCTGCAGCAAGCAGGGATGGACAAGTACGAAATCCCGGCCTTCCTGCGCAAGCAGGCTGACTAAGCAGCTTCCGCAGCCGTTGCAAGGCCGCCCGCGAGGGCGGCCTTTTTATTTCCAGCCGCTACGCTGGTGACAAGGTGTGGGCATCGCGAGCCAGCAGCCAGCGGCCGTCGGGTTGTTTGCGGTAAATGGTGAGCCGATGACCGGCGAGCTTCATCGTTTCTCCGCCCGCGCGCGGTGTCACGGATAACGAATCCCGACACAGTGTGTAAGCGACAACGCCTTCGACCACCACCTCTTCCAGCTCGCTGACGCAGCGAATCCAGTTTTGCTGGTGCGCCGCCGAAAAGCCGGCAGTAAATCCATCCCGGCCGAATGGCTCCCGGCCCGGACTCATAAACACCACATCGTCCGTCATCAAGGCAAGCAAGCGGGCCAGATCGCCGGCGTTGACCGCATCGATCCAGGTGGCGTGCACCTCACGGATGGCTTGTTCATCAGCACCCATCTGCAACCTCCTTGCCAAACAGTTTGATCACCGGCTCTCCTGCGAAGTTCGGGCATCGCCCTTCATTCCGAATGACAACGGGATATGACTCCGCCCTCTAGCGCTCGTTGCAACTTTTCTTTCGCTTTTTTAATCTTGTACACATAATTGCATGCTAATTTAGCGGGACATAGCAGCGCATTTTTTGAGGCAGCTCGCTCAGCCGGATCGGAATCCCAGGAAACAGGAAAGGAACCACCATGCGACTGTACGCTGCCATCATGACCGAAGAAACCGATGTGCCGGAAACCATCGCGCTGAAAGGCATCGACAAGGCGCAGAAACAGATAGACCGCCTCGGCGACGCCGTCGCGCGCGCCTCGACCATGATCCAGGGCATGCAGGGGAAATCCCCCGCAACAGCCTATCAGTGCGTATTCCTTGCACCCGAGTATTTCTTCTCCAACCAGCGCCACGCCGATGCCCGGTTTTTCTCGCACGACGTCAAGCGCGTCATCCTCGGCAAACTCACCGCCCTGGCCAAGAATTATCCCGACATCCTGATCATCCCGGGCACCATCCTCTGGACCAAGAATGCCTATGATGCGGGCCGGGGGCAGCAGGGACAAGCCCGCCCCCGGCTCGGAGGGGCGCGCGAGGCAGTCAATAAGGACGCCGCCCGGCTGCAAAAGGTCGAGGACCGGCGCCAGACAGCCAAACAGCAATTCCGCACGATGATCGACGGCACGCCATCGGTGCAGGAATATGGACCTGGGCATCCTTCAGGGTGGGGGCACAGCGGTGCGCCCTACACCAGCGCCGAAGACCTGCTGAAGAACCGCGACGCCAAGATCGCGCAAAACGTCGCCTATGTCTGCCTCGGCGAAACCATGCTCAAGTACCACAAGGTCGGCAACTACCAGGAGGTAATTGAAGAGCAGGAACTCCTCCTGTTTGCCCCGGGCAGCATCACCGGACGCTTTGCCGTGGGAGGTGTGCAGTACGGCCTGGAAATCTGCGTGGACTATAAACAAGGGGTCCTCGAAAGTTCCCCCGACTTCAAAGACGTGCATGTGCGGCTGGTCGTCTCCGCCACCGTCGATGTCGGGGACAGCAAATCGCCCCTCCTGCTGCACTCCTCGACCCATACGCCTGAGCAGGGTTTCGAGACCCACCGGGTAAGGATGAAGACCGGCAGCGGCGTGACGACAGTTTCCGGCCTCCCGAAAAATCCGCTCAAGGAGGGGCCGCTCACCGTGATTGCGCTGAACCTGGACGAAGCCAAAATGGGGATCACCGATACCAGCCGCGTGCTGTCCAGCGCGCAACTGAGTCCGGTAAAGCACGCTTGAACTCTGAGGCCCCTTTTTATTCCGATGTTCGGACACTAAATGCAACTTGCAGGAGCCGCGAGCGGGAGGTAAGTCAAAGCAGCGCCGGAGGCATGACGCTTTTCAATCGCTGTTTACCCAGGTCAACACCCCTGCCATTGGATAGGGACCCATGCCGGTGAACATGGGGAACGAAAAATCCGGCTCGCCAATCAGGACATATACCCACGCCTCTTGCGAATCCCGCAGGCGGCTGCGGTCCACAGTGATGATGCGCAGCGAATGGTCTTTATGCAACGCTGCCTCGATTACCTGCGCGTCCGCCTCGTCTAGGCCATGCTCCGCGCCCCAACCGACATGCGCCGGTCCGGCGAAATATTCGTATAGTGCAGGTTGCGGACCGAGCAAGCGACTCTCCAAGTCGACGTCGTTGCCCAACGGAACGAACACCCCCTCCAGTTCCGGCTGGCGGCACACGTGCCCGCAGGTCTGATTCGTATAGAAAATCCCCGAGGGCCACGCGACAATCATGCCGGTGCCCACGTGACCAAACAGGCTGACGGTAATTCGACTCTGATCTTGCACGAGCGCAATTTCCCCCTGCGATGATGTTATCCACTCGACCGAGATTGGCGAAACTCCAGATATCAGGGATCTGGCTCAAATATTTTTTCTAAACCCGCAAGCTTGAAATTATATCGAGCCAGGCCCCTTTATTCCTTGGCCGCCTCGACCCAGATGGCGTGCACCTCACGGATGGCTTGTTCATCAGATTCCATCTGCAACCTCCTGGCCAAACAGTTTATTCACGCTGGGCAGTTGCGAAACGATAGCCGCGCCATCCGATCAAAAAGAACCACAAGAGCAGACTGGCGGCAGCGAATCGTTGTGCCACGCCCATTTCAAGCGCCCCTTGTCCAAGGAAAACGGAGAGGGCAACGCCGGCAGCGAGCACCAAAGAAACGTATTTTGGAACGAGCGCCCTCGTGCTGCCCGCATATGATGGAAATAAATAAATCCCGAGCACAGCGATCACAAAAGCGCCCGCAATAGCTGCAATATGAACAAAGTCGTTACTCCCCAGCGGGA
>DATAZV010000259.1:0-12067 GCA_036271855.1 Burkholderiales bacterium
CTGATCGAGCGCTTTCCCGTGGTGATCTACGCGGGCGCTGCCGTGTTGGCCGGCACCGCGGTGAAGATGATCCTCGCCGAGCCGCTGCTCGACGACCTTATCGACCCGATCGAGCACTGGTCCTGGGTGGCCTATCTGGCCCTGGTAGGCTCAGTGCTGGCTGCCGGCCGCGCCATGCAACTGCGGGCGCGCAAGGCGTAATTGCCCAGGCGTGAAGCACGCAGGATAAAAAGAGGCCCGCATTGCGGGCCTCTTTTCATTTGCGCAAGCCACGCCGGCCGCGCCGCTAGCGCGAACCCTGCACCGTCAGCCGCGCCGCCGGCAGGATGGCGCGAAAGGTGCTGCCCTGGCCCATCTCGCTCTCGATCTCCAGGCGCCCGCCGTGACGCGCCAGCACGTGCTTGACGATCGCCAGGCCCAGGCCGGTGCCGCCGGTCTCGCGCGAGCGCGACTTGTCGACGCGGTAAAAGCGCTCGGTCAGGCGCGGCAGGTGCTCGGGGGCGATGCCCGGGCCGGTGTCGGCCACGCTGTACTGCGCGCCTTCCGGATGCGGCGAAAAAGTGATGCGGATGGTGCCGCCGGCCGGCGTATAGCGCACCGCATTCGACGCCAGGTTGGAAAACACGCTGCGCAATTCGTCGGGGGCGCCGCGCAGGGTGACGGGAAAGGTGTCGAGCAAAATCGTATGGCGCCCGCCGGACAGGGCGCGGGTTTCGCTGGCCACTGTCTCCAGCACCGACTGCACCGGAATCTCCTCTTCGCGCGCCGGGCTGGCCTGGGTCTCCAGTTTCGACAGGGTGAGCAAATCTTCGATCAGGCGCTGCATGCGCCCGGTCTGCTCCAGCATCAGGTTTTCGATGCGCTGGCGCTGCTCGCCCTGCACCTCGGGCTGGTCGATCAACTGCTCGAGGAAGCCGCCGACCACGGTGAGCGGCGTGCGCAGCTCGTGCGAGACGTTGGCGATGAAGTCGCGGCGCATGGTCTCCACCTTGACGAAGGGAGTGATGTCGCGCGAGAGCACGATGCGCCGCGTCTCCTGGAACGGCAGCATCTGCACCGAGAGCGTCATCTTGCCGGTGGGGTCACCCAGCACCAGCGGCTCGCGGAAGTCGGCGCGCACCAGGTATTCGGTAAAGGGCGGCTGGCGCACCAGGTTGGCGATCAGGTAGCCCTGGTCGCGTTCCAGGTCGATGCCGAAATGGCGGCAGGCCGAAGGGTTGCACCACTCGATGCGGTCGCCCTGGTCGAGGATGATGATGCCGTCGGGCAGGGCGCTCGATGCCTCGATGAAGCGGTTCAGCGTCTCGGCCACCAGGTCGCGGCGCTTGTCTTCGCGGCGGCGCGCGCGGCGCAATTCGGAAAACACCGTCTCCCAGGCGCCGTAGCCGTCCGGCAGGTCTTCCGGATGTTCCGCGCCTTCGTCCGGCCGCTGCAGCCAGGTTTCGACCCGGCGCAGGTAGTAGAGGTGAAAGGCGATCAGCAACAGCAGCCCGGCCAGGGCGATCAGATAGCCCCAGGGCGTGCCGAAAATGTATTCCGCCATCGCGGCGCAAAAGCCGATGACGGCAAAACGGAAGGCAACCGGGGTCCAGAAGCGCGACAAATGTGTGTGCGGGAATGCGCCGGAACGGCGCGTAGCCTCAATTATCGCCGCTTCTCACTCGCCGCTGGTGCGCGCCAGCCGATAGCCGGCGCCGCGCACCGTCTGCACCAGCGATTCGGCGCCGTGGGTGCCCAGTGCCTTGCGCAGGCGCAGGATGTGCACGTCCACCGTGCGCTCCTCGATGAAGGAATGGTCGCCCCACACCTGGTCGAGCAGCTGCGCGCGCGAGAATACGCGCTCCGGGTGGGCCACCAGGAACTTCAGCAGCTTGAACTCGGTGGCGCCCATGTCGAGCAGCTTGCCGTCAGCGCGCGCCTCGAAGCGCGAGGGGTCGACGGTGAGCTGGCCGTAGCCGATCGGCTCTTCCGCATGCTCCGGCGCGCGGCGGCGCAGCAGCGCGTTGACCCGCGCCACCAGCTCGCGCGGCGAAAACGGCTTGGTGATGTAGTCGTCCGCCCCGGCATCCAGGCCGGTGATCTTGTCGCCTTCTTCGGCCTTGGCGGTGAGCATGATGATCGGCAGGCCCTTGGTGCGGGTGTCCTGGCGCAGCGAGCGCGCCAGTTGCACGCCGGACTCGCCGGGCATCATCCAGTCGAGAATGATCAGGTCGGGCAGGGCTTCGCGGATCAGGTCGCGCGCGGTCTGCGCATCCATCGCTTTTTTCAGCTTGTAGCCCTTGGGGGAAAGGGCGAACTCCAGCAATTCGAGGATTGCCGGTTCGTCTTCCACCAGAAGCAGGGTCGTATCCAGGCTCATGAGGTGATTATCCTGCAAAGCCCGCAAGCGGGTCGAGTCGGTTGGAAAGTCATCCGAGAGCGGTGCTTTCCGGCTGGCCCTGGGAGTGGCGCACGTCGGTGCCGCTGGCGACGTAGATCACATATTCGGCGATATTCTTCGCATGGTCGCCGACCCGCTCCAGCGCCTTGGCGATCCAGACGATGTCCAGCGCCGTGGAGATCGTGCGCGGGTCTTCCATCATGAAGGTGATCAGCTCGCGCAACAGGCTGCGGAATTCGGCGTCGATGTGCTTGTCCTGCATCACGATCTGCTGCGCCGCCTCGCTGTCCATGCGCGCGAAGGCGTCCAGCGCCCCCTTGAGCATGGAAGAGGCCAGGTTGGCCGCCACCCGCACGTCGGAAAAGCCGCTCAAGTGCACCACGCCGCGCTCGTGCATCTGCTTGGCGATGCGGGCGATTTTCGCCGCCTCGTCGCCGATGCGCTCAAGATCGGTGATGGATTTGACCACCGCCATCACCAGGCGCAGGTCGCCGGCGGCCGGCTGGCGCCGCGCGATCAGGTGGGTGCAGCGGTCGTCCAGCTCGATCTCCAGCTGGTTGACCCGCTCCTCGGTCGCCTTGACCCGGTCCAGCAGGGGCGAGCTGCCGTCGGTATAGCCGGCCAGCGCGCTGCTCACCTGCTCCTCGACCAGTCCGCCCATTTGCAGCATGCGGGTGCGGATCTCTTCGAGGTCGGCGTCGTATTGCGTTGAAAGATGTTCCTTGACCATGGTGCTCTATCTCCTGGTGATCAACCGAAGCGGCCGGTGATGTAATCCTCGGTCTGCTTTTTCTTCGGCTGCACGAAAATGTCGTCGGTCTTGCCGAACTCGATCAGCTCGCCCAGGTACATGTAGGCGGTGAAGTCCGAGGCGCGCGCCGCCTGCTGCATGTTGTGGGTGACGATCACCACCGTGTAATCCTTCTTCAGCTCGGTGATCAGCTCTTCGATGTAGCCGGTGGAAATCGGGTCCAGCGCCGAGCAGGGCTCGTCCATCAGCAGCACCTGCGGCTTGATGGCGATGGCGCGGGCGATGCACAGGCGCTGTTGCTGTCCGCCGGAGAGGCCGTTGCCCGACTGCTTCAACTTGTCCTTCACCTCGTTCCACAGCGCCGCCTTGGTCAGCGCCCACTCGACGCGATCTTCCATCTCGGTGCGGTTGAGATTTTCGAACAGCTTGATGCCGAAGGCGATGTTGTCGTAGATCGACATCGGGAACGGCGTCGGCTTCTGGAACACCATGCCGATCTGCGCGCGCAGCAGGCCGACGTCCATGGTGGTCGTCAAAAGGTTCTCGCCGTTCATCATGATCTGGCCTTCGGCGCGCTGCTCGGGATACAGCTCGAACATTCGGTTGAAGGTGCGCAGCAAGGTCGACTTGCCGCAGCCGGAAGGCCCGATGAAAGCGGTGACGCAATTCTCCGGGATCGACAGCGACACGTTCTTCAGGGCATGGTAGCCGCCGTAGTAGAAATTCAGGTCATTGACCTGCAGCTTGGACGGCAGTTTTTCGGCAACCGCGGTATCGGTGGTCATGGCTTATTTGGAACGCGAAAGGATGAATCGGGCGATGATGTTGAGCAACAGCACCGCGGCGGTAATCAGGGCCGCGCCGCCCCAGGCCAGGTGCTGCCAGTCCTCGTACGGGCTCATGGCGAACTGGAAGATCACCACCGGCAGGTTGGCCATCGGCGCGTTCATGTTGTTGGAAAAAAACTGGTTGTTCAGCGCCGTGAACAGCAGCGGCGCGGTCTCGCCGGAGACCCGGGCTACCGCCAGCAGTACGCCGGTCATGATGCCCGCGCGCGCCGCGCGGTAGCACACCATGGTGACCATTTTCCACATCGGGCAGCCCAGCGCGATGGCGGCTTCGCGCACCGAATTCGGCACCAGCTTGAGCATGTCGTCGGTGGTGCGCACCACCACCGGAATGACGATCAGGGCGAGGGCGAAGGCGCCGGCCCAGCCGGAGAAGTGCTTCACTTGCGCCACGTAAACCGTGTAGACGAACAGCCCGATGATGATCGAGGGGGCCGACAGCAGCATGTCGTTCAAAAAGCGCGTGGAGGAGGCCAGCCAGGAACCGCGGCCGAACTCGGCCAGATAGGTGCCGGCAAGGATGCCGATCGGCGTGCCGATCACCGTGCCGGCGCCGACCATCAGCAGGCTGCCGTAGATCGCGTTGGCCAGGCCGCCCTTGCCTCCGGGCGGCGGCGTCATTTCCGTCAGCAGCGAGGGCCGCAGCGCGCTGGCGCCTTCCCACAGCAGGGTGGCGATGATCCACACCAGCCACACCAGGCCATACACCAGCATCGCCAGCGAGACGCCCATCAGCACCTGGTTCTTGCGCTTGCGCGCGCGATAGATCGGGTTGCCCTGCGAAATCGGGTTGAGGACGGCGCTCATGCGCGCGCTCCTTCCTGGCGCGCCAGGCGCGACAGCATCCACTTGGAAAAGCCCAGCACGACGATGGTGATGAGGAACAGGATCAGGCCCAGCTCGATCAGCGCCGAGGTGTAGAGATCGCCGACGGCTTCGGTGAACTCGTTGGCCAGGGCAGAGGCGATCGAGTTGCCCGGCGCGAAAATCGAAGGGCTCAACTGGTGCGCATTGCCGATCACGAAGGTGACGGCCATGGTCTCGCCCAGCGCGCGGCCCAGGCCCAGCATCACGCCGCCGACCACGCCCACTTTGGTGTAGGGCAATACCACCTGGTACATCACTTCCCAGGTGGTGCCGCCCAGGCCGTAGGCCGACTCTTTGAGCATCGGCGGCACCAGGTCGAACACATCGCGCATCACCGCGGTGACAAACGGAATCACCATGATGGAAAGGATCAGCCCGGCGGTGAACATGCCGATGCCCATCGGCGGGCCGCCGAACAGCAGGCCGACAAAGGGAATCGCGCCGAAAGTCTTGATGAACAGCGGCTGCACATACTCGGAAAACAGCGGGGCGAAGACGAACAGGCCCCACATGCCGTAGATGATGGAGGGAATCGCCGCCAGCAATTCAATCGCCGTGCCCAGCGGGCGCTTCAGCCACTTCGGCGACAGCTCGGTGAGGAACAGGGCGATGCCGAAGCTCACCGGCACTGCGATCACCATCGCGATCAGCGCCGTCACCAGGGTGCCGATGATCGGCACCAGGGCGCCGAAATCCTGCTGCACCGGGTCCCATTCCGCATTCCACAGGAAAGCCGGGCCGAAGTGCATGATCGACATGCCGCTGCCGGCCACCAGCGAAAACATGATCGCCGCCAAGAGGCTGAACACCAGCAGGGCGGCCAGTCGGGTAACCCCCGCAAACAAGGCATCCGCAAAGGCCGCGCCGCGGCGCTCGCGCGGGGCCGGCGGCAGGGTGGTCGATTTGGATTCCACTGGCTTGCGGGTTTCGGAGATCGGCAGGGTCGCAGTATTCATGGGGAGAAGGAGGAGGGCAGGGGCGATGCCCCGCCGTGATGCAGTAAAACGAAGGGTTGCCACGCAGCTTGCCGCGCTATCACCGGTCCCTTTGCTGAAGGGACCGGTTTGTTTCTTTAGTAAACAGTCTTGCCGGAAGCGTCCTTGATCTTGCTCTTCCACGAAGCCTGGATGATCTTCACCACGGCGTCGGGCATCGGCACGTAGTCGAGGTCGGCCGCCATCGTGCCGCCGTTCTTGAACGACCAGTCGAAGAACTTCAGCACTTCCTTCGCATTGGCGACGTTGTCCTGGATCTTGTGCATCAGGATGAAGGAGGCACCGGTGATCGGCCAGCTGTTCTTACCGGGCTGGTCGGTCAGGATCTGGTACATGCCGGGGGCGTTCCAGTCGGCGCCGGCGGCGGCGGACTTGAAGGTCTCGTCGTCGGGCATGACGAACTGGCCGTCCTTGTTTTTCACCGAGCCGTAGGAAAGCTTGTTCTGCTTGGCATACGCGTACTCGACGTAGCCGATGGCGCCGTTGATGCGCTGCACGTAGGAGGCCACGCCTTCATTGCCCTTGCCGCCCACGCCGGTGGGCCACTTCACGGAAGTGCCTTCACCGACGGCCGACTTCCAGTCCGGGGAAACCTTGGACAGGTAGTTGGTCCAGATGAAGGTGGTGCCGGAGCCGTCCGAACGATGCACCACCGAGATGGCCTCATCGGGGAGCTTGGCGCTAGGGTTCAGCGCCTTGATCGCCGCGTCGTTCCACTTGGTGATCTTGCCCAGGTAGATCTGCGCCAGCAGCTCGCCGGTGAACTTCAGTTCGCCCGACTTGACTTCCTTCAGGTTGTATACCGGGACGTTGCCGCCCATGATGGCCGGAAACTGCATCAGCCCGGCCTTGTCCAACTCTTCGGCGGGCAGGGGCATGTCGGAAGCGCCGAAATCAACGGTCTTGGCGGTGATCTGCTTGATGCCGCCGCCGGAACCGATGGATTGGTAGTTCAGGCCGTTGCCCGAAGCCTTCTTGTAGGCGTCGGCCCACTTGGCGTAGATCGGGTAGGGGAAGGTGGCGCCGGCGCCGGTGATGTCGGCGGCCATTGCGTTGAGGGCAAACATGCCGGCGGCCGCAGTCATAACTACGGCGCCGGCGATCCTGAGGGTCGTTTTCAGCATGGATTTAGTCCTTATCTAATTGAAACGGCTGGTAATTCGTTTTGTTTTTCAACTGCTTGTGGGTTCTTTTTTCGACTGATGGGCACTTTATGACGCCAATATTTCACCTGTGTGACAAGGGCCCGATTGGCGGGCCTGCGGTTTGCTATGGGCGCGGCCCGCGGCGCATGCAGGCCGGCTACTGGATCAGTCGTCCGTCACCTCCCACCATGGTGACGTCGATCAGGCGCGTCCCTCCCGTATTGGAGGTGGCGTAATCGCGGCCCAGTTCGGACAGGGTGGCCTCCGGAATGGCCATCAGCGCGGTGCTGACGTCCTCGCGCCGCACGCTTTTTGCCGCCAGCCCGCGGCGCAAGGCCTCGACCATGGTCTTGGCGGCGATGAAGCCTTCGAGCGTCAGTTGCGAGGGGGGCTCGTCGCGGAACTTCTTCATCGCCCGCACGTGCTCGCGCACCACCGGCACCGACTCCTTTTGCGGGGTCGGCACCACCTGGGTGATCACCACCCCGCGCACCGCTTCCGGCCCGGCGAGTTCGAGCAGGGCGGTGCTGTTGACCAGGGACAGGGCGCCGACGGTGATGCCCAGCCGCTTGAAGGGAAATTCACGCACGAAATTGCCCACTACCGCGGTGTCGCCCAGGACGAACACCGCCTGCGGCCGCGCCGCCCGCACGATTTCCGCCGTCTGGCGGGCATCGCCGCCGATTTCCGCCAGGCTTGCCTCGCAACTGAGCTTGCGGCCGATCGCCGCCACCGCCGCGCGCACCGCGGCCAGGCTGGCCTTCTGGGCATCCCCCGGCGTGGCGACCACGCAAAAAGAGGTCAGGCCGAGGCCGCTGAAATAGCGCACCAGGCTTTGTGCCTCCTCGGCATAGCTGGCGCGCATGGTGCGGATCTGGCGCTGCCCGGCCAGGCCGGTGAGCGGGGCGAACACCACCACGTTCTGCTTTTCGGCGATCCGTGTATCGGACAGGTTTTTCATGGTGGCGTCGCCGATGGCGCCGAACAGCACGTCGATGTGGCCCTCGCCGAGCATCTCGCCGGCCACCCGGGCGACCTCCGCCGGCTTGCCGCCGCCGTCCTTCACCAGGTGGACGATCTTGCGGCCGTTGATCCCGCCCTCGCTGTTGACCAGGTCGAAATAGGTCTTCGCCCCGGCCACATAGTCGCGTCCGGCCTCGATCCAGGCCGGCGACTGGTCGACGATTTCCCCCACCACGATCTCATTGCCGGCGGCGCGCGCGCCCGCGCACGCGGCGGCCAGCGCCAGCATGCCGACTCCCCTGATGAAACTTTGCATAAAAGTGTTTGTTTTCTTCAATGCGGCCCTCATTTGCGTCCCAGGGCCGGCCCTTCCGTTGGAGGCGCAAAGGTAAGATCGGCGCGTGACAGCGGGATGAATAAGGATGAAATGAGGAGGGACCAATGACGCAGGCACCGGGAACCCGCATTCACCGCGCTGTCACCTGTGGCCGGTATAACCGCGCGGTCCCAACCCGAGGAGTAGTGGATGAACCTGATCCTTTGGCGCCATGCCGAAGCAGAAGAAGGCAGGAACGACCTGAAGCGCGCCATCACCAAGCGCGGCCTGAAACAAGCCACGCTGGCGGCGGCCTGGCTGCACGCCAACCTGCCGCAGGGGGCGCGCATCCTGGTCAGCCCGGCGGTGCGCGCCCAGCAGACCGCGCAGGCCCTGACCCTGGATTTCGAGACCGCCGCCGCCCTGGCGCCGGACAAGAACGTCGCCGACCTGCTGGCGGCGGTGGACTGGCCGCAGGGCAGCGACGCCAACGGAAAAGCCTCGGGAACGGTGCTGGTGGTCGGCCACCAGCCCACCCTGGGTCAGGTGGCGGCCTTGCTGCTTTCCGGGGCGGAGGACGGTTGGAGCATCAAAAAGAGCGCCATCTGGTGGTTCACCGCCCGTACCCGGGAAGACGAGGCTCGCACGGTGCTGCGCGCGGTCTGGTCACCCGAATTCGCCATGTAACAAGGACAGGCCGGGCCGGCCCAGGCGCCGCTGCGGAGCCTGCCCCGGCCAGCCCCGCCCGACCCGGCGGGGAGGCCGAGGTATGGCACAATAACAGTATGACGGTGGCGTTTTTGTTGTTTGTTATCAAAGCTTCACGGACGCTTCACCGATCGGTCATGCTGGCTGGGCAGGATGCAGGCGGCATGGGCCAAAAAGAAAAGGAGTGCGCATGAAGACACATCCCTGGCTGCAGGAATTGGTCACGATCGATTCCGCTTCCGAAAAACCCGAGCCAAAAGCCCGGTTTGAACGGAAGGCCGCGGCAGGTTACACGCTCTCCCTGGCGTCCAGCGCGTCGGAGATCGCCGAGGCGCAGCGCCTGCGCTACAAGGTGTTCGCCGAGGAAATGGGCGCCAAGCTGGCGAGCGAGCCGAAAGCCGGCCAAGCCGGCTACGACGTCGATGAATTCGACAAGTATTGCGAGCACCTGCTGGTGCGCAGCGAGGCCGACGGCAAGGTAGTGGGTACTTATCGCATGCTGCTGCCGGAAAACGCGCGGCGCATCGGCCGCCTGTATTGCGAGAGCGAATTCGACATATCGCGCCTGGCGCACCTGCGCAACTGCACGGTGGAGGCGGGCCGCTCCTGCGTGCACCGCGACCACCGCAACGGCCAGGTGATCATGGCTCTGTGGGCGGGGGTGACCCGCTACGTGCACCGCCAGGGCTACCAGTACCTGATCGGCTGCGCCAGCGTGGCGCTGCGCGACGGCGGGCACGGCGCGGCCAACCTGTATGCCTCGCTCAAGCCCGAGCAATTCGTCGCGCCGGAATACCGCGTCTTCCCGCGGGTGGAATTGCCGTGGGAAAAGCTGCGCACCCCGGACGCGCTGGTGGTGCCGGCCCTGATCAAGGGTTACCTGCGCCTGGGCGCGAAGATCGGCGGGCCGCCGGCCTGGGACCCCGACTTCAACAGCGCCGACCTGTTCATTTTCCTGCCGATGAAGGAAATGAACCCGAAATACGCCAGGCATTTCGGGCTCAACGCCCTGAAATGACGCACCGCAAAAGCCGGCGCTTTCTTATAAAGAAAGCGCCGCTTTGAGCGGACCGCAAAGCAAAAAATCACCGGCCTCATTTATGTAAATGAGGCCGGTGATTTTTTTGATTAAAAAGCGACGAAAAATCTAGGGTGTCGCAAGGCGGGCGGCCTCAAGCATGCCTGGGCGCCAGTTCCTGGGTCCATAGCGTGACGTTGTTCCAGTCCTTGAGCATCACCTTCATCGCGGCGGTTTTGGCGTCGATGGCGACTTCGCCGAAGAATTGCATGTCGGCGGAAGGCGGCAGGTTGGACTGGCCGGCGGCGGGCGCCTTGATGAACTTGAGTTCGGGGCCGAAGGTGTTGTCCAGCGGGTTCGGGCCGAAGGTGCCGGCGTGCAGCGGCCCGGAGACGAACTCCCAGAACGGGTCGAAGTCGGTGAACTGGGCGCGCGCCGGGTTGTAATAGTGCGCGGCGGTGTAGTGCACGTCGGCGGTGAGCCAGACGGTGTTGCGTACCTGGTTGTGCTTGATGAATTTGAGCACCTGGGCGATTTCCAGTTCGCGGCCCAGTGCCGGGCCGTCGCCGTTGGCGATGGCCTCGAACATCGGGCGGCCTTGCGCATCCTTGCCGTCGTCCACCAAGAGGCCGATGGGCATGTCGGCGGCGATCACTTTCCAGGTCGCCTTCGATGCTTTCAGCGCCTTGGTCAGCCAGGCGATCTGCGTGGCGCCGAGATAGGCCGACTCGGTATTGATTTCGCCCTGGCGGTTGTAGCTGTTGCCGCCGCGATAGCTGCGCATGTCGACCACGAACACGTCGAGCAGGGGGCCATAGGAGAATTGCCTGTACACCCGGCCGGACTCGTCGGCGCCATGCGGGCGCAGCGGGCCGTATTCCATGAAGGCGCGCTGGCCGTGCGCGGCCAGCAGGGCGATGTTTTTCTCGTGATAGCGCGCGTCCTTGGAGAGGTCCTTGGTCGGCGAGTAGTTGTTCAGTACCTCGTGGTCGTCCCATTGCCAGATTTGCGCGATCTCGCTGTTGAAGCGGCGTACGTTGGCGTCCATCAGGTTGTAGCGATGGTTGCCGCGATAGTCGTTGAGGGTTTCGGCGACTTTGGATTTTTCCTCGGTGGTGAGGTTTTTCCACACGCTGCCGTCGGGCATTTTCACTTCCGCCTGCACCACGCCGTCGGCATAGATGGTGTCGCCGCTGTGGATGAAAAAGTCCGGGTTTTGCGCGCGGATGGTTTCGTAGCACTTCATTCCGCCGGCTAGTTCGTTGATGCCCCAGCCCTGGCCGCAGGTGTCGCCGCTCCAGGCAAAGCGGATGTCGCGGCGGCCGGTGGGCGGGGTGCGGAAGTGGCCGGGCATCGGGGTGGAGAGGGCGCCGCCTTGCAGGTCTTCAAAGCTGACACGATAGAAAATGTCCTGGCCGGCGGGCAGGCCGGTCAGGTCCAGGCGCGCGGTGTAGTCGGTGTCTTCCAGCGCGTAGGGGCCGCGGATGCGCTGCGCGTTGCTGAAGGAAGAAGTGGTGGACCATTCGACCCACATGCGCGCCGCGCGGTCGCTGCGGCTCCAGACGATGCCGCGGCCGGCGCCCACGTCGCCCGACTGCACGCCGGAAAGGATCTGCGGGCGGGCGCGCTCGGAAGTGACGATGGCTGGCGCCTGGCCGAAGGCGGATGGCCCGATCAGCGGCAGCGCGAGCGCGGAGGAGGTCTGTAGAAAGCGGCGGCGGGACAAAGGCATGCGTTCTCCTTGAAGGATGCGGGAAATCCGGCATGGTTGGTCCGGCCGATGACAGCCGTGTGTCACTGCCGCGAAACATGCGTTTAAGCGGCGATAGTCTCGGGCTGTGCCAGTTCGAAGCTGAAGGGGCGCGCCTCACCCAGGCCCTGCCAGTGCTTGATTTCCTGGTTCAGCGAATACTCGGTCAGCGGGTGCTGGCGCAGCCAGGCCTGCTCGATGTCGAGCACCAGCTTATCGCTGTTGAGCGACAGGCGAACATCGGGCAAGTCCAGGTCCTGGCGGCTGCGGCAGAACAGGGCGGCCAGGCGCAGGCAGGCCACCGACAGCCATTCGCTGCGGCTGGT
>DATAZV010000260.1:0-7325 GCA_036271855.1 Burkholderiales bacterium
CCGACCCGCAACGCGGCGACTGCGTGGTGGCCGAACTGGAGCGCCTGAAAGGCGAATTGCCCTGCGCCCGCGGCGAGCAAGCGCACGAAGCATTGCGCTTCGCCGTGCACTTCGTCGGCGATATCCATCAACCCCTGCACGCGCTCAAGGAGGCGCGCGGCGGCAACGGCGTGGCCGTCACGGTGACCTGGCGCGGCCTGACATGCGGACCCAGGTGCGCGCCGAAAAGCATTGCCACCAACCTGCATGCCGCCTGGGACAGCAACCTGATTACCAGCACGGCCTGGAGCTGGGGTGCTTATGTCGATCGCCTGGAACTGGGCTGGCTGGCGAGCCCGCAGGCGCAAGGCGTGGATGGCGGCAGCCCGGCGGATTGGGCCGCTGCCAGCCATGCGCAGGCGCAAATCGCCTGGAACATGCTCCCCGCCGATCACCGGCTCGGCGACGAATATTACGAACGTGCGTTGCCGATGGTCGACCGCCAGCTCGGTCTGGCAGGCCTGCGCCTGGCGCGCCTGCTCAATCAGGCGTACGCGGCGCCGTCCTGCGCGCGCTAGTGCGATCAGCGGATTCCTACACGGCTTTCAGCAGCGTTCCGACGGGCGCTCCCCTGCGTGCCCGGTATTGTCTACGCCATCGCGGTACCTGTGGCGCACTCCCTTGAAGGGATGCGCGCGGGGCCGACGACCAGCCAATAAAGGAAAGCACATGAAAACCACCATCGCCAAATATCTGACTCCGCTGATGATCGCCTGCACCGTCGTCGGTACCTCGACCCTGGCCGCCTGCGCCGGCTCGCCGACCAAGGAAAGCACCGGCGAACACGTGGATGACGCCTGGATCACCACCAAGGTCAAATCCGAATTCGTCGCCACCAAGGGCGTCAAGGGCCGCGATATTTCGGTGGAAACCTTCAAGGGCGTGGTGCAGCTCGCCGGCTTCTCCGACTCGCGTGATGAAATCCGCCGCGCCGGCGAAATCGCGCGCGGCGTCAAGGGCGTGGTGTCGGTGAAGAACGACATCCGCCTGAAGACCGAAGGCTGATCCTGATCTGACGGACGCGCGGCCCCGCTGCGCGTCCTACGTTTGCCCCCGAAGTCCGGGATTCGACATCCCCTCCCTGCCGAATCCTGTGTCGCTCGCCCGCGTGGCTGCTCAATGCGCCGCCGCGCCGGGCCCGGGTCCGGACCCCGGCAGCGCACATTTTTTTTCCGCCGCGACAATCACGATGGCCTGCCGGTAGGCGGCCAGTTCGGCCAGCGCCGCATTTTCGTCGCCGCTTTGGCTTGCGCGGCCGCCGCGCGGGCCGGAGGCCGCCAGGGCGGCAATCTCGTGATTTCCGGATTCCGGGCTGGTGCTGTCGCTGCGGCGCATTTCCGTCAGGGCCGCGGGGTTGACATCGCCCGTGGCGGCGAATTCGCTGGCCAGGGCTTCACAGGAAGCGGCGCGAAACAGGGACAGGTCGAGTTTGGCGCGCGGCTGGGAGCCCGATTCGGCGCGCGCCGGCGTGCCGGCGCAAAAGGCCAGGGCCAGCAAAATCACGCGCGCGCACCTTCCATGGCAGCCCATGGCAGCTTCTCCCTGAATCCGGTCTGGGCCGGCGTTGGGCAATCCGCGTCATGCCGCGTTTGCCTGAATGGCAATATACCCCAAGCCGGCGCACCGGCGCCCACGGTTGCGGCAGGCGCCGGACCACCGGTTATTTTTGCGCGGCCGCCCGGGAGTGCGTAGCGGGGTCCTGCCGGATGAAAGCCGTGATGTCCTGCAACACCGGGCCGTAGTGGCTGCGCAGCGGCGCCGCCAGCGCGCCCAGGATGCCGCTATGGCTGAGGTCGGGGTAGACGATCTGCTCGACTTCGCCGCCGGCGGCGCGCAGGCTTTGCGCCAGGCGCGCGCTGTTGCCGGGGTCCACTGTCTTGTCCTTCGCACCGGTGAGCAGCAGGCTGCGCGGCGTCGGGTTGCCGTGGCCGACATAGGTGATCGGCTGCGTCAGCGGCGAGGTGTCCGGGCCGCCGAAAATCGTCCGCAGTTCGGCGCTGTGCAAGGGCAGGAAGTCGTAGGGACCGGCCAGGCCGATGAAGCCCTTGACCGCGCGCGGGTCGACGCCGGCGGCCTTCAGGTATTCGGGATCGAAGGCCAGCATGGCGGCGTTGTAGGCGCCGGCGGAGTGGCCGGCGACATAGATCTGCTGCGGGTCGCCGCCGAAGCGTGCCGCGTTGTTGCGGGTCCAGGCGAAGGCGGCGGCGCTGTCTTCGATGAACGCCGGGTAGCGGACTTGCGGATACAGCCGGTAATCGGCCACCACCGTCACCATGCCCTGGCTGGCGAAGGCTTCGCCGGCGAACAGGTAGTCGCTGCGGCGGCCGGCGTCCCAGTTGCCGCCGTAAAAAAAGACCACCACCGGGGCCTTGGCGTCCGGCGCCAATCCGGCGGGTACATAGACGTCGAGCTGCTGGCGCGGCCCGGTGCCGTAGGCGATGTCGTGCGTCACCTGATAGGTCTTGGCCGGCACCAGGCTGTTGAGCAGTGGCAGCGGCGAGCAGGCCGCCAGCAGGAAGGCAGTGACCGCGAGGACAGCCAGCGACAGGGTTTTGTGCATCGGGGGAAAGGAAGGCTTCATCCTCTTGTTACGCCGCGCGGACCGGGAATGGATGTGACCCTGGCCCGGCCCCCGCGTTCCCCTGCCGGCGCTTATTCCGGCTGGATGTTCGCCGCCTTGATCACCTGCTGCCAGCGTTCCTTGTCCTTCACCAGGAAGGCGCGGAATTCGGCGGGATTGTCGGCGACGATGACGGCGCCGAGGCTGCGCAGGCGTTCCCGGGTTTCCGGCTTGGCCAGCGCGGCGATCATCGCGTCGTGAATTTTTTGCACCACCGGCACCGGTGTGCCGGCCGGCGCCAGCATGCCGACCCAGGGCGCGGTTTCGTCGAAGCCCTTGTAGCCGAGTTCCAGCATGGTCGGCACGCCGGGAAAGTCGGGGTGACGTACGGGGGTGCCGACCGCCAGCACCTTGACCCGCTTCTGGTTCATGAAGTCGGCGATGCCGATGATCGGGTAGAACATGAAGCTGACATTGCCGGCGATCACATCGGTCAGTGCCGGCGCGTTGCCGCGGAACGGCACGTGGGTGAACTGCGCGCCGGACTGCACCTGCAGCAGCGCACCCGCCAGGTGCGCCGAGCCGCCGTTGCCGGCGGAGCCGAAGCTGATCTTGCCGGGGTCGGCCTTGGCCGCCGCCACCAGGTCCTTCACCGAATTGGCCGGCGAGCCGCTGCCCACCACCACCACCATCGGCAAGGTGGCGGTCAGGGAGATCGGCGCGAAATCGCCCAGCGGGTCGTAGCCGGTCCTTTTCATCAGCAGCGGATTGACGTTGTGCGACAGCGAGGCGAACAGCAGGGTGTAGCCGTCGGGCGCGGAGTGCGCCACCGCCTCGGTGGCGATCAGCGAGTTCGCCCCGGTGCGGTTTTCGACGAACACCGACTGGCCCAGCGACTGCGTCATCTCCTGCGCCAGCACGCGCGCGATCACGTCGGTGGGCCCGCCGGCGGCAAAGCCGACCAGGATGCGCAGTGGCTTGTTGGGAAAACCCTGTGCCTGCGCGGTATGGCCGGCGCCGAGCGCGGCCAGCATGGCGAGCGCGCCGAGGGCAGCGCGCAATCTGTTCAACGACATGTCTCCTCCTTTTTCGGGATGGTTTTGTTTAGCGATGCTGCGTGATTCAGGCGATGCCGTGCTCCAGGACGCCGACGCCGCTGCATTCGAGCTTCAGCGCATCGCCGGCCTTGAGCCACAGCGGCGGCTTGCGAAAGGCGCCGATGCCCGCGGGCGTGCCGGTGGCGATGATGTCGCCGGGTTCCAGGGTCATGTATTGCGACAGGTAGGAAATCAGGAAGTCCAGCGGGAACAGCATGTCCTTCGTATGGCCTTCCTGCATCAGTTCGCCATTGAGCCACAGGCGCACGGTGAGCGATTGCGGGTCGGGCACCTCGTCGCGCGTCACCATCCACGGGCCCATCGGGCAAAAGCCGTCCATGCTCTTGGCGAAGGTGGTCTGCGGCGGCGACACGTCGAACTGGAACTCGCGCGCGCTGACGTCGTTGAGCACCGTATATCCCGCGACGTGATCGAGCGCGCGTTCGCGCGGCACCAGGTGCGCATGGCTGCCGATCACCGCCGCCAGCTCGACCTCGAAGTCGAGCTTGTGCACCGCCGCCGGTTTGACCACCGCCACGCCCGGTGCCAGCACCGAAGAGGGCATTTTGCCGATGATGCGCGGCTTCTCGAAAGGGTCGACACCGGTTTCCTTGGCGTGGTCGGCATAGTTGCGCCCCACCGCCATGATCTTGCCCGGGCGCGGCACCGGCGCCTGCAGTTGCACCTGTTGCAGCAGCGGTGCGGCCGCGACGAGGCTGGCCGGGGCCTGGCGCAAGGCAGCGGTGAGCGCGGTGTGCGCCAGCGGGCCGGCGGCCAGCAGGCGCAGCATGCCGCCGGCGGGCACGGCCTGGCCGCGCTGGCGATATTCGCCCAGCACGGCGGCGGGAATCTCGAGCGCGGCGATCAGGTCGTCGATACGCAGCACGCGGCCGTCCAGCACCGCGCCGACGGCGGCGTCACCGGAGGTGAGCAGGTAGCTGACCAGTTTCATGAAGCCTCCGCCATGCCGGCGTCGGTATACGACCCGGCCATGCCCGCTGGGGTGCCCGCCTGGAAAAACCGCGTCGCCGCCACCTGGCAGCGCTTGATCAGGCGGCGCTCGCCCGGCCCATAGTCGGCCACCGCGTTGTGGATGGTGCCGATGTTGTCCCACATCAGCACGCTGCCGTGCTTCCAGCGGTAAGCGTAGCGATACTCCGGGCGCACCTGATGCTCGAACAGGAAGTCGAGAATGCGCGCGCTTTCGGCCTCCTCCAGTTCGTTGATGCGCATCGAATAGCCGGGGTTGGCGTACAGCACTTTTTTGCCGGTGACCGGGTGGGTGAGAAATACCGGGTGCGCCACCGGCGGCTTGGCGCGGCGCTGCGCCTCGGTCAGCGGCGCGCGCTTGCTGCCCTCGCGGCTGCGCATCATTTCCCAGAACTTGTTGAAGTCGTGGGTGATGGTCATGCCTTCGAGCTGTTGCTTGAGCGCGGCCGGCAGCCCTGCGTAGGCGGCGTGCATGTTGCAGAACTCGGTGTTACCCAGCGGCTCGCCGTTGCGCATCGGAATCTCGATGCCGTAGAGAAAGTTGGCGAAGGCGATCATCGAGGAGTAGGACATGTCGGTGTGCCAGCTCTGGCCGGCATCCGAGAGGCCAATCGGCTTGCCGTTCTCGACGATGTTGGACAGCGTCATCACTTCCGGCAGCTCGATTTTCTGGCCCAGGGTGGCGACATTGACTTCGAGCGCGCCGAAGTTGGCGCTGAAGTCGCGCAACTGGCGCGGCGTCAGGCGCTGGTCGGGAAAATTGAGCACGCCGTATTGCCCGGCCCAGGCGATCAGCTGGTCGCGCTGTTCCGCGCGCAAGGGCTGGCCGAGGTCGATGCCGGTAATGGTGGCGCCCAGCGCCTGGCCGGTTGGAGCTGCCTGCATGCCTGGTCTCCTCGTCTTTATTTATCCGGCCGCGCGCTTTGCACGGCACCCCAAAGCAGCCGGGATGATCCTGCCCATAAGTTCCAGAATGGAAATAACCGGCGGAAAATGGCTGATTCACCATCAAACTTTCCGGGCTTGCCGGGTTTGCGCAAGCTCCCCCGCGCGGGTTTACTTCAGCGCGACGGCTCACTACAATATAGCGGCTCCGCGGAGGCCCGGCTAGGCGCTTTGCGCAAAATAATAGTTTCCGATTTCGAAACAATGATGCGATTGGCCGGAGCCTGCTTAATCGGCTTGCGGGATAGCACAACACAAGAGGAGTGGCCAGGACGTGGACCGGCTGCATTGCCTGAAGATTTTTTCCGAGGTGGCGCGCAACAGCAGTTTTGCTGAAGCGGCGGCGCGCCTGGGCATGTCGCGCGCCGCCGTCTCCAAGCACGTGGCCTGGCTGGAAGAGTCGATCGGCGCGCAATTGCTCCAGCGCACCACCAAGCAGGTCAACCTGACCGAAGCCGGCCTGCGGGTGCTGGAAAACGGCCTGATGCTGATCGAGCGTTACGAGGAGATCGAGGCCGACGTGCGCAACTCGGTCTCCGAGCCGCGCGGGGTGATCCGCGTCGGCACCCCGCCTTCCTTCGGCGCGCGCCATCTGCTGCCGGTGGTGACGCGCTTCGCCGAGCAGCACCCCGATATTCAAGTGTTCCTCTCGCTGGACGACGGCCGCGCCAACCTGGTGAGCGAAGGCCTGGACCTCTCCGTGCGCATCGCCCCGGCGCTGGAAGACGCGAGTTACCGCGCCCAGCTCCTGATGAAGGCGCCGCAGGTGCTGGTCGCTTCGCCCGCCTATCTCAAGCGCGTCGGCGCGCCGCGCACGGTGCAGGAACTGGCGCAGCACAACTGCCTGGTGCACACGCTGAAGTTTCCCACCAACATCTGGCGCTTTTCCGGCCCGGAGGGGCGCGCCTCGATCCGCGTGCGCGGCAGCGTGTGCTCGAATTTCGGCGACACCCTGCAGAACGCCGCCGTGCTGGGCCACGGTATCTCGGTGCACCCCTACTACATGGTGGCCGACGACCTTGCCGCCGGCCGCCTGGTGGTGGTGCTGCCCGACTGGGAGCCGACCGAACTCGACATCTACGTAATCTATTCCGCCCGGCAAAAGCTGCCGACGCGGGTGCGCGCCCTGCTCGACTTCATCAAGGAGTGGGCGCAAAGCGAGCCGGAGTGGTCGGCGCCGGTGGCCCCGCCGGAGCCCCAGGTGGCCGAGGCAATGCCTTAAAATCCGCCCTCGCGCAAAACGACTATCCAATGGTTTTCCAAGGGCCGCGCAGCCGGTCCGCAATCTTTCAACAAACTTCAAACCGGGAGACTTAAACGTCATGCTGAAAAAATTATCCGCCGCCCTGGCCCTGTGCGGCCTTCTTGGCGCCGGCGCCGCGCAGGCGCAATCGAATGCGCCGATCCACCTGGTGATCGCCTTCCCCACCGGCGGCCCGACCGACTTCGTCGGCCGCACCATCTCGGAAGAATTCGGCAAGCAGATGAAGCGTACCGTGATCATCGACAACAAGCCGGGCGCCAACGGCAACATCGCCGGCGAATACGTCGCCCATTCCACGCCGGACGGCAATACGCTGTTCTTCTCCAGCGTCGGCTCGATCGTAATCAACCCCTCGCTGTACCCGAAGATGCCCTACGACGTGCCGCGCGACTTCCAGCCGGTGGCGCTGATCGTCAACAACGCCACCATC
>DATAZV010000261.1:0-11882 GCA_036271855.1 Burkholderiales bacterium
GCGCCTGTGGCCGACCCTGCGCCTGGGCGTGCTGACTTCGGTCTGCGGATTCTCCGCGCTGCTGTTCTCCGGCTTTCCGGGCCTGGCGCAACTGGGCCTGTTCTCCATCATCGGCCTGATCGTCGCCGCCGCCGTCACGCGCTATGTGCTGCCGGCGCTGCTGCCGCAAAAGTTCGCCGCGCGCAGCGTCGAGCACCTGGCGCCATCGATCCTTCGCGTGGTGGACCGTTTCACGATGTTGCGCATTCCGTTCTACGTGCTGACGGCCGCCGCGCTGGGCTGGCTGATCTACCTCGGCGGGCCGCCGTGGAGCGACGAGCTTTCCAGCTTGTCGCCGGTGCCGAAGCGCGAGCAGCTACTCGACGAGCAGATGCGCCACGACATCGGTGCGCCCGACGTGCGCTACCTGATCGTGGTAAGTAGCGCGGATGCGCAAGGCGCGCTGCAAGGCGCCGAGGCGCTGGCCGCGCCGCTGGCGCGCCTCACCGAAGCCGGCGCGCTCGAAGGCTACGACTCGCCGGCGCAGGTGCTGCCCAGTCTCGCGGTGCAAAAGCGCCGCCAGGCCGCGCTGCCGGACGCCGCCACCCTGCGCGCCGCGCTCACCCAGGGCCAGCAGGGCACGCCGTTCAAGACCGGGACCTTCGACCCCTTCCTGCAGGACGTGGAAGCCGCGCGCACCCAGCCGCTGCTGACGCGCGAGAGCATGCAGGGCGGTGCGCTGGCGCTGAAGGTGGATGGCCTGCTGATCAAGCGCGCCGGCGCCAAAGACGGCTGGGCCGCCCTGCTGCCGCTGCGCGGGGTGCAAAAACCGGAAGCGATCACCGCCGCGCTGGCCGCGCAGGCAAAGCCGCAAGCCGGAGGGCAGCAGGCCGTCCTGCTGGACATCAAGCGCGACGCCGACCAGATGTTCTCTTCCTATCGCCGCGAGGCCGAGAGCCATACGCTGATGGGCGCCGCCGCCATCGCGGTGCTGCTGTTCATCAGCATGCGACGCCTAAGCCGCGTGTTCGACGTGCTGGCGCCGCTGGCAGCGGCCGTGCTGGTGACCACCGCCCTGCTGGCGGCCTCGGGCGCGCAGCTGACCATATTCCACCTCGTTGGGTTATCGCTGGTGGTCGCGGTGGGCTCGAACTATTCGCTGTTTTTCGAACGCGTGTCGGCGGCGGCCACCAGCCGCGAGCGCACCATCATTTCGCTGCTGTTCGCCAACGTGGCGATGGCGATTGCCTTTGGCCTGCTGGGTTCGTCCTCAGTGCCGGTGCTCGCCGCCATCGGCCTGACGGTGGCCATCGGCGCGGTGCTGAGCCTGCTGTTCTCGGCGATCCTGGCGCGGAGATAAACATGGACACCATCGCCGACCGCATCGCCGACCCGCGCGCCCTGCTGCTGATGCTGCATGGCGCGGGCGATCATGCCGAAGACTTCCTGCGCCATGGCTTCATCGCCGCCCTGCGCGAGCGCCGCATCCCGGTGGACGTGCTGGCGGTGCAGGCCAATTCCGACCTGTACCTGGAAAAGACCATGATCGCGCGCCTGCACGCCGAGGTGGTCGCCCCGGCGCTGCGGGCCTATCCGCGCCCCCTGCCGCTGTGGCTGGCGGGCATTTCGCTGGGCGGCATGGGCGCCGGGCTGTACGCCCAGGCGCACCCCCGCGCGGTGGCCGGCCTGTTGCTGTTGGCGCCGTTTTTCGCGGTGCGCGGGACGATTGCGGAAGTGACGCGCGCCGGCGGCCTGGCAGCCTGGAACCCGGGAGAAATAATGCCGGACGACGAGGAACGCGGCCTGCTGTTGTGGCTCAAACAATGGCAGCGCGCCGACGGCCCGGCGATTCGCCTCGGATATGGTACAAACGACCGCTACGCACCGGCCAGCGCGCTGCTGGCGGCGCGCCTGCCGGCAGCCGACGTGATGACCTGCGCCGGCGGGCATGACTGGCCCACCTGGCAGGCGCTGTGGCCGCGCCTGCTCGACGGGCTGCAGTTGCAGGCGCAGGCTCAGGCAAAAGCGGCACACCACTCGGGAGCAGGGCTAAGTTGAGCGAAGCAACGCGGGCATTGCAGGCAGCGCCGGATCAGGCGGGCGGGGCGCCGCGCCGCTGGCGCCCCGCGCCCTTCATCCGCTTCAGCCTGGCGCTGCATCTGGCCGCGCTCGGCGCCCTCATATTCGAGCCGGCCTGGTGGCTGTGGATCTTGGGCGTGGTGCTGGCGGACCACGCCATCATCTGCCTGTCGGTGCCCTTCACCCGGGGCAGCCTGATCGGCCCCAACCTCACCCGCCTGCCGGCGGCGGCGGCCGCGCGCGGCGAAGTCGCGCTGACTTTCGACGACGGCCCGAACCCGGCGGTGACGCCGCAGGTGATGGACCTGCTGGAAGCCGCCGGCATGCGCGCCAGCTTTTTTTGCATCGGCGCCCGGGTGCAGGCGCATCCGGAACTGGCGCGCGAAATCGTGCGCCGCGGCCACCAGGTGGAGAACCACAGCGACCAGCACGGCGTCGCCTTTTCCTTCTACGGCTATTTCCGCTTGAAGCGCGAAGTGGAGGCGGCGCAGGCGGCGCTTACCGCCGTCACCGAGCGCACCCCGGGGTTTTTCCGCGCCCCGGCGGGCTTTCGCAGCCCCTTTCTCGATCCGATTTTGCAGACCCGCGGCATCCGTTACATCTCGTGGACCCGGCGCGGTTTCGACGCGGTCGACCGCGACCCGGCGCGGGTGCTGGCGCGCATGACCAACCAGCTGGCCGCCGGCGACGTGCTGCTGCTGCACGACGGCGGCGCCGCGCGTACCGCCGCGGGCGTGCCGCTGGTATTGGCGGTGCTGCCCGCCCTGCTGGAGCGGCTGCGCGAGCGCGGGCTCAAAAGCGTGCCCCTGGCGAATGCCTTCGCGGAGACGGCGGCCTGAAAAGAACAAAACAGGCATCCTCGTTGCTTTAATCACGAAGGACGCGAAGAGTGGCGTGGCTTGGGTCCTGTTTTTACCGCTTTTTGCTCTGGCTCCTGCCGATTTTCCCTGATGCTTGCGGTCAATTTTGCACAACAACACCAACGACTTCGTAAATCCGACGCATGCAGCCCCTAGCCATTTCCCATTTCACCCTGGCCAATTGCCTGGGTAAGGGCACCGCCGCCACCCTGGCTGCGCTGCGCGAACAGCGCTCGGGCCTGGCGCCCTGCGCTTTCGACGGCGCCGAGGTCGACACCTGGGTCGGCAGCGCCGGGGCGCTGGACACCCCGGTGCGCGCCGAGCTGGCCGCCTTCGACTGCCGCAACAACCGCCTGGCCGAACTGGCGCTGGCGCAAGATGGCTTCGCCCAGGCAGTCGCCGCCGCGCGCGACAAATACGGGCCGACCCGCATCGGCGTCTTTCTCGGCACCAGCACCTCGGGCATCCTCGCCACCGAGATGGCCTACCGCAGCCGCCTGGCCGACGGTGCGCTGCCGCCGACCTATCGTTACGCGCAGACCCAGAACACCTATGCCCTGGCCGACTTCACCCAGCGCGTGCTGGGCTTGTCCGGCCCGGCGATGGTGGTCTCGTCCGCCTGCTCCTCCACCGCCAAGGTGTTCGGCCACGCCAGTCGCATGCTGGAGGCCGGCTTTATCGATGCGGCGGTGGTGGGCGGGGTCGACACCCTGTGCCTGACCACGCTGTACGGCTTTGCCTCCCTGGGTCTTACTTCCGCGCAGCCCTGCCGCCCCTTCGGCGCCGGGCGCGATGGCATTTCGATCGGCGAGGGCGCCGGCTTCGCGCTCTTGGAAAAAGTGGCCGCCGCGCCGCGCGCGCCGCGCCTGCTGGGCGTGGGCGAGAGCAGCGATGCGTATCACATGTCCAGCCCGCACCCGGAGGGCGAGGGCGCGCACAGCGCGATGCGCCGCGCGCTCGATGCCGCGCGCCTGACGCCTTCGGACATCGCCTACATCAACCTGCACGGTACCGCCACCCCGGCCAACGACGTCAGCGAAGACCGCGCGGTGGTGCGCCTGTTCGGCAACCAGACGCCGGCCAGTTCCACCAAGGGCGCGCACGGCCACCTGCTGGGCGCCGCCGGCATCACCGAGGCGATCATCAGCCTGTTGGCGATCGCCCACAACTTCATGCCCGCGGGCCTCAACACCAGCGAGGTCGACGGTGAGTTGAAAACGCATTACCTGCTGCAAAACCGCGAAGGCCGGGTCGGCGCGGTGCTGTCCAACTCCTTCGGCTTCGGCGGCAGCAATTGCGCTCTCGTCTTGGGGGGTGCGGCATGACGCGCGTCTACGTCGAAGGCGTGGGCCTGCTCGGGCCGGGCCTGCAGGGTTGGGCGGCGGGCGCGCCGGTGTTGGCGGCCACCGCTGATTACGTGTCGGCGCCCACCGTGGTGCCGGTGAGCCAGCTGCTGCCGGCGGCCGAGCGCCGCCGCGCCGGGCTGCCGGTGAAACTGGTGCTGGCCGTCGGCGAAGAGGCCTTCGCCAATGCCGGGCGCGACCCCGGCGCCACCGCCACCGTGTTCACCTCCTCTTCCGGCGACGGCGAGACCCTGCACAAGATGTGCGAGGGCCTGGCCGGCGAAGATCGGCAGATTTCGCCGACCCGCTTTCACAACTCGGTGCACAACGCGCCGGCCGGCTACTGGAGCATCGCGGTGGGCGCGCGCGAAGCCTCCACCAGCCTGTGCGGCCACGACGCCAGCTTTGCCGTCGCCCTGATCGACGCCTATGCGCAGGTGGTGGCCGAGAATACGGCGGTGGCGCTGATCGCCTGCGACCAGCCCTATCCCGAGCCGATGAACGGCGTGCGGCCGATCGCCGCCAGCGTCGCCATCGGCGTTGTGTTGACGCCGCAGCCGACACCGCGCAGCCTGGCCGCCCTGCAGATCACCCTGGCCGACGCCGATGGCGGTGAGACCGCGATGCACGATGCGCAACTCGAAACCCTGCGCCTGGGCGTGCCGGCGGCGCGCGCGCTGCCGCTGCTGGCGGCGATTGCGCGCGGTGGCGCATCGACGGTGGAAATCGGCTATACCGGCGCGCTGAAACTCGTCGCCGCTGTCGGCCCGTGCTGAAGCCCGCGGCCGAGGTGTCCGCGCTCAAGCTCGACCGTGCACAGATCGCCGCGCTGATTCCCCACAGCGGCGCCATGTGCCTGCTCGACGGCGTGCGCGAATGGGACGATGAACGCATCGTCTGCATCAGCCGCTCGCACGGCGCGCCGGAGCATCCCTTGCGCGTCGGCGATATCCTGCCGGTGCTGTGCGGGGTCGAATACGCGGCGCAGGCGATGGCGGTGCACGGCGGCCTCACCGCGCTGGAAGGGCGGCGCCCGCGCGCCGGCTACCTGGCGGCGCTGCGCGATGTGCGCTGCAGGCAAACGCGCCTGGACCAGGTCGAGGGCGAAATCGAAATCGAGGCGGCGCGCCTGATGGGCGAGGCCGCCACCGTGATCTATCAGTTCCACCTGCGCGCGCAGGGCCGCGAGCTGCTCAGCGGCCGCGCCACCGTGGTGCTGGATGTCGGCGGTGCCCCTTGAGCTGGAAAATGCGCATGCCGATGCGTGGGACAATAAGCGCACCATGAGCGAATCCAACACAAGCGGCAACCGCAACGCCGCCGGCGCCGGTGCCAGCCGCGCGGTCAAGCGCGCCCTGGTCACCGGCGGCAGCGGCGCCATCGGCGCGGCGATCTGCAAGCGCCTGGCGGCCGATGGCTGCCATGTCTATGTGCATGCCAACAGCCGGCTGGAACAGGCGCAGGCGGTGGTGCAGGAAATCATTGATGCCGGCGGCGCGGCGCACGCCGTGGCTTTCGATGTCGCCGACGCCGAAGCCACCGCGGCCGTGTTGCAGCAGATACTTGTTGCCGGACCGATCCAGGTGCTGGTGAACAATGCCGGCATCCACGACGACGCGGTGATGCCGGGCATGCGCGCGGCGCAATGGGCGCGCGTCATCAATGTTTCGCTGAACGGATTTTTCAACGTTACCCAGCCGCTGCTGATGCCGATGATAGGCACGCGCTGGGGGCGCATCATCAATCTCTCGTCGGTGGCGGCGATCACCGGCAATCGCGGCCAGGCCAATTACGCCGCCGCCAAGGCGGGGCTGCACGGCGCATCAAAGTCGCTGGCGCTGGAAGTGGCCAGCCGCAACATCACGGTGAATGTGATCGCGCCCGGCATCATCGCCACGCCGATGAGCGAAGAGGCCTTCAGCAAGGAGATGATCGCCGGCATGGTGCCGATGAAGCGCGCCGGCACGCCCGAAGAGGTGGCGGCGCTGGCGGGCTTTCTCGCTTCCGAGGGCGCTTCCTATATTTCGGGGCAGGTGATCTCGATCAACGGCGGCATGATCTAGCCCCGGGGTTCACCAGCTGGCGTGAACCGGCGCGGGCTGCGCGCCTTCAGATGCCGTCGTTGGCCGCGCGCCCGCGGCCGTTGCGCCGCGTGTCCGCGTGACTGCTGCTTTCTTCGGCCGCGCCCTCGTTGGCGGCCTTGCGGTTGGCCGGCGCCGGCTCGCGCGCGCTGCCGCGGCGCGCCGCCGCGGCGACGCGAAACACGTTCTTGCCCGCCTCCTTGGCGCGATACAGCGCGGCGTCCGCGCCCTGCATCAGGGTCTCGGCGTCGTGGCCGTGGGCCGGATAGATGGCGATGCCCATGCTGGTGGTGACATGCGCGGTTTCGCCTTCGAGGTCATAGGGGCGGGCCACGGCCTCGATGATTTTTTGCGCCACCAGGCTGGCGTCTTCCTCGCCCGTCACCTTGTTCAGGGTGACGACGAATTCGTCGCCGCCCAGGCGCGCCACGGTGTCGTCGCCGCGCACCGCCGCCTGCAGGCGGCCGGCGACCTGTTTGAGCAGCAGGTCGCCGGCGTGGTGGCCCAAGGTGTCGTTGACCTGCTTGAAACCGTCGAGGTCGAGAAACAGCACCGCCGCCTGGCCGCCTTCGCGCTCGCGCCGCGCGTGGCGCAGGGCCATGCGCACGCGGTCTTCCAGCAGGCGGCGGTTGGCCAGGCCGGTGAGAGGGTCGTGCAGCGCCAGGTTTTCCATCTGCTGGCTGGTGGAGAGCGCCAGCTGGTGCGCCAGGCGCACTTCCAGGGTGTTGTGGATGCGCAGCAGCACTTCCTCGATGTCGTAGGGCTTGCGCACGAAGTCGCGCGCCCCGGCCTTCAGCGAGGGCAGCTTGCTGCCTTCGCTGCCGGTGATGACGATCACCGGCAGGTAGTCGTTTTCGACGTCCTTGAGCACGCCCATCACCTCGAAGCCGCCCATGCCGGGCATTTCGAGGTCGAGCAGGATCAGGTCGTAGCAATGCTGCCGGTGCAGGCCCTCGACCTGGCGCGCCTCGGTGCAGGTGGTGAGGTTGCGATAGCCCGCCCCCTTAAGCACCGTCTCCAACAGGGCGCAGTTGCCCGGCTCGTCGTCGACGATCAGCAGGTTGGCGTCAAAAATGGATTTCGCTTCGGGCACGTAAGCTCGCTTGGGTGGAATGCGCGCGGACCATGGGTCGTCCATAAGCAATGGATGAAGTAGTACACATTGCCCGCATTGGTATGATGGCGCCGCGCCTGCCCGGATGGCAGCGGCCAGCGCCGATTCCCGTGTCGGCATGCGCTTACATACAGAAACCCGGGCAAACCACAGGCAAAAATTGCGCGCGGCGTCCGCCAGCGGACAGCGCAGCAGAAAAATCCAGGAGACCTCACCGATGAAGCGCCCTTTTCCCTCCTCCCCGTGCGTGGCCGCCCTTGCATTGGCCGCCTGCGCCCTGTCCGGCGCCGCCGGCGCGCAGACCTACCCGGACAAGCCGATCCACATGGTGGTGCCCTTCGCCCCGGGCGGCGGCACCGACACGGTGGTGCGCATCATCGGCCCGCGCCTGGGCGCGGCGCTGGGCCAGCCCATCGTGGCGGACTACAAGCCCGGCGCCGGCACCCTGATCGGCACCGAGTTCACCGCGCACGCGCCGCCCGACGGCTATACCCTGTTGATCGGCAGCGCTTCGCACGCGCTCAACCCCTCGCTGCATGTCAAGGTCAACTACCACCCGACCAGGGATTTCCAGGCCATCTCGATGGCGGTCACCTTTCCGTTCATCCTGGCGGTGACCAATTCGCTGGCGGTGAACAACGTCAAGGAACTGATCGCCCTGGCCAAGAAAGAGCCGGGCACGCTCGGCTACGGCACCGCCGGCCTGGGCAGCACGCCGAACCTGGCGGGCGAAGTGTTCAAGACCATGACCGGCACCGACCTGATCCACGTGCCCTTCAAGGGCGGCGGGCCTTCGCTCACGGCCGCGATCGGCGGCCAGGTGCCGGTGCTGTTCGGCACCGCCGTCGAAACCCTGCCGCAAGCCAAGGCCGGCAAGATCAGGGGGCTCGCCGTCTCCTCGGCCAAGCGCTCGGCCGCCGCGCCCGAGATGCCGACCATCGCGGAGGCCGGCGTGCCCGGCTACGACGTTACCGGCTGGTACGTCATCCTCGCTCCCGCCGGCACGCCCAAGCCGATCGTCGACCGGCTCAACGCCGAACTGGTGAAGGTCCTGCGGATGCCCGAGGTGAAGGCGCAAATGCTCAACACCGCCACCGAAGCCTGGGCCACCACGCCCGCGGAAGCGCAGGACTTCGTCGGGCGCGAAACCACGCGCTGGGCGCAGGTGATCAAGAAGGCCGGCATACAGCCGGAGTCCTGATCAGGGATTCAAAGGACGAATGGACCCCGGCGCAGGCCGGCGTTCAGCCCAGGATCAGCCCAAGCCTGGTCAACCGAAAATCAGGCAGGTCGTCGTCCCGTGCACCAGCAGGCGTCCCTGGCTGTCGGTGATGCGTCCCTCGGCGGTGCCGACGCGGCGGCCGCGGCTGAGCACCGTGCCCTCGGCCCTGAGCGGGCCGGTCTCCGGCGTGATCGGGCGCACGAACGAAATCTTGAACTCCAGGGTGGTGGAGCCGACGCCCGGCTCCAGGGTCGAGTGGATCGCCAGCCCCATGCAGCTGTCGAGCAGGGTGGCGGCCAGCCCGCCGTGCACCGTGCCGGCCGGGTTGAGGTGGCTGTCGTTCGGCTGCGCGGTGACGACCACGCGCCCCTCTTGCGCCTCGCTGATGTCGTAACCCAGGGTGGCGGCGATCGTGTTCAGGGGCAGGGTGCCGTCGGTGAGGCCCTGGACAAACGCCAGGCCGCTCATTTCCCTTTGCCGCTCGGCGGCAACGGTGCCGTAGGTCTTGCCGGCGATAGGGGTCGGCATTGCTTGCTCCCGTCAGGTGGTCATTACCGGCGTCACTCTACGGCCCGCATCGCGGCCTGGCTGGCCGGATTCGGACCTCATCATCCGCAAGGAGAATGGCCGCGCCGGCAAGGCATGCCCACCCGGGTGTTTTTGTCTCAAACCTTCTTGCTAAGCGGCCCCCGCCTGGATTAGTGTGTTGCCTGCAGTTCGAGTCCATCCGCCAGGCGCTGGCCGGGATGCGCTTTTCCGGGTCCCCGGCCTGCTTGTCCATGCATGTTCCAGCACCAAATAAAAGCACCAATTGGGAGGAAATATGGTTGAGCGCTTCTCGAAATACCTAAGGTTCGCGGCTGCCCTGGCCTTCGTCTGCACCCTGTTCGCCAGCGGCAGCGCCCAGGCCCAGGTGCCGGGCGGCAGTTACATGCGCAGCTGCGAGGGTGCGCACATGAACGGCGATGTGCTCGAAGCCCGCTGCCAGACGATGAGCGGCCACATGCGCCGCGCCTACCTGCCGCGCGCCTTCAACTGCCGCGGCGGGGTCGAAAACATCGACGGTTCGCTGCGCTGCGCGGCCTTCCGTGAGCCGCCGCGCGCGCGCCTGCCGGAGGGCAGCTACCAGGCGAGCTGCAGCCACATCCGCATGCGCGACGACACGCTGGTCGCCAGTTGCCAGACGCGCCGCGGCCACTGGGTGGAGTCGGCATTGCATCGCCCCTATCGCTGCCGCGGCATCGACAACATGGACGGCAACCTGGTTTGCCGCTGAGCGGGCGGTAAAAGGGGCGCGGCCCCTTTTGGTTGCGTCGCGGGGCGCTCAGGGATGGTCCGCCCGCCCTGCGCGCGCCCTTCGGGTATTTCTGGAAAGCGTGCCGGCGCCGCCGGCAGCGCGGGAGCGCCGCATGCCGGCCGGCCCCTTATTTGACGCCGAGCACCTTGATGGTCACCACGTCGCCGGGCGCCAGCCCTTCCTGCAGCCAGTGCACGTGCTCGTCCGCCGCGGAATCCAGCCCGCTGACATCGAGGCTGATTTTTTCCTCGAGGAAATCATTTTCATTGAAGCCGGCCTTCGCGCGCATGCCGGGGGTGAGGGTCTGCGGCGAGCGCTTCACCCACCCGACGATGGCCGAGAGCACGCCGAATTCCTCGATGCCGGCGACGCACTTGACGGCGCCGTTTACCGATACCTCAAAGCGAATCCGGGCAGCGCTCATCGATACTCCCACGGGTGAAATAATGAAAGAAGAAAACGGCCCGGCTAGAAGGTTTTGGACCGCGGCGCGCGAAATTATATCCACCTCCGCCTCTTCGATTGCCGCCTTGCCCACCGGCCCTCGCTGCCGGTCCCGCACTGCCCACCCGCGGCTCAGGGCGACAGCGTGGTCGAAATCTCGATCGTCGCCTGGGTCATCAGCTTGTGCACCGGGCATTTTTGCGCCACCCGCAGCAGTTCCTCGCGCTGCGCCGCGGAGAGATTGCCAGTGAGCGAGAGTTCCGCGCTCAGGCGGTAGGTACCGGCGCGCTCGCCGCTGTTGTCGCGCTCGACAAATACCTCGATGCCCTCCACCGGTATGCCCTTGTGTTTGGCGTACCAGAGCACGGTGATGGCCTTGCACGCGCCCAGGGAGGCATCGAAGAGATCATGCGGGCTCGGGCCCGAGCCCTCGCCGCCATCCTCAAGGGGCGCATCGGTCGCCAGGCTGTTGCGGCCGATGTGAATCTCGTGGCGCATCGGCGCCGTCAGGTCTCGTACAACGCGGATCGACATGGTTTGATTGCTCCAAAAGACAAGTGGATCGGCCTAACCGACGACGTACAGCACATTGTTGCCCACCTGGTTCTCCGCGATCAGCTTCACCAGGGCGGCGCCGGAAATTCTCTCGTCCCGGCGCGGGCGCTCGCCATCCAGCCAATGCGCAATGAACGAGAATTTCCTGCACTCCTTCGCCAGGGAAGACACGGCACTCGCCAGCGCGGGCAGGTGCGCCGGGGATAGGGCCCACGTTTCGGATTCAAACGCCGCGTCGTCGGAGAGGAATTCGCAGGAGCACCCGCCGGTCACCGCGAAATGTAGTGCAGTGTGGCCTTTCATCTTGCGCGACGTAATGGCAACGCCGGCGATTTCGGAGAGGCGGCCGGCGGAGATGCGGCCGGGAGCGTCAGGCGAAATGGAGGCGATGATTTCGAGGCACATGGCATCAAGCGCCGCTCACCCCGGCTTGCGCGCGCTCTTTTCCGCGAAATAAAACCACTCCGCTCCCGGCAGCGCGTTCGGATTGGGGAAGACGATGTGCCCATCCGCCGGCGCGGTGATGGGGGTGCCGTCGCGGCGCGTGCCGATGAGGTCGCCGCGGCTCACTGCATCGAAGCTGGCCCAGGGGCGGGCGAAAATGTCTTGCGGGGTTTCGCGGTCGATCACTTCCGAGAGGCGCAGGGTTTCGAACTCGCTGGCCGGGGGTTCGAGGGCGATGGGGGCGAGTTCGAGCAGCGCGAGGGCCTGGCGGATGGCGCGGTAGGCGACTTCGGGGGCTTGCGGGTCTTCGTGCTGGCCGCATTCCAGGGTGACGCCGTAGCCGCCGTGGGCGCGCATGTATTCGGAGGTGCCGACGCCGTAGCGGGCGTCGAGCAGGGCGGCGGCGTAGGCGTGGCCGCCGGGTTTTTGCGCGTCGGCGCGGCGGCGCGTGACGCCGCTGGCGT
>DATAZV010000262.1:0-4481 GCA_036271855.1 Burkholderiales bacterium
CCAGGCCGGCTACCCGCCCGCCAGCATGGTCAGCGCGCTGTCGAAAATCGCCGCCGGCGAACAAAAGCGCGCCGGCATCGTGCAGACCCACCCGGCGATGGCGCAGCGCCTGGCGCAATTGCAAAAGGCGCTGCCGATGGCCGAGCGCCTGCGCGAAGTGAGCCTGGCGGGACACTAGGCGGGGGCAGGCTAGGCGGCGTCCGGCTGCCACCCGTGGCGGCACGCTTCAGAATCGTGAATTGTATTATCTCGTTGTTAAAAACAATGTATTGCGCTATAGTACGCACCCCACCCAGTGCTGCCCCCGGCCTTCTGACAGCCGGCGAGAGCAACCAGACGACACACCGGAGACTTCAACATGCGCATCATGGTATTGCCGTGCGACGGCATCGGCCCCGAAATCACTGCAGCCGGCATGCAGGTGCTGGACGCCGCCGCGCGCGCCTACAAGCTGGACTTCAAGTTCGACTATGAAGAGAGCGGCTTCGACAGCCTGAAGAAATACGGCACCACCCTGCGCCAGGAAACGCTCGACCGCGCCAAGACCTACGACGGCATCATCCTGGGCACCCAGTCGCATGCCGACTACCCGCCGCCGGAAGAAGGCGGGCGCAACGTCTCGGCCAGCTTTCGCGTCGGCCTCGACCTGTTCGCCAACGTGCGCCCGGCGCGCACCCGCCCCTACCTGCCGACCAACATGCCGGTGGGCCGCACCATGGACCTGGTGATCATGCGCGAAGCCACCGAAGGCTTCTACGCCGACCGCAACATGACGCGCGGCTGGGGCGAAGTGATGCCCAGCCCGGACATGGCGCTCTCCACCCGCAAGATCACCGCGCATTGCAGCGAGCGCATCGCCCGCGCCAGCTTCGAGCTGGCGATGAAGCGCCGCAAGAAGGTCACGGCGATTCATAAATTGAATTGCTTCCTGATGACCGACGGTCTGTTCATGCGCGAAGTGCGCAAGGTCGCCAAGGAATTCCCCGAGGTCGAGTTCGACGACCTGCTGGTCGATGCCTCCACCGCCTACCTGGTGCGCGACCCCTCGCGTTTCGACGTGCTCTGCGCCACCAACTTCTTCGGCGACATCCTTTCCGATCTCGCCAGCGAACTCTCCGGCAGCCTGGGCCTGGCCGGCTCGGTGAACGCCAGCAAGACCCACTGCTGCGCCCAGGCGCAGCACGGCTCGGCGCCGACCATCGCGGGCAAGGACATCGCCAACCCGACCTCGATGATCCTGTCGATCGCCATGCTGGTGCAGTGGATGGGCGACCACCGCAACGACGCCAACCTGCGGAAGGCCGGCGACGCGATGGAAGCCGCGGTGGACAAGACGCTGGAAAATCCCGCCACCCGCACCGCCGACATCGGCGGCAAGCTGGGCTGCAAGGCCTTCGGCGAAGCGGTGGCGAAAGTGCTGGTCTGAGCAGGCAAAAGTAAAAACCTACTTTTGCCTGGTTTTGATTTGCATGGAATCGCTGGCGGAGCCAGACGATTCCATGAACGAGAAAGCGACGAAAAAGCCCCGCGCAGGCGGGGTTTTTTCCAAGCAGTGCCGCTTAACGCGCGGTAGTTTTTTGCTTCTGCTCGACGGCCGCGCGGATCGCCTGCACGGCCGAGTCGGGACTGGTCAGCACCGGCAGCGTGGTGGCAGCCTCGACCGCCGCGCGCGCGCCGGCCATGGAAAATTGCGCCAGCAGGATGACGTCGCAGTCCTTCAGGTTTTTCACCTGGCCGGCGACCATCTCATGGTGGCGTTGCGCGTCGCCCGCCATCAGGATGGGCTGCGCACCGTCCGCGCAGGCGGTGGCGATCGAGACGTCGATGTTCTGCTTGACTGCCATCTCGCGCAACTCGTCGACCATCGGCTGCAGCGAGGGCAGGAAGGTCGCGATCATGCCGATGCGCCGGCCGCGTTTCAGCGCGCCGGTGAACATCGCCTCGTTCGGCTTGAACACCGGCACCTGCAGGCGGTGCTGTACCGATTCGATCGCCGGGCCGAAGGCCGAGCAGGTGTAGAGAATGCCGTCGGCGCCGACGCTGATCGCGTAGTCGGCCAGGGTGTCGAAGCGGCGATACATGTCCGCGCTAAGCTCGCCCGGCTTGCGGTCGGCGGCGAGGCGGTCTTCCAGCAGGTTCATCCGCTCGGCTTCCGGCCAGAGGCGCTTGAAGGAGGCTTCGATCGGCGCCATCGCCACTTGGACGGCGTGGATCAGGCAAATGCGTTGGGTCATGGGAGCAACAGTAGAAAGGGAATCAGAAGTGGATGTAGGCGGCAGGAGCGCGTTCGCGCGCCATTTCCTTGGTGATCTTGATGTCGCGCACCACGTCGAGGTGGTCGCGCAGGAAGGCCGAAGCTTGCGCGAAATCGCCGGCCTGCAGCAGGGCGATCAGCTGCAGGTGCTCCTCGCACTGGCGGATCAGGCGCTGGCGGTCGAGGTTGCCGCGATACTCCAGCACGCGGCGCAGGCGGTTTTGCCCGCGCAGCGCTTCGAGCAAAAAGCGGTTGCCGGAAAAGCCGATGATGGTCTCGTGAAACTGCGCGCCGATGCGAAACAACTCGGCCGGCGACCACTTGGCGATGCCGCGCTCGAGCATCTCCTCCTGCTCGCGCCGGCAGCGCGCCAGGGCCACCGGGTCTGCCCGATAGTCCGGCTCCAGCAGGGCGGCAGGCTCGATGATCATGCGAAAGCGGTAGCTCTGGTCGTGCGCGTCAGCGGTGGTCATCATCGGCAGGAACAGCCAGCCGCGTCCCGGCTTGCGCTCCACCAGGCCTTCCTTCGCCATGCGGTTGAGGATGCGCTGCACCTGGCCGCGCGGCAGGCCGTAGCGCTCCATCAGTTCGGCCTCGCTGACTTCCTCCGCCAGCAGGCCGCTGAGGCGGTCGTCGGCGATGCGCAGGTAGTCTTCCTCGGCGGCCTCGGCGTGCGGTGCCGGCAGCTGCGCCGCCAGCTTTTGCAATTTCGCCGCCGGCTTGGCGAGAAAAAAGCCTCGGTTGGGTTGCGACTCGACCACGCCCAGCGCTTCCAGATATTGCAGCGCCTTGCGGATCGGCGAGCGCGACACGCCCAGCGCCTCGGCCAGGCCCTGCTCGGTCAGGTGGTGCCCGGCCGCGTAGTCGTCGCGCCGCGCCACTTCAAGAATGCGCGCCGCCACCGAACTGACGAAGGTGTTCAGGCTGGAAACGCTCATGGCGAAAGGCGGGTGCGCATCAGGCGGATTTTATCCGAAGCTCTAGCGCAGTCTGCCCGCTCCCGCTCAGGCGGTGAAGAACTTGGTGAACTTGTCGTAAAGGTAGTCCGGCACGTCCTCGGCCATGTAGTGGCCGCAGTTCGCGCCCTCGGCGAAGACGATGTTGGTGGCGAACTGCTGCCAGACGTCGAGAAATTCCTTGGAGCGCGCCGGCGACTGGCCGGCCGCGCCCCACAGCACCATCGCAGGCATGGCGAGCTTCTTGTCCTTGTCGGCTGTATCCATTTCGAAATCGCAGGTGGCCGTGGCGCGGTAGTCGCGGCAGGAGCCGGTGATGGTCTTCAGCGTATAGCAGCGCACGTACTCGGCGAAACTCACCGGCGTAAGGAAGTTCAGCCCGGTGCCGCCGCGGATCGCCATCCGGCTCTTGAGAAAGTATTCGGCGCCCACTGCGTTGATCATTTTTTCCGGGAACGGCTCGGGCTGCGCCATGAAACCCCAGTGCCAGGTGCCGATCACCCAAGCCTTGGTCGGGTGGGTCCAGACGAAATAGTTCGGCAGCACGTCGATCAGGCACACCTTGATCACGCGCTCGGCGTGGTCCATGCACAGTCGGTGCGAGGTGCGGCCGCCGCGGTCGTGGCCGGCGAGAAAGAATTTTTTGTAGCCCAGTTGCTCCATCACCTCCACCATGTCCTGCGCCATCGCACGAAAGCTGAAGTTGATGTTGTTCGGGCCGGACTCCGGCAGCGAGCTGTCGCCGTAGCCGCGCAGGTCGGGCAATATCACGTGGTAGTCCTTCGCCAGGCGCGTGGCGATCTTGTGCCAGGCGACATGGTTCTCCGGGTTGCCGTGCAGCAGCAGCAAGGGCGGGCCCGAGCCGCCGTGGCGCAGGCGGATGGTCGCGCCGGAGGTCTTGATGTTCATGTGCCTGAAGCCGGGGAACAGCGCGGCGACTTCCGGCGTGCCCCAGTTCGACGGGTCCTTCACATAGTCGGACGCATCCGCCGTGTAGCTGCCGGCCGGTGCCTTCGCGCTTTGCGCCTGCGCCGGGCTGCTCGCAGCCACGCCGGTGGCGGCGATGCCGCCGGCCAGCGCCTGCAGAAGATGGCGGCGGTCCAGGTTGGCGCCGTCGCTGGATGGGGTCTCGGGTGTCTGTGCCATGCCTGTCTCCTTCGTTCTTGCGTTGCGCGGCCCGCGGCGTCGCGTTTATTGAACCTGCATTTTGGCGGCGCGGGCCACCTTGGCCCAGCCGATGATCTCGTTATGCATGAAGCTGCGGAAGTCTT
>DATAZV010000263.1:0-6985 GCA_036271855.1 Burkholderiales bacterium
AAGCGGAAAAAAACCGGGTAGAGATGGCCGAGGAACACCGCCAGCGCCACCAGCGCGATGCCGGTGTCGCCGACGCCATAGCGCGGGCCGAACTGGCGCGCCAGCCACACCGCCAGCGCGCCCTTGGCGGCGTCACCCAGCAGGGTGAGCACGGCCGCGCCCTTGTTGCCGGAGCGCAGCACATTGGTGGCGCCGGGGTTTTTCGAGCCGTAGGTGCGCGGGTCGGACAAGCCATAGGCCTTGCTGACGACGACGGCGAACGACACCGAGCCGATCAGATAAGCAATTACGCCGAAAAGAAGAGTCTCCATGATTTATCTTTTAGAATGCGTGGATACTGTTCGCGATTCTAACAACACATGGACCTGATCTTCATCCGCGATTTGCGCGTCGTCACCATCGTCGGCGACTACGCGCGCGAACGCACCAATCCGCAGCCGATCACCTTCGACATCGAGTATGCGATCCCGGGCACCGAGGTCTACGAGTCGGACAAGCTGGTCAACACCATCAATTACGCCGCCGTCTGCGCCTGGGTGCAGCGCGAATGCGACACCCACCACTTCAAGCTGCTGGAGCGCATGGCGGACTACCTGGCGCGCGGCATCATCACCGAATTCGGCACGCCCTACGTCAAGCTGGCGGTGGCCAAGCTGGGCATCATCAAGGGCGTCAAGCAGGTGGGCGTGATGGTGGAGCGCCGCGCCTGAGCGCCGGCCACTATTCCTGCAACGCACATTCAACCTGGATTGCGTCAAGCGTGCGCAAGATTTCCCCCGGCGCGATGCCGACCAGGAAGCCGCGCCGCCCGCCGTTGATATAGATTTTCTCCAGATCGAAGATACCTTTCTCGGCATACACCGGCATCGCCTTGCGCAAGCCGAAGGGTGAGGTGCCGCCGACCTGGTAGCCGGAATGGCGGCTTGCCACCTCCGGCTTGCACGGCTCTATGCTTTTCACCCCGGCCTGGCGCGCCAGGTTTTTGGTCGACACCTTGCGGTCGCCGTGCATCAGCACCAGCAGCGGCTTGGCGTCCTGGTCCTGCATCACCAGGGTTTTCACCACCGCGTGTTCGTCCACCCCGAGCTCGCGCGCCGACACCTCGGTGCCGCCATGCTCTTCGTATTCGTAGGGATGCTCGGTGTAGGCCACCTTGTTCTGTTTCAGGAACGCGGTGGCGGGGGTTTCCGAGACGTGCTGTTTTTTTGCCATCGTCAAAGTTGAGGCGAACGCCGGAGGCTGATTTTAACGTTCAGCCGCGTGGATGGTGCTTGGCATGCAGATCCTTCAGCCGCGCCTGCGCGACGTGGGTGTAGATCTGGGTCGTCGAAATATCCGAGTGCCCGAGCAGCATCTGCACCACCCGCAGGTCGGCGCCGTGATTCAGCAGGTGGGTGGCGAAGGCATGGCGCAGGGTGTGTGGCGACAGCGCGGCGGCGGGAATGCCCGCGACGGCGCCGTATTTTTTCACCGAGTGCCAGAAGTTGTGCCGTGTCATGCCGCCGCCGCGCGCGGTGACAAACAGCGCATCGGCCGCCCGCGCACCCAGCAATGCCGGCCGCGCCTCATCGAGATAACGGGTGATCCAGTCCGCCGCCTCCTCCCCGAACGGCACCAGGCGCGTCTTGCCGCCCTTGCCGGAAGTGATGCGCACCACATTGTCGGTCAGGCTAACCTCGATGGTCTTCACCGTCACCAGTTCGGAGACGCGCAGGCCGCTGGCGTAGAGTAATTCGAGCATGGCGCGGTCGCGCAGGCCGACCGGGTTGCCCAAGTCCGGCGCCGCCAGCAGGGCCTCGACATTGGCTTCGGACAACACCTTGGGAAAGCGCAGCGCCTGCTTGGCCGAATCCAGGTTCACCGTCGGGTCGGAGACGCGCTTGTTCTGCCGCAGCATCCAGCGATACAGGCGGCGCAGTGCCGACAGGCGGCGATTGGCGCTGCTGCCCTTGGCGCCGCCGGCAAAACGCGCGCTCACATAGGCGCTCAGGTCGCCTTCGCCGGCATCGGCCAGGCTGCGGCCATGTTCGCCGAGCCACGCCGCCAGTTGACCGAGGTCGCGCCGATAGGCTTCCAGCGACAGCTTGGCCAGGCCGTCCTCCAGCCAGAGGGCATCGCAGAATTCGTCGATCAGTTCGCCGTCGGCAGGACTCATGGCGATTGTTGTGGGAACGAAATTGGTATTTGCCTCATGGGCCGCATCATGGCGCAAATCCTGACACAAGCGGCTTCATCATGTCCAGCCGCGCGGACCCACATGAACGCGCGGCACCACCGGGTCTACTTGACCGCAATCCCCTCGTGCGCCAGCAGCCAGCGCTTGATGCCGAGGTGAAAGCCGCCGTCGCCGGCATCGCCGAAGCCGCCCAGGCCGTTGGCCGCCAGCACCCGGTGGCAGGGAATCACCAGCGAAAACCAGTTGGCGCCGCAAGCCCCGCCGACCGCACGCGGACCGCTGCGGATGCGCCGCGCCACATCGCCATAGGAAAGCGTACGGCCATGGGGAATGGCGGAAATCTCGCTCCACACACGGCGCTGGAACGCGCTGCCGCGCTCGGCCAGCGGCAGGTCGAACACGTGCGTGGGGTCGCGCAGATAAGCACGAATCTGCCGCACCACCTCGCGCGCCAGCGGGCTTTTCGGCGCCTGCGCGCGGATCGACGCCGGCAGGTAGATGGTTTCGGCCACCTCGCCGTCGGCGACGCGCACGCCGATATGGGCGAACGGCGCCGCCACCACCGCATCGAAGCGCAACAGCTCAGGCATCGCATTTCCTCGCAATTTCTCGTCCACGAGATTATGAACCAGCCCACGGCGGCGCGAATGGTAAGCTAGCCGCCGCGAATTCTGCATTCCCCCAAAATCCAAGGAGAGACAGTATGACCAAGGCAATCCGCATCCACAAAAACGGCGGCCCCGAAGTATTGAGCTGGGAAGACGTGAGCGTCGGCGACCCCGGCCCCGGCGAGGTGCGCATCAAGCAGCACGCGGTCGGCCTGAACTTCATCGACGTCTACTTTCGCACCGGCCTGTACCCGCAGCCCTTGCCCGCGGGACTGGGCATGGAAGCTGCCGGCGTGATCGAAGCCGTGGGCGCGGGCGTGACCCACGTCAAGGCCGGCGACCGCGTCGCCTATGCCGGCGGCCCCACCGGCGCCTACGCCGAAGTGCGCGTCATGCCCGCGGCGCCGATCATCAAGCTGCCGGACGCCATCAGCTTCGAGACCGGCGCGGCGATGATGCTGCAAGGCATGACGGTGCGTTACCTGATCAAGAAGTCCTATCCGGTGAAGGCCGGCGAAACCGTGCTGCTGCACGCCGCCGCCGGCGGCATCGGCCTGATCGCCTGCCAGTGGCTGAAAGCCCTGGGCGTCACCGTGATCGGCACCGTCTCCAGCGCCGAAAAAGCCGCCCTGGCGAAGGCGCACGGCTGCACCCACACCATCAACTACACCACCGAGGACTTCACCGCCAAAGTGAAGGAACTGACGGGCGGCAAGGGCGTGCCGGTGGTCTACGACTCGATCGGCAAGGACACCTGGGAAGGGTCGCTCAACTGCTTGCAGCCCCTGGGCCACATGATCACTTTCGGCAACGCCTCCGGCCCGGTACCGCCGGTGACGCTCAGCATCCTCTCCGCCAAGGGCTCGATCTACGTGCAGCGCCCGACGCTCAACACCTACGCCTCACGCCGCGACTGGCTCGAAGAAATGGCCGGCGACCTGATGGAAGCCGTCACCAGCGGCAAGGTGAAAATCGAGATCAACCAGCGCGTCGCCCTGAAAGACGCCGGCCAGGCGCAGGCAGCCCTCGAAGCCCGCAAAACGACCGGCTGCACGGTCCTGATGCCGTAAAACGCAGCCTCCGTTTGAAAACAAACAGCCCGCGCAAGCGGGCTGTTTGTTCGTAGCCTTTAAGTCCCAAAAAATCGTCCGGCTCCGCCGGCGATTTTGCCCAGGTAGTCCACTCAAAAGCAGGGGTGTACTTTTGAGTGCTCAGTTTTTCATTCGCGAGATACGGACGACTTCCTGCAAACGCCGCAGGTTGCGCATCACGCGCGCCAGATGCGCGCGGTCCTGCACCTGGATCGAGAACTCCATGGTCGCGTAATTACCCGTTTCATCGTCCTCGGTATGCACGTTGGTGATGTTGGTGTCGGCCGCGGTAATCTCGGCGGCCACCTTGGCCAGGATACCGCGGCCGTTGGTGGTGATGACGCGGATGGCCACGCCGAAGCTCTTTTCCGGTTCCGGGTCCCACTCCACGTCGACCCAGTTGTCGGGCTCCTTGCGGCGCGCCTTGGCGATGGTCTTGCAGTCGTGGGTGTGCACCACCAGGCCCTGGCCCTTGCTGATGTGGCCGATGATCGGGTCGCCGGGAATCGGGTCGCAGCAGGGTGCCAGCTGCACCGCCATGCCGTCGGAGCCGCGGATGGTCACCGGCGCCGAGCGCATGTCGCTGCCGGCCTCGGCCTCCAGGCCGCCGCCGCCGGCCGCCAGGCGCCGCGCCACCACCGCCGCCAGGCGCTTGCCCAGGCCGATGTCGGCCAGCAGTTCCTGGCGCGACTTCACGCTGCTGTCCTTGAACAGGCGCTCCCAGCGTGCCGAATCCAGCTCCGCATGCTCCGCGCCCAGCGCGCGCAGGGCCTGGCCCAGCAGGCGCTCGCCCAGGGCCACCGACTCCTCGTAGCGCATGGTCTTCATGAAGTGGCGGATATGCGCGCGCGCCTTGCCGGTCTTCACAAACCCCAGCCAGGCCGGATTGGGCTGCGAATCCGGCGCCGTCTCGATTTCCACCAGGTCGCCGTTTTTCAGTTCGGTGCGCAGCGGCATCGGCTCATGGTTGATGCGCGCGCCGATACAGGCATCGCCCACGCCGGTGTGCACCGCGTAGGCGAAGTCCACGGCGGTGGCCCCGCGCGGCATCGCCATGATGCGGCCCTTGGGAGTGAAAACATACACCTCGTCGGGAAACAGGTCGACCTTGACGTGCTCCAGGAACTCGGCCGGGTCGCCGGAGTTCTGCTGGATATCGAGCAGCGACTGCAGCCACTTGTGGGTCTTTTTCTGCACGTCGGAGAGCGCCGCATCATCGCTCTTGTACAGCCAGTGCGCCGCCACCCCGGCTTCGGCCACCCGGTGCATGTCGGCGGTGCGGATCTGCACTTCCACCGGCGTGCCGTAGGGGCCGATCAGGGAGGTGTGCAGCGACTGGTAGCCGTTCACCTTGGGGATGGCGATGTAGTCCTTGAACTTGCCGGGCACCGGCTTGTAAAGCGCATGCAGCGCGCCCAGCGCCAGATAGCAGGAAGGCACGTCCTTCACCACCACGCGAAAACCGTAGACGTCGAGCACTTGCGAGAACGACAGGTGCTTTTCCACCATCTTGCGGTAGATGCCGTAGACGTGCTTTTCGCGCCCGAACACCTGGGCGATGATGCCGGCCTCCGGCAGGGTCTTTTGCACCGCCTCGAGGATCTTGTTGACACCTTCGCGGCGGTTGCCGCGCGCCGACTTGATCGCCTTGGAGATGACGGCGAAGCGGTGCGGATACAGGTTGGCGAAACTCAGGTCCTGCAGCTCGCGGTATACCTGGTTCAGCCCCAGGCGGTGGGCGATGGGCGCGTAGATTTCCAGCGTCTCGCGGGCGATGCGCCGGCGCTTGTCGGGCCGCAGACTGCCGATGGTCCGCATGTTGTGCAGGCGGTCGGCGAGCTTCACCAGCATCACGCGCACGTCGCGCGCCATCGCCAGCAGCATCTTGCGGAAGTTTTCCGCCTGCGCGTCTTCGCGGCTTTCGAACTCGATCTTGTCCAGCTTGGAAACGCCGTCGACCAGTTCGGCCACCGGCGCGCCGAACTTGGCGGCGATGATCTCCTTGGTGACCCCGGTGTCTTCCACCACGTCGTGCAGCAGCGCCGCCATCAACGCCTGTACATCGAGCTTCCAGGAGGCGCAGATGCCGGCCACCGCCAGCGGGTGGGTAATGTACTCCTCGCCGGAGGCACGCATCTGCCCGGTGTGGGCTGTGTCGGAAAAGAGATAGGCCTCGCGGATACGTTCGACATCCGCCGGCTTGAGATAGGTGATCAGGCTGGCGGCGAAGGCGTCGTACTGCCCGGCCTTGGTCGACAGCTCGCCCTCGGGCAGGCTGCCCGGTGCGTCACGTTCGTTGGGATTGCGGCCCTTCGGGCCCAGGCGCTCGCGCGCCGTTTTCAGGTCGACAACCGACCCGCGTGCGGCGGAGGGATTAGCTGGGTTTCCCATGGCTGATCTCCGCGCGCGCTCATGGCATCAGCTTTGTACCCGCTTGAGCATTTCCAGGCCGACGTGGCCGGCGGCGATCTCGCGCAGCGCCATCACGGTGAACTTGTCGCGGCCGCCCTCGATCTTCGGCGTCGCTCCCTGGGCCAGCTGGCGGGCACGATAAGTTGCCGCCAGGGTCAGCTGAAAACGGTTGGGGATGCGATGCAGACAATCTTCGACGGTAATGCGAGCCATGGTGGAATTTGCTTATGTAGCTTGCGGTTGCGGAAGGCGGCTTGACTGCCTTAGGGAATGATGCCGAGTTCGCCGAACAGGCGGGCTTCGCGCTCACCCAGTTGCACGATGCGCAAACGGGCTGCCGCGACCACGCAAGCAAGTTGCGCCAGCGCCTCGGAAAATACGGTGTTGATAATAGCATAGTCGAACCCCCGGGCCTGGCTCAGCTCCTGGTTGGCCGCCTGCATCCGCTGCGCGATTACCGCCTCGCTGTCGGTCCCACGCCCGCGCAGGCGCCGCTCCAGTTCGGCCAGCGACGGCGGCAGGATGAAAATCGCCACCGCCGCGGGGAAAATCCGCTTCACCTGGGCCGCGCCCTGGCAGTCGATTTCCAGCACGATGTCGCGCCCGGCCTGCATCTGCGCCTCGATCCAGGGTCTGGAAGTGCCGTAGAGGTTGCCGTGCACTTCCGCGTATTCGAGGAATTCGCCGCGGTCGCGCAT
>DATAZV010000264.1:0-3788 GCA_036271855.1 Burkholderiales bacterium
CTGCTGACCTTCTCCGCGCTGGTCCTGGCAACGCTGTGCGTCGCCGGCCGCGCGCGCGCCGCCGACGAGTTTCCCGCCCACCCGGTCACCATGATCGTGCCCTACGCCGCCGGCGGCAGCGCCGACGTGCTGGGCCGCGTGATTGCCCAGGAGATGGGCAAGCCCTTGGGTCAAAACGTTGTAGTGGACCTGCGCCCGGGCGCAGGCGGCAACCTCGGCGCCGAGATTGTCGCCAAGAGCACGCCGCACGACGGCTACACCTTCCTGTTCGCCTCCGTCAGCCTTTCCACCAGCGTCTCGCTGATGAAGCTCAACTTCGACCCGCGCCGCGACCTGGTGCCGGTGGCCGGCATCGCCACCATTCCCAGCCTCCTGGTGGTGTCGAACGACTCGCCCTACAAGACGCTGGCCGACCTGGTGAAGGCGGCGAAGGACAAGAAGAACAACATCAGCTTCGGCTCCTCGGGCCTGGCCACCGGCAGCCACCTGGCGGGCGAACTGCTGAAGGCCGACAGCGGCACCGACATGCTCCACGTGCCCTACAAGGGCAGCGGCGCGGTGTACCCGGATTTGATCGCCCAGCGCATCAGCTTTTTGATCGACGTGATGGGCTCTTCCATCGGCCAGGTGCAGGGCGGCAAGGTGCGCGCGCTGGCCATCACCTCGGCGCAGCGTTCCAAGACCCTGCCCAACGTGCCCACGGTGGCCGAGCAGGGCTTTCCCGGTTTCGAGTTCGGCACCTGGTTCGGCTTTTTCGCTCCCGCCGGCACGCCGCCGGACGCGGTGCACAAGCTGGAACAGGCAGCGCTGAAGGCGCTCACCACCGAAGCGGTGAAAGAGCGGTTTGATGCCGTCGGCGCCCAGCCCCTGCCCGGCCCCGGGCCGGCCTTCGGCAAGTGGTATGCACAGGACGTGGAAAAGTGGGCCAAGCTGGTGCGCGAAGGGCGGGTGCAGCCGGTGCAGAATTGAAGGACGGCGAGTCCACGAAGCCGGCGTGAGCCGGCTTTTTCATTGCGGTGCCGGCTTCGCGCCGGTGTTTTCCTTGCTGCCGCAGCGCCGCCGTGCCACGCATTTCGCGCAGTTCCACGCATTTTCCGTTCGGCCCCCGCAATCTTCCGTTCGGCAGGCGCGCCTCCCGGCCGGCGCCGCGGCGCGGTTATGATGGCGCGCTGCGTGCCGCCAACGGCACGCGCTTGATCATGGAGATGCAATGAAAATCTGGCTCGCGGCGGCATTGTGCGCCTGGACCCTGACGGCGGCGGCGCAAACAGCGGCCACCGAACAACTCTATGTGGACGCGGCCACCGTCGCCGCCGGCCGCCAGGTCGACCCCAAGGGGCCGGAGGTCAAGCAGATGGCCAAGTACCTGAAGGCCATCAGCGCCGCCTACAACGTCACCGAAGCCAACGCGGTGCAAACCGCCAGCGCCGGCATGAACATCCTGCGCCCGCGCGTGCCGGGCACCAACCTGTTCGAATTACTCGACGCCGCCCAGCGCCTTGCTCCCAGCGAACACGGCCATGACCGTGCGGCCCTGGTGCATGCGCTCACCACCTACATCGCCGCCCGCAGCCAGGGCGTGGATACCTCGCACGAAGAGGCGATCAAGATTGTGACGGACATCAACAACAAGCCGGCGCCGAAGTAAAAGGCGCGCAAAAAAATTGGGGTCGAGGGTTACGCAACTGAGCATTTTCGTCTTTTGCAAATGGGCTCTGACCCCGATTTTTTTATTACGGAGTGAAGACGCCACGCGAGGTAGTCGTCATTCCATTTCGTTCGCGGCGCGCTCGCTGATCCACTCCGCTCCCCCGGAAATCGGGGTCAGAGCACTTTTTCAAAAAACGAAAAAGTGATCCGACCCCAATTTCCTCGCGCCTCGCCTCGCCCTACGGCTTGGCGTCGAACTTCGAACCCTTCAGGCAGATGCGCCCGCGCGGGTCCTGCCACAGCTTGCCGTCGGCGTGCAGCTTGCCGAAGGCGCGGGCGAGCGTGGCGACGGGGTAGGTGTTGAACTTCTCGGCGAGGTCGGAGTAGTAGAGCGCCGCCGGCTCGATGGCGGCGACGATCTTGGCGGCCAGCTCGCTCACCGCCTTTTCATCCTCCGGCTTGTCCGCGCCCTGCGGCACGGTGTCGGCCTTGCCCTGCACATAGTCGTCGATCTTGGCGCGGTCGAAATAGGCGTAGGAGATGCGCTCGAAGCGCTCCTTTGGAATGCCCTCGCCGATGGTGGCGTCGATGCCCACCTTGGCGCCGATCGGCACCTGGCCGGGCGTGATGTACAGGCTGGGGTCGAGCGGCTTGGCGCGCGCGCCGGGGATGATGATGACGTCGCGGTCGCCCTGCACCCGGGTGGCAATCGCCCACTCCACCTCGGTGCCGTTGAACACGTCGATGTCGTCGTCCACGATCACCACATGCTTCAGGTCCATCACGGAAAGCGCGGCGAGCAGCGCGTTCTTGCCTTCGCCGGCCTGCTTTTTGATCGAGATGATGGCGTGCCAGAAGGCGCGGCCGCCCAGCGTGACGTTGATGTTCTTCACCTGCACGCCGGCCAGGCCCAGCGCGCGGCGGATCGCCTGGTAGCGTGTCGGCGCGGCCAGCCAGGTGTTTTCCCACGGCATGTGCAGGGCGTAGTACATCGCGTCCTTACGCATCATCACCGCCTTGATGCGCACGTTCGGGTTCCAGTGCAGGCCGCCCATCAGGCCGGTGAATTCACCAAAGCGGCCTTCGGGCTGGGTCCAGCCGGTGGGCAGGATCTCGCCTTCGAGCACGATCTCGCTGTCCGCCACGTAGGGCAGGTCGATGGTCCTGCACTGGCCGAGAGGCACCGGCGCACCGCGCACGCCGCCGGCGATGCCCATTTCATCGACGCCGATCGGCGCCCTGAACCCCGCGCCCAATACTTCCATCGGATGGGTGCCGATGGAAATCGAAATCGGGCAGGGCTTGCCCGCCTCGAAAGCGCGCTGCGCGAACATGCGCATATTGTTCGGCGTGACGATGTCGATGCCGGTCAGGTTCTTTTCCTTCACCATGAAGCGGTAGACCCCGGAGTTGATGCCGTACTCGGGGTCGCGCGCCATCACCACCCCGGCGGTGATCATCGGCCCGCCGTCGTAGATCGAGCTCATCGGCACGGGCAGCTTGAACAGGTCGACCTCGTCGCCGGTCATGATGACTTCTTCAGTTGCGGAAGTCTCGACCCGCTTCGGGTTGATCGGCTTTTCGATGCCTTGCACCAGCCGGTCTTCGATCTCGCGGAAGTTCGATACGCCGATCGACATGATGGCGCGCTTTTGCGTGCGCACGATGCCCGAGAGCACCGGCATCTTGTAGCCGATCACGTTATGGAACATCAGCGCCTTGTCGGACTGGTCCACCAGGGTGGCGATGTGGCGGATATCCACCGGCTGGCGCATATCGACCAGTTCGCCATCGGCGCGCAAGCGCTCGACAAAGCCGCGCAGGTCTTCGGTAAAGGGGGTGTGGGACATGATGTGTATTTGAGCAGAAGGCGCACCCGAGCGTGGGCGGCGCCATGATTATTGGGACAAATGATCGGGAAAAACAGGCGGCACTTTGGCAGGCCCGTCAGTTGCAGCCGGCAAATGCGCGACACGCATGGCCGACCTTGTTAGCTTATTCCAAATTGGCGCGCTTGTGCTTTTGTTGGCGCGATAAGGGATTGCTGCTTTTATGAAGTCTCGCACTCTCCCCCCGTTCGTCCTGAGCCTGTCGAAGGACGTGTGCTCCTCGGTACAGCATCAAGGCACCTGTCCTTC
>DATAZV010000265.1:0-12956 GCA_036271855.1 Burkholderiales bacterium
TGACCGAGCGCCCCGGGCGCATGCGCATCGTCACCCGGGAGGGCAGAGTGGGCGAGGCGCTGAAAAACGTGCCGACGGTGCAGGCGGGCGGCCAGGGCGGCATGCTCGACGTCCTCCTGGACCTCGATTTCGCACACAACCACACCCTCTACTTCGCCTACTCGGAGCGCGGCGAGGGCGGCGCCGGCACGGCAGTGGCGCGTGCTGTCCTGGGCGAGAACGAGTTGCTTGAGGTAAAGGTGATCTACCGCCAGTTGCCCAAGGTGCGCGGTAGCCTGCAATTCGGTGCGCGCATCGTGCAGACACCGGACCACAACCTGTTCGTCACCCTGGGCGACCGCTATTTGCGCGACGAGGCACAGAACCTCAACTCCGGCCTGGGCAAGATCATTCGCATCCGACCGGATGGTTCGGTGCCGCCGGACAATCCCTTTGTCGGCAGGAAGGGTGTACAGCCGGAAATCTGGAGCTATGGCCATCGCAGCCCGGAGGGCGCGGCGCTCAATCCGGCAAATGGCGCCTTCTGGATGCACGAGCACGGGGCCCAGGGTGGCGACGAAATCAACATCATCGAGCCGGGCAAGAACTACGGCTGGCCGGTGATCACCTGGGGCATCGACTACGACGGCTCGAAAATCGGCGAGGGAACGAGCAAGGCAGGCATGGAGCAGCCGATCTACTACTGGGTGCCGTCGATCGCGCCCTCCGGCATGGCGTTTTATACCGGCGACAAGTTTCCCGGCTGGAAGGGCAACCTGTTCGTCGGCTCGCTCAAGTTCGGCCGCCTGGTGCGCCTGGAACTGAATGGCAGCAAGGTGACCCATGAGGAGCGCCTGCTGCAGGAAATCGGCGCGCGCATCCGCGACGTGCGCATGGGGCCGGACGGCCTGCTCTACCTGCTCACCGACGAGGGCGACGGCCGCCTGTTGCGCCTGGAGCCGCTCAGGTAGAGGGAGCGGGCGGCCACTGTGCCGCCATGGTCAGCAATTGTGGAAAGAATTGTTCGAACGCGGCTTCGATGCGCGGCAGATGCTGCTCCAGCATCACCGCGCCTTCGGCCAGCGCCACCGGGCGCGACAGGCGGGTGGCGATGCGCCCGAGCACATGGACCACGCCGTCGTAGCTGGCGCAGTTGCGCAGCATGTCGTAGCGGCCCATGCGCAGCGCCAGGGCTTGCGCTGCGGTGGGAAGCGCCGGCGCGCTGCGTTCCAGGCCGGCATAGGTAGCGGCGCAAAAACTTTCCAGCGGCGCCGTGTGCCAGCGCGGCCATTGCGTGATCAGCACGTGGTCGAAAAACACGTCCATCAGGATGCCGGCGTAGCGCCGCAGGTGCGCCGGCGCCAGCGCCTTGACTTCAGCCACCAGCGGGTCGGTGTCGGTCAGGCTGTCGATGCGGCGGTGCAGGCGGATCGCGCTTTCGACCGGCGCCGGCCAGGCCGAGAGGTCGTTGCCGCGCGCGAAGTCGCCCAGCAGGGTGCCCATGCGCGCGGGGTCGTCGGCGGGCGCGAGCACGTAATGCGCGAGGTGATTCATGGCGCCAGTATGCCATCGCCGCGCGCCTGGCATGCAGCGGCGCAAGCGCGTAAAATGGCCCCATGCGGCAGTGAGCCGGCCCGGGTGCGGTTTCGTGAATCTCCTTGAACCCGGAGGCTGAGGCGCGAGCGGAGTGGTGCATCCGTCCACGTGGCCTGTCGCGGTCATCGGGGCGCGGGTGCCATTCGATTACCAGGCGCACCGACGATGTCTTCAAGCACTTCTACCGAACGTGATTCTCCTCCCCCGGCCGCACTGCCGCCGGGCGACCCCGACAGCCTGTGGCAATTGCCGGTGTTTCGCACCTACGCCGGCATGCGCTTTTCCTGGATTTTCGCCCAGGAGATCCTCACCATTGCGCTGGGCTGGCTGATCTACGAGCGCACCCGCAGCACCTTCGCGCTGGGCATGGTCGGCCTCTCCGGCTTCGCGCCGTCGATCCTGCTTTCCCTGTTCACCGGCACCGCGGCGGACCGCTACGACCGTGGCGTGATCATGCGCTGGTGCGGCATCACCCTTGCGGTCTGCGCACTGGCGCTGTGCCTGTTGAGCCTGGTCAGCCTGGTCTGGCCCATCTATGTAGTGGTGGTGGTGCAAGGCGTGGCGCGCGCCTTCGCCCAGCCCGCTTCCAAGGCGATGGTGCCGAACCTGGCGCCGGCGCCCATGCTTTCGCGGGTGATCGGCGGTACCACCCTGATCCAGCGGGCCGCGAGCATCTGCGGCCCGGCGGCGGGCGGCCTGCTGATCGGGCTGGGAGCACCGGTGCCCTTCGCCGCGGCCTGCATCTGCGCCTGCCTGGCACTGCTGACGGCGTTTTATCTCGGCCCGCAGCGCGCGCGCGGCATGGCGCAGGCGCGGCCCGACCTGGCCATGCTGCTGGGCGGATACCGCTACGTCTGGTCGCGCCCGGTGATCCTGGGCTCGATGACCCTGGACCTGATCGCCGTGCTGTTCGCCGGCGCCACCGCGCTGCTGCCGTTCTATGTGGCGGAGATCTTCCACGCCGGCCCGTGGGCGCTGGGCGCGCTGCGCATGGCGATCGCCGCCGGCGCGCTGGCGACCGCGCTGCGCCTGGCGCGCATACCGATCGAACGCGGCTTCGGGCCCAAGCTGCTGCTCTCGGTGGGCATCTATGGCGTGGCCACCATCGCCTTCGGCATCTGCACCAACATCTATCTTGGCATGTTGTTCCTGTTCATCCTCGGCGCCGCGGATTCGGTCAGCGTGGTGCTGCGCAATGCGCTGATCCAGATCAACACGCCGGATGCGATGCAGGGCCGGGTGGCGGCGGTGCACTCGGTCACCGTCGGCGCATCCAACGACCTCGGTGAGTTCGAATCCGGCGTGCTGGCCTCGGCGATTGGCGGTGTGCCCGCGGTGGTGGTGGGCGGCGTCATCGCGACGCTCGCCGCGCTCAGCTGGGCGTGGTTGTTTCCCGCGCTATGGCGCGCCGACCGGATTGCCGGCGCATTGCCCGACGACTAAGCGCCGGCCTAGTCTTCGCGCCGCATGTGCGGGAACAGGATGACGTCGCGGATGTTCGGCGAGTCGGTCAAGAGCATCATCAGGCGGTCGATGCCAATGCCGCAGCCGCCGGTGGGCGGCATGCCGTATTCCAGCGCCCGCACGAAGTCGGCGTCGTAGAACATGGCCTCTTCATCGCCCGCATCCTTGGCTTCGACCTGGGCCTTGAAGCGGGCGGCCTGGTCTTCGGCGTCGTTCAGCTCTGAAAAGCCATTGGCGATTTCGCGGCCGGTAATGAACAGCTCGAAACGCTCGGTGATGCCCTTGCGGGTATCGGACTCGCGGGCCAGCGGCGAGACTTCGATGGGGTAGTCGATGATGTAGGTCGGCTGCCACAGCTTGGACTCGGCGGTCTCTTCGAACAGCGCCAGTTGCAGCGCGCCCAGGCCGGCGTTTTTCAGCGGCGGGTTGCCGACATTGGCGCCGAACTTTTTCAGCTCGGCGCGGACGAATTCAATGTCCGCCAATTGCGCGTCGGTGTATTCGGGCACGTGCGCCTTGATTGCGCCGGTGATGGTCAGGCGCTCGAAGGGCTTGGACAGGTCGAGCTCGCGTTCGCCATACTGCAGCACGGCGCTGCCGGTAGCTTCGATGGCAGCGCGGCGAATCAGTTGCTCGGTGAAGTCCATCAGCCAGCGGTAGTCCGCATAGGCGGCGTAGAACTCCATCATGGTGAACTCGGGGTTGTGGCGCGGCGACACTCCCTCGTTGCGGAAATTGCGGTTGATCTCGAACACCCGCGGAAAGCCGCCGACGATCAGGCGCTTCAGGTAAAGCTCGGGCGCTATGCGCATGAACATCTGCATGTCCAGCGCGTTGTGATGCGTGATGAAAGGCTTGGCCGCGGCGCCGCCCGGAATCGGGTGCAGCATCGGTGTCTCGACTTCGAGAAAGCCGGCTTCGGTCATTACATTGCGGATCGAAGAGACGGCCTTGCTGCGCGCGACGAAGGTGGCACGGGTCTCGTCACTCATGATCATGTCGACGTAGCGCTGGCGGTATTTCTGCTCCTGGTCGGCCAGGCCGTGGTGCTTGTCGGGCAGCGGGCGCAGCGACTTGGTCAGCAGGCGCACTTCGCTGGCTTCCACCGTCAACTCACCGGTTCGCGTGCGGAACAGCTTGCCCTTGGCAGCGATGATGTCGCCCAGGTCCCAGTGCTTGAAAGCGTCGTGCACTTCAGCGCCGACCGCGTCGCTCTTGATGTAGAACTGGATGCGCCCTTCGGCCTTGGCGCCGCTGCCATCGGCCACGGTGGCGAAGCTGGCCTTACCCATCACGCGCTTGAGCATCATGCGCCCGGCGATCGACACTTCGATGCCTTGGGCTTCCAGGTCTTCCTTGCTGGTCTCGGCATACTTCGCTTGCAGCTCGGCGGCGCTGTTGGCCGGGACGAAGTCATTCGGGAAGGGCACGCCCTTTTCGCGCAGGGCTGCGAGCTTGGCGCGGCGCTCGGCGATGATCTGATTTTCGTCCTGCGGGGGAACGGGAGGCTGCTCGTTGTTCGACATGGGCTTAGATGCCTTGCTTGAGGCTTGCGGTGATGAAGTCGTCGAGGTCGCCGTCGAGCACGGACTTGGTGTTGCTGATTTCGACGTTGGTGCGCAAATCCTTGATGCGCGACTGGTCCAGCACGTAGGAGCGGATCTGGTGGCCCCAGGCGACGTCGGTCTTCGACGCTTCGAGGTTGTCCTGCTGCGCTTGCCGCTTGCGCAGTTCCAGCTCGTACAGGCGCGACTTCAGTTGCGCCATCGCCTCGGCGCGGTTGCGGTGCTGCGAGCGATCGCTCTGGCATTGCACCACGATGCCGGTGGGCATGTGGGTGATGCGAATCGCCGAGTCGGTCTTGTTGATGTGCTGGCCGCCGGCGCCCGACGCCCGGAAGGTGTCGACGCGCAAATCCGCCGGGTTGATCTCGACCTCGATCGAGTCGTCGACCTCGGGGTAGACGAACACGCTGGCAAACGAAGTGTGGCGCCCGCCGGAAGAGTCGAACGGCGACTTGCGCACCAGGCGGTGCACCCCGGTCTCGGTGCGCAGCATGCCGTAGGCGTAATCGCCCGTCACCTTGATGGCGGCGGACTTGATGCCGGCCACTTCACCGGGCGACTCTTCGAGGACTTCCGGTTTGAAGCCCTTGCGTTCGCAGTAGCGCAAATACTGGCGCAGCAGCATCGAGGCCCAGTCCTGCGCCTCGGTACCGCCGGCGCCGGCCTGGATGTCGATAAAGCAATTGGCCGGGTCCAGCGGGTTGTTGAACATGCGGCGGAATTCGAGATCGGCCACCGTCTTTTCCAGCGCCTTCACATCGTCGGCGACCGCCAATACGGTGTCGCCGTCGTTGTCGGCGCGGCCCATGTCGAACAATTCCCGGGCGTCGGCCAGGCCCGAGGTCAACTTGCCGAGGGTGCCGACGGTTCCGTCGAGTTCTTTTTTCTCGCGGCCCATTTCCTGGGCGCGCTTGGCATCATTCCACAGCGATGGATCTTCCATCGCCGCGTTGACTTCATTCAGACGCTGGAATTTGGCGTCGAAGTCAAAGATACCTCCGCAGGTCGGAGGTACGGGCGTCCAGGTCCGCCAGCTTGGCGGAGAGGGCGTTGAGTTGTTCTGCTTCCATGATGATCCTGCTGCTTTTTTATGCGGGGTAACCGGCAATTATACCCGTGCCGCCGGGCTAAACGGCTTCCCACGCCTCTACATAAAGCCCTTCGCGGGCCAGGCCGTTGAACTCGTCCACACCGAGACGAAACGCCACGCGGGCGCGCGCCGGCAGGGTCTCGGTGGAGTTGAACTGGATGGCGTCGAACGAGCGCCCCTCCTTCTCCAGGCGCAGCTTCAGGTGCTTTTCCTTGATCAGGCGCTGGGAGGAGATGTTGAAAGTGTCGGCGAAAGTGGGAGCGGGAAAGCCGGAACCCCAGACTTCGTCTTCGATGCTGCGCACCAGCGGCAGGTTGAGGTAGGCCGCCTCCAGCGGTCCGTCGGTGACGATGTCGGCCGCCAGGTCGGCGGGCTTGAGCATGGTGCGCGCGGCATCTTCGAAAGCGGCGGCAAACGTGGCATGGTCGCCCGCGCCTATGGTGAGGCCAGCCGCCATGGCGTGGCCGCCGAATTTGCGGATCAGCGCCGGGTGCGCCTTGCTCACCAGGTCCAGGCAGTCGCGCAAGTGCAGGGACGAGATCGAGCGGCCCGAACCTTTCAGGTCGCCATCCTCGCCCGGTGCGAACACGATGGCAGGGCGATCGTAGCGCTCGCGCAGGCGCGAGGCGACGATGCCGACCACGCCCTGGTGCCAGGCCGCATTGGTCACGCAGACCGTATAATTGGCGACGACATCGATGGATTCGAGCGCGGCCAGGGCCTCTTCCTTCATCTGCGACTCGATGTCGCGGCGCTCGCGATTCAGGGCGTCAAGCTTTTGCGCGGCGGCTAATGCCTCGTTGCGGTCTTGCGCCAGCAGGCATTCGATGCCCAGCGACATGTCGTCAAGGCGCCCGGCCGCATTCAGGCGCGGGCCAGCCGCAAAGCCGAAATCGAAGCAGCTGGCCTTGCGCGGCTCGCGCGCCGCCACTGAAAACAGCGCCGCCACGCCGGGGCTGGCCTTGCCTTCGCGCACCCGCTTCAAGCCTTGCGCCACCAGGATGCGGTTGTTGCGGTCCAGGCGCACCACGTCGGCCACGGTGCCCAGGGCCACCAGGTCGAGCAGGGTGGCGAGGTTCGGTTCAGCCCCGGCGAACGCGCCATGTTTACGTAAATGCGTGCGCAATGCGAGAAGCACGTAGAACATCACACCGACACCGGCGATGCTCTTGCTGGCGAAATCGCAGCCGGGCTGGTTCGGGTTGACGATCAGCGCGTCGGGCAGGGTGGGGCCGGGCAGGTGGTGGTCGGTCACCAGCACCTCGATGCCGGCGGCACGCGCCGCCGCCACGCCTTCGATGCTGGCGATGCCGTTGTCCACCGTGATGATCAAATCCGGTTTGCCCAGGCGTGGGTGCTGCGCGGCCAGCGCGACGATCTCCGGCGTTAGCCCATAGCCGAACTTGAAGCGGTTCGGCACCAGGTAGTCGACCACGGCTTTCGAGCCGGTGGCCTCGATCAGCGCCCTCAAGCCGCGCAGGCCGACCACGCAGGCAGTGGCGCCGTCGCAGTCGTAGTCCGCGACGATCAGCATGCGCCGGCTTGCGCTAAGCGCGTCGGCGAGGAGGGCGGCCGCCTTGGTGGCGTTCATCAGCCCCTCGGGCGGCAACAGGCCGGGAAAGGCAGTGTCGAGGTCGGCGCGGGTGGCGATGCCCCGCGCGGCGTAGATGCGCGACAGCACCGGATGGATACCTTGCTGCTCCAGGTACATGCTGGTGCGCTGCGAATAGGGGCGGGCGACGATGCGGCGATTCATGGGTGGATTGTAGGCTGCTTGCGGCGCGCCACTCAAACAAAAAACCCGGCATCGAGCCGGGTTTTTTTCACGGACGGGCCGCTTACTTCTTCGGTGCCGCCGGCGGGTAGAGCTTGCGCGCGCGGTCGATCTGCTCGGCGGCGTTGATGAACTCGCGCGCGGTGGTTTCCTTGATCTCGGTGCTGCCGGTGGCCGAACCGATGATCACGGCTTTCAACGCTTCCTTGCCCTGCGGCGTGTCTTCCATTTTCCACAGTGCCTGGGTGAACTTGACTGCCAGCTCGGGCGGGAAGTCCTTGGATACGGCAATCGCGTAGCCGGGGAAGGGGTCGCTCTTGCTGAACTGCTTGACCTTGCTGCCGTAGCGCTTGGCGGCGCTGTCCTGGCCGGACTCGGCCACGGCGACTGCATCGACCTTGCCTTCCATCAGGGCGTCGACCATTTCGTCCTGGTCCTTGAACTCCTTCAGATTGATCTCGTCGACCTTGACGTTGTTGAGCAGCAGCCAGTGCAGGCTGACCGGGCCCACCGAAGAGCCGCGCGTATACACCGCCAGGGTCTTGCCCTTGAGGTCGGCCAGGGCGTTGATCGTGCTGTCCGCCTTGGTCAGGTAGTAGGCGTGGATGTTGCGGAATTTGCCCAGCGGGGCGTAGTTGTCGTCGCGTGCCGCGTAACCGATCTTGTCGGTGACCGCCATGATGATGTCGGGCTGCTTCTTGCCGTCCTTCGGCGCGAAACTGTTGGTCAGGACCATGTTGATCGGCCGGCCGATGGCGTCCGAAGCAATCTTGATCAGCGGCTCCATCGAAGAGCGCATCTGCAGTTCTTCCGAAGCGCGGATCGCACCCGGGTTGACCGCCATCACCAGCGCGTTGCCGCCAAACAGAGAACCGGGATTGAAAAAGTGCAGGCCGACCGCCGCCACTGCCACCACCACCGCGGCGGCCAGGCCCAGCTTCATCCACAAGGGCGACTTTCTCTGCCCCGCATTGGCGCCGCCGGTGCCGATTGCGCCGACCGTGTTCTGACCTACAAAGACGGGCAGGAACTCCGCGATGCTTTGCGGGCGCTTGAGGTCGTCCGGGAGCAGTGCCCAGTCGATCGCCTTGAGGAAATTCTCGCTGTATTTGCCCTGGGCGACATCGACCGCCGGCTCCTGCGGGTCGCTCTGGATGCGCGCGGCGGCTTCCACCGGCTTGCGCCCGGCGACGAACCAGTACAGCACGCCGCCCATCGCATACAGGTCGGACCACGGGCCCTGGCGGCCATGCGTGTGATATTGCTCGAAGGGCGCGTAACCGGGGGTGACGATGGAGGTCATGCCCGAGGTCGAGCCGGAAGCCGAAGTCTGGCGCGCGGCACCGAAGTCCAGCAGCACCAGGCTGCCGTCGGAATCGCGCACGTAGATGTTTGCGGGTTTGATGTCCCGGTGCAGGAAGCCGGCCTCGTGCACCTTGTCCAGGCCCTGCATCAGCGGCACGAACATCTGCACCAGATGTGCTTCGTCCGGCGAATTCTCGCCGCGCTCCAGGCGCTTTTTCAGCCACGAGTTCAGGCTTTCGCCGAATTCGTAGTCCATCACCATGTAGGCGGTGTTGTTGTCCTCGAAAAAACGGTTGACGCGAACGATGTTGGGATGGCGGAAGGTGGCCAGCGTGCGCGACTCGAGCAGGAAGCGGTCGAGACCGATGCGGTACTCGTCCTCGTCGCGCGAGCTCTTGGCCCAGACGGCGGCGGTTTCCTCGTTGCGCATCGCCAGGTCGTTGGGCAGATACTCCTTGATCGCCACTTTGGCGTTCAGGTTGGTGTCATGAGCGAGATAGGAGACGCCGAAGCCGCCGATACCCAGTACGCGCTCGATGCGGTACTCGTGCAGCATGTAGCCCACCGGCAGGGCCAGGCGGTTGTCGTCGGTGCCGGCCTGCTGCGCCTTGCGCTTGAGTTCGGAGTAGGAAGGCCCCTCGTAATCCGTGGCGACTACGCCGCGGTGCTTGGGCGCGTTCGGGTCCTTGCGGGTTTTTTCGTCGGGGTCGCCGGACACCGTCGCATCGGGCGTGGCGGCGCGAAACTGGTTCAGCTGCGCCTGCAATTGCTCGAAGCTCAGGGCGGCCGACTCCTCGCCGGCTGGTGCTGCGGTGTCGGCGACACCAGATGCGGACGCGGCCGGCGTAGCGGCCGGCGCGGCCAGGTCGATGACCTTTTTCTTGCGCGAAAACTCGTCTTGATCAGCCACCCGGGCCTCCCTTGCAGGTGCTCGAAATACGGCCGCGCGTCATAAAAAACTCGCGCTGGCCGCGCAGTCCGGAAAACGTGATGATGGATAGCGCAACTAGCAAACCTGAAATCCCTGTAACTGCGACCGAAACAGCCATCGCTGCCATCGCAAACAAACAATTATTCAACTATTCCTTGGATTTTGGCTTTTATCGACCTGCTGTGCAAGGGATTTCCGGCGAAAAAAGTGAAATAAATCACGATGATACAGGCGTACGCGCAGGCTCTCGTGCGGAGTTGAAAAAACGGCCCAAAATGTCAAATTTTGTTTCCTGGCCGCCAGAGTGGCAGGGTTCAGCCAATGGCTCTGCAAAACTGCTTCCCAGGCCGGTTTCCATGCAATTTCTGTCAAATCTATCAATGCCTTATCATCGCGCGTCGCATCAAGCAACTGGCTCGCCTGCGACCATGTCTCGGGCAAGTCCGCAGACTCTCCGCCGGCTGCCTTGCATAATTCCCTTACGTGACTTTTGGGGGAAAGGACAATCAGGCGCTGTGGCGCTGGCGCCACGCCTCCCGCAGGCCGCACGCCGCCACCCCATAGCCAGAGGCTGTTGGCCGGCCAGCGCCGTTGGGTTTCCCGTTCCAGGTTGACCGCAGCCTGGTGCAACAGCATTTGCGCTTCGCTCGACAAGCGCCTGGCCCAGGCGGCGTCGGCGCCTTGCGGCAAAGCCGAGGTGGCAGCCATGCCCGTTGCGAGGCCGGGGGCGGGTGCGGCCATGTCAAGAGGGCGGGGCGCGCGCAGCACCCATTGCGTCGGCGACACCGCGCGTAATTGCATGCCGTCGGCGGCCAGATGCGTGTTCAGGCCGGCAATCAGCGACTCGGCTTCGCCGGCGGAGAGGTCGTCCAGCGATTGCGGGTCGATCAGCACGCGGTTGCCGTCGAGCTGCAGGTGGATTGGATCGGCGCAAAGCCAATAGTCGTTTCCCGCCTCTGTGGCAGAGAGGCGAAATGGCGCCACCGGCCAATCGCCCTGGCGCGCAATGCCGAATCGCGCGAACCAATAGCCGGTGGTTTCCTCCGGGGCCGTGATGTGCTGCACCGGGTTGCCCGCATAGGCCTGGCCGAGGGCGCCGATGGCGTCAAAACGCGCGATGTCAACACCCGGCGGGGCGGCGAGAATGAATTCGATTTCCATGCCGCGCATTGTGCCTGCAAGCCGTGCAGCGGTTGTCGTTGCCCGGCGCCGCCGCTTCGGCTAGCATGACAGCCGGCTTGCGGGCGCAACGCAGGCAGCGCAAGAGAACGGCACAGAAAAGCGAAAGGTCCGGCGTGATGATGAGACCAAAGCAGGAGGGACGCGCATGCAGCCTTACGTGATCTGGTTCATCGCCGCCTTCGCGCTGGTCGGCGCCGAGTTGATGGCGGGCACCTTCTATCTGCTGGTGATCGGCCTGGGCCTGGCCGCCGGCGGCGTCGCCGCCCTGTTCGGCGTGGAATTCAGCGTGCAGGTCGCGGTTGCGGCGCTGCTCTCGGTGGCCGGCATCGTCGTCCTGCGCAAGACCCGCGCCGGCGCCATGTTGCGCCGGGGCGAGCCGCAGGTTTCGATGGATGTCGGCCAGAGCGTGCACGTGATCGAGCGCCGCGCCGACGGCAGCCTGCGCGTAGACTACCGGGGCTCGCAATGGGACGCCGAATCCGACGAGCCCTTGCCGGAAGGGCCGGCCAAAACCATCGGCACACTGTATATCCGCGCGGTGCGCGGCACCAAACTGATCGTCTCGGCGCAGCGCGCCTGAGCGCCGTTCAACCTCCTACCTACCGGAGCTGGAAAAGCATGGAAATCGGCAGCTTTCTCGCAATAACAGCGCTTATCGCTGCGGTAATTTTTATCTTCCGGTCGATTTACCAGGTGCCGCAGCAGAGCGCATATGTTGTCGAGAGACTTGGTAAATACGATCACATCATGCAGCCGGGCCTGGGCTTCGTCACGCCATTCTTCGAGCGCGTCGCCTACCGCCATTCGCTCAAGGAGGTGCCGCTGGACGTGCCCAGCCAGATCTGCATCACCAAGGACAACACGCAACTGCAGGTCGACGGCGTGCTTTACTTCCAGGTGACCGATCCTTACGCCGCCTCCTACGGCTCCTCCAACTATGTCGCCGCCATCACTCAGCTGGCGCAGACCAGCCTGCGTTCGGTGATCGGCAAGATGGAACTGGACAAGACTTTCGAAGGCCGCGACGACATCAACCGCCACGTCATCGAAGCCATCGACGCAGCCGCGCTGGGGTGGGGCGTCAAGGTGCTGCGCTACGAGATCAAGGACCTGACTCCGCCCAAGGAAATCCTCCACGCCATGCAGGCGCAGATCACCGCCGAGCGCGAAAAGCGCGCCCTGATCGCCGCCTCCGAGGGCCGCAAGCAGGAGCAGATCAACATCGCCACCGGCGAGCGCGAGGCGCAGATCCAGAAGTCCGAAGGCGAAATGCAGGCCGCGATCAACCGTGCGCAAGGCCAGGCTTCCGCCATCCTGGCGATTGCCGAAGCCAGTGCCGAGGCGATCCGCAAGACCGCCGCGGCGATTCGCGAACCCGGCGGCGAAGCGGCGGTGAACCTGAAGGTGGCCGAGCAGTACGTCGGCGCTTTCGGCAATCTCGCGCGCAGCACCAACGCGATGATCATTCCTTCCAACATGGCCGACATCTCCAGCCTGATCGCCACGGCGATGACGGTGGTCAAGCAGGAGCGCAAGTAGGGCGGAGCACCATGCGGCGCCTCGCGCCGCCGCCCAACATGCGCTCGTCGCCCGCGCTTAAGACGACTGCCGCGCCGACTTCATCAGGCGCTGCTTTTCACGGTTCCACTCGCGTTTTTTCTCGGTATCGCGCTTGTCGGCCTTTTGCTTGCCGCGCCCCAGGCCGATCTCCGCCTTCACCCGTCCGCCCTTGTAGTGAAAGTCCAGCGGAACCAGGGTGTAACCGCGCTCCTGGACCTTGCCGATCAGGCGCTTGATCTCTTCGGCGTTGAGCAGCAGCTTGCGCGTGCGCACCGGGTCCGGGCTGATGTGGGTGGAAGCCTCGGGCAGCGGGCTGATATGGGCGCCGATCAGGTAAAACGCACCCTCGCGCAGGATCACATAGCCTTCCTTCATCTGCGCGCGGCCGGCGCGGATCGCCTTCACCTCCCAGCCTTCCAGCACTAGGCCGGCCTCGTACTTCTCCTCGATGAAGTAGTCGAAGTTGGCTTTTTTGTTTTGTACGATGCTCATAGGGAGGGTGTTGCCCGG
>DATAZV010000266.1:0-6099 GCA_036271855.1 Burkholderiales bacterium
CTGGCGTGGTCTACAGCCTGGCGTACGGCGACCAGCCTGCGCTGATCTGCGACCTGGTCGACTGGGCGCGTGCCTGCGGCTTCTCCGTGGTGGCCGCGGGGCGTGGCCACAAGTGGCTGCCGCATTTCTCGCAATCGACGCCGGAGACGGTGTGGGGCTATTACGGCCTGACGCCGGAGACCGCGCGCATCGGTGGGCTGAATCCGAAGATGTTCAATTCCTTTCTCGATGGCTCCAAGCCCTCGATCGAAAGTACGGCCGTGTGCAACGCCACCGGTCTGATCGCGCCGCCCGACGGCCTGCTCTATCCGCCGGCCTCGGTGGACGACATTCCCTTTGTCTGCCGTCCCATCAGCGAAGGCGGCGTGTTGCACCAGAAGGGCCAGGTCGAAGTCATCTCCTCGCTGGAGAAGGACGGCCGCGCGATTCCCTACGACATCCGCTTCGGCGTGTTCGTGGTGTTCGAAGGTGACACCGAGTACGTGCGTAATTGCTTCAAGGAGTACATGGTGCGCACCGACCCCAGTGGCCGTTATGCCTGCCTGTACAAGCGCTGGCACCTGATTGGGCTGGAGGTTGGCATCTCGGTGGCTTCAGTCGGCCTGCGCCGTGAACCTACCGGTGTGGCCACTTGCTGGAACGCCGATGTGGTGGCCACCGCCAAACGCGACCTGGTTCCCGGCGAAATGCTCGACGGCGAGGGCGGCTACACCGTCTGGGGCAAGTTGTTCCAGGCACAGAAGTCGGCGAGCGTCGGCGGCCTGCCGCTGGGCCTGGCGCACAACGTCAAGGTAACGCGTCCGGTGAAGCAGGGCCAGAGCCTGACCTGGGCCGACGTGGCGATGGACGAGACTTCCTCGGCCTACAAGACGCGCCGCGAGATGGAGTCGATGTTCGCCGGCGGCTTGAAAAAGGCGGCTTGAGCCGTTGATGATGCGGGCCGCGCGTGGCGTAGAATTCACGTGCCGCTGCCCGCTTGGTTGGTGATGCAGGCATGGCAGCATGCGCCGGGCGCGCGCGTGCGACAAAAGCAACAAGAACCGGCCAAGGAATCGCAATGCCCGCGAAGATCAGTGTCTACGAACGCGTCCTGCAACAACAGGCGGGGCGCGAGCCGGTGCGCCTGGCGAAAAAGCTCGACCTGATCGCCGGCGACCCCTTCGCGTTTTTTCGCGGCACCGCCGAGTTGTTCTATGAATCCCTGCCGGCGGTGCGCCTGCTGCACGACTCGCCACTGGTGCTGTGCTGCGGCGACCTGCATCTGGAAAACCTGGGCAGCTTTCGCGGCGCCAACCGCCTGGTCTATTTCGACCTCAATGATTTCGACGAAGCCTGTGTCGCGCCGCTGGCTTTCGAGGTGACGCGCTTCGTCTCCAGCATCCACGCAGGCGCTGCATCACTGAGCCTTTCGGAAAAGCAGGCGGACCGTCTCTCCAGATCTTTCGTGACCCGTTATGCGCAGGTGCTCGCCGTGGGCAAGCCGGCCTGGCTGGAGCGCCTGACGGCGCGCGGGCTGGTCAAGCAACTGCTGGAAGGCCTGCGCGAGCGCCACCGCAATACCTTGCTGGGCGAGCGCACGCGGGTAAAAAACGGCGTGCGCAAATTGCGCGAGGACGGCAAGCGCATCCTCGCCATTTCGGCGAAGGAAAAAAAGCATGTGGCCGCCTGTCTCAAGGTTTACGCCGGCAAGCAGGCCGACCCGCGCTTCTACCGCGTGCTCGACATCGGCGCCCGGGTGGCGGGCAACGGCAGCCTCGGCTTGCCGCGCTACATCGTGCTGGTGGCCGGACACGGCGGACCTGACGGCCAGTACTTGCTTGACCTGAAGGCGGCCAACCCCTCGGCCCTGGCGGCGCATGCACCCTGCAAGCAGCCGGCCTGGCGTGTCGAAGGCGAGCGCGTCACCGGCGTGCAGAAGGTGATGGTGGCGATGGCGCCGGCCCTGCTGGCGCCGGTGATGCTGCACGGTGAATCCTTCGTGCTCAAGGAACTGCAGCCGACGGCCGACCGCCTCGATCTCGATGCCACCCGCGGCGACCTGCTGACCCTGACCGAAGTGATCGAAGATATGGCACAGCTCACCGCCTGGGCGCAGTTGCGCGGCTGCGCGCGCTACGGTGCCGCCTTGCCGGAAGATTTGATGCGCTTCGGCGCGCGCGGCGACTGGCAGGCGCCCTTGCTCAAGGCCGCGCGCGTTGCAGCTGAGCGCAACCTCACTCAGTGGCAGGCTTTTCGCGCCGAGCATTTGCAGCGTGCGCTGCGCGGTGCAGGCAAGCCCGCTGACGAAGTGGTGGGGCACGGCGCGGGCGAGAAGGGTGCGGCCAAAAAGGAGAAGGTCAAATCCAAGGGCAAGGCAACGTCCAGGGCCATGATCAAGGGCAAAGGCAATATCAAGGCCCAACCAAAATCCGCGAAGGCCAAGGTCAAAGTCAAAGCAAAAGGACGTTGAGCGCGGCGTGCAATAATCGGCGCTCCATTGGCGAATAAAAGCACGGCCGGAAAGATTCGGGACGCTGATGCAATTCGATTACCTCATCGTCGGTGCGGGATCGGCCGGCTGCGTGCTGGCGGCGCGGCTTTCCGAAGACCCGGCGATCAGTGTCTGCCTGATCGAGGCCGGCAAGGGCGACGACTCGGCGCTGATCCGCACCCCGGCGGGCACGGCGCTGATGCTGCCGCTGAAAATCAACAATTGGGGTTTCGAGACCCTGCCGCAGGTGAGCCTGAACGGCCGCCGCGGTTACCAGCCGCGCGGCAAGGTGCTGGGCGGCACTTCCTCGATCAACGCGATGATCTACGCCCGTGGCCGCGCTTCCGACTACGACGCCTGGAGCCGCGATTTCGGCTGCGGCGGCTGGAGCTGGGCCGAGGTGCTGCCGTATTTCAAAAGGGCCGAACACAACGAGCGCCTGCACGACGACTTGCATGGCCAGGGCGGCCCGCTCAACGTCACCGACCTCCGCGATCCCAACCCGTTCGGCACGGTTTTCCTGGAGGCAGCGTGCCAGGCCGGCTACCGCGAGGTGGAGGATTTCAACACCGGCATGCAGGAGGGAGTGGGGCGCTACCAGGTGACGCAGAAGGGCGGTGAGCGTTGCAGCGTGGCGCACGCCTATTTGCATCCCGCACGTGGCCGGCCCAATCTCACCGTGCTCACCGGGGCACTGACCCAGCGCGTGCTGTTCGAGGGCAAGCCGGGCCAGATGCGCGCGGCGGGGCTGCAGGTGGAGCTGGGCGGCAACACCGAAACCCTGCGCGCCACGCGCGAAGTGATTGTCGCCGCCGGCGCGCTGCAGAGTCCGCAATTGCTCATGTGTTCGGGCATCGGCCCGCGCGCGCACCTGCTGGAGCAGGGCATCAGGCCGGTGGCCGAGCTGTCCGGCGTCGGCCTCAACCTGCAGGACCATGTCGGTTACATCATCAACCGCCGCTGCCCTGCCGGTGACAAGCGGCTCGACCTCTGGGGCCTCTCGGTGGGCGGCGCCGCGCGCCTGTGGCGCGAATGGCGGCGTTACGGGCGCGAGCGCCGCGGCATGCTGGCGACCAATTTTGGCGAGACCGGTGGCTTCATCAAGACCCTGCCCGAACTTGCCGAGCCGGACATCCAGTTGCATTTCGTCGCCGGCATGGTGGACGATCACGGCCGCCGCCAGCACCTGGGTCACGGCTACAGCCTGCACGCCTGCGTGCTCAACCCGCGCTCGCGGGGTGAGGTGCGCCTGGGCTCCGCCGACATGCGCGACGCGCCGCTGATCGACCCGGCATTCTTTTCCGATCTCGACGACCTCGAAACCCTGGTGCGCGGCTTTCGCGCCACGCGTGCCATCCTCGACGCACCGGCCTTCGCCCGCTGGCGCGGCGCGGAACTGCATACTGCCGGGCTCGCCAACGACAACGAGTTCGGCATCCGCGAAGCGCTGCGCGACCGTGCCGACTCCATCTATCATCCCGCCGGTACCTGCCGCATGGGCGACGACGGGGAGGCGGTGGTCGATGCGCAATTGCGCGTGCGCGGGGTGGCCGGCCTGCGCGTCGTCGATGCCTCGGTGATGCCGACCCTGGTGTCGGGCAATACCAACGCCGCCGTGGTGATGATCGCGGAAAAGGCTGCCGACATGCTGCGCGCTGCCTGAGACCATCGAAAAAAATCCGCCGGCAAAGCGGCGGATTTTTGTGGCTCTTTTTGTAACGCTATCTCGGCGGCGGGGGCGGCGGCGCCCCGGGAGGAGGAGGCGGTGGCTCGTTATAGCCAGGAGGAGGCTGGTTGTAGCCGGGCGGGGGCGGCGGTGCATAGGCCGGCGCCGGCTGCGTCTGGTAATTCACCCGGCCGCGCACTGCGACCTTGTTGCCCTTGGCGTACATGCACTGGGTGTAGCCGGCGTCGTAGCGCTGCTGCAGGTTGTAGGAGGACTGCTGGCCGGCGTTGGCGCCGATCAGGGCACCTGCCAGCAAGCCGACGCCCGCGCCGACGCCCGCGGCCTTACCGCTGTTGCCGATCGCCGCGCCCGCCAGGGCACCGACACCGGCGCCGACAGCCGCGCTTTTCACGCCGCTGTTGACCGCCGCATCGTTCGGGTTCTGCCCGTTCACCTGGGTGCTGGCGAACTGGCGGCAATCGTAATCATCGATGCGGAACTGATCGAAATTCTTGCCGCTGCCCGGCAGCGCCATGCTGCTCGGGCCCGACGGGGTGGTGACGCAACCGCCCAGCAGCAGGGCTGCGGAAAGCGGGGCCAAAATCAGGATGCGCTTCATTTCACTTCGCCTCGATTACGGTGCCGGACGCGGCGCCACTTGTTGCCAGCCGCCGGGGCACTCCTTCACATACGGGTAGTAGGAACGCGATGCCGCGCAGTAGTACCACGACGAACTTTGCGCCGGCGCCGGATCGGAATACTGCGGCTGCGGGCTTTGCTCGATATACGTCGGCGGCTGCACCTGTACGACGGCGGGGGGATAGTAGTACGGGGGCGGGTAGTAGCCGTAGCCATAGCCCGGGCCGACGTAGACGCCGAAACGCGGGCCGTAGTAGCCGTGATGCCAGGCCAGCGCCGGTGCGCTGACCAGGGTTGCGGCCGCGCCCAGTCCCAGGGCAAGGGCAATCGGCGCCGCGCGCAGTGCACGTTTTGCGTTGACGGAAAGTTGTTTGAACATGTAGGCCTCCTTGACGCGATAAATCCATACTGTTGTCGAAAACCGGTCTGAATCCGACCACATTTCCATGACGATGATGAGACCACAAAGCAGTGTAAATAGGTCCCCGCATTTCGTAACACGATGTAACTATATCGGGTTTAACGCCCTCTTTTTACGAGGTTTTTGCGATATGTCACATTTTCCCGGCTGATCCGTCCATTGCGCCGCAATATCGGCGGCGCAAATGACGGCCGCCCAAGGGATACATATGCAATCCGAGGGCCGGTGGAGGCGCCTAGAAATTCCATTCCGGGGTCAGTTCCAGTCCCACCTTCAACAGCTTGCCGGCACCTTCCAGCGCAATCAGATTCTGCCCGAATATCACCCCGCCGGTGCGCTCGTCGCTGCGGTACTGGGAGAGGATGTCCAGCGGGTCCGGCCCCGGCACCCCGGTGCTTTGGTCGATCGAGGGCACCGGGCAGCGCGGGCAGGGTTTCACCGGCTTGAATACGATGCCGGTGGCGGCCAGGGTCAGCATGTAGTCCTCCTCGTAAGGCCCGACCCCGCCGAGCACGATATTCGGCCGGAAACGGTTCATCGGCAAGGCCTCGCGCCCCGCCTCGGCCAGGCGGTCGTTCAGATCGTCCAGCGAAGCCTGCGAAATCAGCAGCACCGGGTAGCCGTCGGAAAAGCGGTTCAGCGCCTGCACGCCGCCGGTCCATTCCGGACTGGAAACGCGCCGGTGCGCCGGGTCGAAACGCACCAGGCGCGACGGATGGCCGAGAAAGCCGGAAAACCAGGTGGCGGCTTCCTCCCCCTCATCGAACGCCAGGCACTCGTGAGTCCATACCTTGACCTGCCGTTCGGCTGCGCGCTGCGCGATGCTGTCCAGCCGCACCACCAATGCCGTCCGGCCCGGCGCGCTGACCCGCAGCATGCCCGCGTCGATGGCGGGCGCGATCA
>DATAZV010000267.1:0-10570 GCA_036271855.1 Burkholderiales bacterium
GCCAGAATACGTTGAAGCGATGTGGCTGATGCTGCAACAACCCTCGCCCGACGACTACGTAATCGCGACCGGACAAACGTTTGCGCTGCGCGAATTTGTAGAAGCCGCGTTTGAATGCGTAGGGTTGGATTGGCGCGAGCACGTGCAGACCGACAATTCATTGGCTCGGCCAAACGAACTTAGGACAAGCAGGGCGAATCCTGCTAAAGCATACGCACGTTTAGGCTGGAAAGCTGAACACTCCATGCCCCAAGTGGTACGCATGATGATCGAGCATGAGGCTCAAGTTGACCTTTCTTGAAGGACAGGTTACCTCCTTCTCATACACCGCCTAAACTGAAATCCATCGCGCTTGGTTGGCGACACAACCTTAGCGCGTTCCGTTTCGGGCGCGCTATTTCCCGAAAATTCATTACCTGAAGGTGTAGCACCGCAAGAAATTCAAAAACTTGCGCCAAAACATTAATTCTCGTAAAATCAATTACTTACGAACAATATTTCTCGGCAATCGCCCGATTCCCTGATTCGCCACCATCAAATTTCAAGCAAAAAAGCCCACTTCGCGTAGGCTTTTTGCATCTTCACCAGTCCGGCAGGCGACGCGATGCGTCCCCCGATGGCCGGGCTTTACGGCGATTCATATTTGGTATCGCAAGCGTGATACTGGCATCTTTTGCTATACGCTCAGCCCCTATAGGATGCGCCAAACTGATGTTCCGGCGCCCGTTGTTCCAGCCGGCAAGTGCCAATATCCACCTTGATCGCCTCGCCGACTACGGGACGCGGAAGACCTCCCTCCCGTCCAAAGCCTGACTGCCGCGATCAAGGCAATCAATAAGGAGGAGACAAGCATGCAGCGCATCCGCCCGCTGAAATTCGTCCACATCGTCTACCGCACCTACCGCTTCGACGAGATGGTTACGTGGTATCAGAAGGTGCTGGGCGCGAAAGTGCAGCACTATGATCCGGCCATCGCCTTTGTCACCTACGACGAAGAGCACCACCGGGTGGCTTTTCTCAACCTCTCGGTGTTCGTACCCGACGGGCCGCGTACGCGCAACGACCTGGTCGGCGCCGATCACGTCGCCTATACCTACGGCTCGCTGAGCGACCTGGCGGAGAACTACGCGCAGTTGAAGGAAATGGGCATCCTGCCCTACTGGTGCCTGCACCACGGCATCACCATTTCGCTGTACTACGGCGACCCCGACGGCAATCGCCTCGAGTTCCTGGTCGACGTCTACAAGACCAACGAAGAGGCCAACGCCTTCATGACCGGACCGGGTTTCGCCGATAATCCGATTGGCGTCGAATTCGACCCCGACGAATTGGTGGCCCGCCTGCGAGCCGGCGAGCCGGAGTCGAATTTCATGATCCGCAAAGTGCATCAGCCGGTGGCGCCGCTGCGGCACCCGGTGGTGAGCTGAACTGCTTCAAGCGGCAGCCAGAAAATCTTTCCCTCAAGCAAATAACGAGACATGAAGCCGACCAAGATCGATATCTACAATCACGTAATGCCGGCGGCCTACCTGGAACTGGTGAAGAAGCACGGCAAGGAGCCCGGCATGATCCGGCGCGTAAGCAACCTGCGCATGCTATGGGACATCGAGGCTCGCGTGGCAATGCTGGACCAGTGGCCGGAAGTGCAGCAGGTACTGACGCTATCGGTACCCGCCCCGGAGATGCTCGGCGGCCCGGGCGAATCGCCGGAATTCGCGCGGGTGGCGAACGACGGCATGGCGCAAATGTGCCGCCAGTGGCCACATAAATTTCCCGCCTTCGTGGCTTCGTTGCCGATGAACAATCCTCCGGCCGCGCTGGAGGAGATGGACCGCGCCATCGAAGTGCTGGGCGCGCGTGGCATCCAGGTGCTGACCAATGTGAACAGCCGTCCGCTGGATGACCCCGACTTTTTCGCCGTGTTCGAGCGCATTACCAACAAGCATCATCTGCCGGTGTGGATGCACCCGGCGCGGCCGGCCACCGGTGCCGACTATGCGGGCGAGGACAAGTCGAAGTACGAAATCTGGCAAGTATTGGGCTGGCCTTTCGAGAGCAGCGTGGCGATGTCGCGCATCGTTTTCTCAGGACTGCTCGACCGGCTGCCCGAATTACGCCTGATCACCCATCACTGCGGCGGCATGATCCCCTACTTCGCCGGCCGCGCGGAAACGCTGTGGGCCCAGTTGGGAAGCCGCAGCATCGATCCTGCGGAAGCGCAGGTGCTGGGCAAGCTGCAAAAAGCGCCGATGGAATATTTCAAGATGTTCTACGGTGACACGGTACTGGGCGGTTCCGCTTCCGCCTTGCGCTGCGGCCTGGATTTTTTCGGCGCCGACAAGGTGGTGTTCGCCAGCGACTGCCCGTTCGATCCGGAGGAAGGGCCGATGTTCATCCGCGAGGGCATACGCTCGATCGAGTCCCTGCAACTGGCCGACGGCGACAAGCGCAAGATCTACTTCGGCAACGCGATCGGGCTGCTGGGCATCCCCATGCCGCCGGCGGAAAAGTAGGAGGGCTTGATGCATGCGATGAATTTTCCCAAGTGCCTGGCCGCACTGCTGTGCGCAATGATCGCCGCCAGCGCCCCGGCGCGGGCGGACTACCCGGACCGCGTAGTCACCCTGGTTGTTCCCTTTACCTCCGGCAGCGGCAGCGACATCATCGCCCGCATCGTCGGGCCACGTCTGTCCGAGCGCTGGCACCAGCCGGTGGTGGTGGACAACAAGCCCGGTGCCAGCGGCAATATCGGCGCCGACGCAGTGGCCAAGGCCGTGCCCAACGGCTACACCTTGCTGATGGCCATCAATACCCTGTCGATGGCGCCCAATCTGTACAAAAAGCCGCCCTTCGATCCAGCGGCCGATTTTGCGCCGGTGATGAAACTGGCCGTGGCCAATTTTTGCATGGTGGCCAATCCGGGCCTGCAGGCCAACGACATGGCCGGGCTGCTCGCGCTGGCAAGAAAGCAACCCGGTCAATTGAACTACGCTTCGCCCGGCAATGGCACCCCGCACCATCTGGCGATGGAGCTGCTGAAACTGCAGACCGGCGTCAACCTGACCCATGTGCCGTACAAGGGCATCGCCGGCGCCACCACGGATCTGGTTGGCGGCCAGGTGCAGGTGATGTTTGCCAGCCTGCACTCGGTGCTGCCGCAGGTGAAGGCCGGCAAGCTGAAACTGCTGGGGGTGACGGGCGAACGCTCGCCGCTGACTGCCACTGTGGCGCCGTTTCGCGACCAGGGCATGGGATTCCTGGATGCGCTCGACGCCTGGTATGCCCTGTTCGCTCCCGCCAAAACGCCGCCGGAACTGATCGTCAGACTGCATCAGGATATGAGCGCGGTGCTGGCCGTGCCCGAAGTCCGCGAACAACTCGCCGGCCAGGGGCTGATGGTGCAAACCAGTTCGCCGGAGCAGCTGGGCGCGCTGATGCGGACCGATCTTGCGCGCTGGCGCAAGGTGATCGCCGACGCGAAAATCGTTGCGGACTAAGGCGAGCTCACCGAAGGCTGATCATCGTTACAGGGCCGCAGGAGCCCCAGACCGCGCGCTGCGGCGGATCGCCTCCAGCGTGGCGGCAATGTCGATGCTGGCCTGCGCCGCCCGCCCCGCCGCCGCAAAATCGCGTTCGCGCACGAGTCTGGCAAACGCCTCCGCCGAGAAGCGGAATCCGCTGCCGACCGGCGAAGCATCCTGCTCGTAAGCGATGGTCGGGGCGATGCCGCGGCGCACGCGCATGCTGCTCGGCATGTAGCCATACGGATGGCCCGCGTCCTGGGTGCTGGTGTGGTTCAGGTATTCCGTTTCGATCACGCCGGCGGAGCCGATGATCGTTGCGTGCCGGTGATAGGCGGTATCCATGGCGCAGGAAAGCTGCGCACGGCGGCCATCCGCATACTCCAGCGTGGCCATCGTGCTGATGTCCACACCGGCCGTTGCCATCGTCGCCACCGCCGAGACACGGCTGGGTGCATCTCCCATCGCCAAACGGATGAGGCTCAGGGCGTAGCTGCCGGCATCGAGCAAGGCGCCTCCGCCAAGTTCCGGATTCAGGCGGATGTTGTTTTGCGGATTCAACAATGTAAAGCCGAAGCACGCCTGCACGGAGCGCACCGTACCAATGGCCCCGCTGCCGAGCAGTTCCACCAGTGCGCCGGTCTGCGGCTGGAACCAGAAGGGATACGACTCCAGCAGCATCACGCCATGACGCCGCGCGGCATCAAACATTGCCTCGGCCTCGGCGCGATTCAGCGCCAGCGGCTTTTCGCACAGCACATGTTTGCCGGCAGCCGCCGCCCTGATTGCCCATTCGGCATGCAGGCTGTTGGGCAAAGGCAGGTAGATGGCGTCGATTGCCGGATCGGCGAGCAGCGCCTCGTAGGAACCCAGGCTGCGCTCCACGCCGTTGGCGGCCGCGAACGCGTTCGCCGTTTCCGTGCTACGGCTGGCCACGCAGCTCACCCTGACTTGCGGGCTGGGCCGCACGTCGCGGATGAACTGCCGGGCGATGTTGGCGCAGCCGAGCACGCCGATGCTCAAGGGCTGGCCGGAACCGCTGTTGGTGGTCATGGGTTGAACGTCTGCGGATCAGCGGTTGGCCGCCTGGACCTTGTCCATCTCGGCACGGTAGATTTTCACCACGGCCGGATCGTAGGAGGCAGCGAACTTGTCGGCCACGGGCTTGGTCAGCTCACGCATCTTGGCCAGGGTCGCCGGCGGAATGTCGTTTATCTGCATGCCCTTGTCTTGCAGTTCCTTGCGGGCACCGGCGGACATATCGCGGCTGAGCTTGCGCTCAAAGGCCCCGGCCTCGATCACCGCTTCGCGGATGATCTTCTGCTCTTCCGGCGACATCTTGTCCCACACCTTTTTGCTGATCACCACCGGGTTGGCGGTGTACACGTGGTTGCTCACGCTGAGGAATTTCTGCACCTCATAGAACTTGCTCGTCAGAATGACGTTGAAAGGGTTTTCCTGGGCGTCAAGCGCCTTCGACTCCAGCGCGCCGTACAGTTCGGGGAAAGGCATCGGCACCGGGTTGGTTCCAAGCGCGGCAAAACTCTCGATGAACATCGGGTTGGGGATCACGCGCAATTTCATGCCTTTGAGGTCTTCCACATTGACGATCGGTTTGCGGCTGGTGGTGATGTTGCGAAAACCGGTCTCCCAGAAGGCCAGGCCGATCAGGCCCTTCTCGGGCAGTTTCGACATCAGGGTCTGGCCGAAAGGCCCGGCCAGCAGCGCGTCGACCTGCTCCCCCTTGCTGAACGAAAACGGAATGTCCAGCAGCGTGAACTCCTTGATCACGCCGCCCATCACGGTGGCCGAGGGCAGGGTCATGTCCTGGATGCCGCCTTGCACGGCGCTCAGTTGCTGCTGCTCGCCGCCCAGCGAGCCGCCGCCCAGTTCCTGCACCTTGATCTTGCCGCCGCTTTTGGCGGCGACGATCTCGGCGAGCTTCTGGGCGGCAATCGAAATCGGCGCGCCCGGCTGGACCACATGGCCGAAGCGCAGCGTGCGTTCCTGGATCTGCGCGCCTGCAGTCGAGCAGAAGGCGGCGAGGAGGGTTGTTGCAATTGCGATGCGAAGTTTCATGGGATTGTCTCCTTGGTAATTGCTTGTTTTAGATGAAAATCGGATGAACCAGCCAGCTATTTGATGCATGAGAATCAGGAAACGTCCGCCGATGTGGCGGTGTACGAAAGCAGATACAGCCCGCTGGCCTGGCCCGGTGCCGCGCCGCGGGAAGCAAGTGCTTCCGCTCCGAGTTCCAATTCCTGCAGCGACGTCAACGCTGCAGCGTCGTACCCACAGACGACAAATATCCAGTCCGCAGCCTGATCGGCGCCATTGCGCAACTTCTGTTCGGTTGTCGCGCCAATCGCCGGCGTCTCATGGCGCAGGAGATGGGCACCGGTCAGGCCCGGGCGACTGACCAGGATGTCAATCAGCGAGTTGCAGTACGCCTGCAGCTCGGCGCTGCGACCCTGCGCCGGAGCAAGCCGCAGCGTAAGCGCATGCCGGGAAACGCCGCCGCCGTGCGTTTTCAGTACATGACACTGGCTGCGCACCATGTTTCGATGATGCGGCATCATGCTGGTCGACCAGGGTGTGGGTGAGTTCAGGCTCGCCAGATAGTGCGGTGACGACAGCGTTCCGTACGCTTCGAGCTCGTACAAAACGAAAAAACCTTCGCCTCCAGTCGCGCTGCCCCAGCGCGAACCGCGGCGGAACCCGGGAATGCCCATGCGCTCGGGGAAATGCTCATGCGAGTGCCAATTCTCGAAATCGGCCTTCACGTCCGGCGCAATGTCCCACCACATGGCCAGCGCGGCCTGTCCAAGAAGCGCCATCTCAGTGCCCGCGCCACAAGGGAACAACAGCCGGGTTCGACACAAAAATGCGGGTGCGCTGCATTGTCTTTCCCTCCATTATTGTTGATTGCCGCATGCCAGAAAGTAGAATGGCATCCCAAGAAAAATTACTGTTAAAAAACGATCGGGAGCATAGCAATGACCGCCGGACAACCATCAGCAAACCCTTCCCTGAAATGCGCCCTTCCTGGCGCCGACGTTCTGGGCGAAACACCGCTCTGGTGCACGGCCACTCAATCCTTGCTGTGGCTGGATATCGACAGCGGCCGCCTGCAGCGCTTCCGCCCGGCGACCGGCCGGCACGACACCTTCACCTTTGACGGCAAGTTCGTCGGATCGCTCGCACTGATGCATACACCCAGCCAAGTGTTGCTGGGCATTGATCTCGGCCTGTTCGTCTTCGACATGGCGAGCGGAGAAACCCGGCTTCTGTGCCAGGTGGAACCGGCGGATCACGACAACCGCCTCAACGACGGACGCTGTGACGCGCAAGGCCGTTTCTGGGTAGGCACCATGGACAATCAATTGCATCGGCCGAACGGGGCGCTGTATTGCGTCGATCCCGACGGCTCGGCGCAGCGAATGTTCGACGACGTCATCGTCAGCAACACCATCGCCATTTCGCCGGCGCAAGACACCTTGTATTTTTCCGATACCCGCCGCTTCATCACCTGGCAGTTCGCGCTCGATGCGCCCAGCGGCACGCTCGGCGAGCGGCGCGTCTTCGTCGACCATGGCGCCTCCAGATCGCGGCCCGACGGTGCTTGTGTAGATTCCCGGGGCTACGTCTGGAACGCCATTTTCGGCGGCGCCCGCGTGGTGCGATTTTCCCCCGCGGGCGGGGTGGACCGCGTCATCGACCTGCCCGTAACCAATCCCACCTGCGTTTGTCTCGGCGGCGATGACCTGAAGACGCTCTACATAACCACCGCGCGAAAATTTCTTAGCCGCACGCAGCTTCGCAACGAGCCGCTGGCGGGTTCGGTGTTGGCCATCGATGTGGAAGTACCCGGAATGCCCGAGAAGCGATTTGGCCATGCGCCGAGGCTTCAAAGCCAATAGTCGCGAATACGGCCCCCCGCAGCCATGCAGCGATTGGCTAGGAACTAGGACCGCAAGGCCGGCGCAGGCAATCATGGTCTTTGCCCTGCCTGCGGTCCCAATCCAGGGCTGCGCACCGGCAAACTGCGGCGCAGCACCTGGTCGGTCACCCACTTCGCCGAATCGCGCGCGCGGCGGCCGACGAGTTCCAGCGGCATCTGCTGATAGTCGTCGTTGAATACCTCGAAGCTGTAATCGCCGCGATAGCCGATGCGGTCCAGCCGGCGCACCAGGTCGGCGAGTTCATTGCTGTGCACACCCTCGCCCGGGAAGACACGCAGATGCCGGGCGGTCTCGATCCGGTGTTCGGCGTTTTCGATGTCGCGCCACATGAAGTCGGACAATTGCACCAGCGCAATTTTGTCCGCATCGATTTCGTCGATCTGCTCGACCGAGCTGCGATTGGCCAGGATGTGGAAGGAATCGACGACGATGCCAAGGTTGGCACGGTCGGCTTCGGCGACGATTTCCCAGGATTGCGGGTATTCATTGACAAACCGGCCCCACGAGAGCGCCTCATAGCCGATCCGGATGCCCAGGGGCACCGCCAGCATGGCCAGCGCCTGCAGGTCACGCACCAGCGCTGCTCGCTCGCCCGTCGCCATGGACGAGGTGGATGAACAAACCAGCAGCATCGGCGCGGCGACCGCCTTGGCCATTTGCAGCATCGACTTCACGATGTCGACCTTGTAGTCATGCAGCGGACCGGCCAGGCCTTCGAAGTCGCGCATCACCTGAAAGCCGGTGACGCGCAGGCCACTGGCCTTGACCTCGGCAACAGCGGCCTCAAAACCGGCCGGGTGCCCCACCAGGTCTTTCGCCATCAACATGACCTGGGTGAAGCCGGCGGCGCGGATCGCGCGCAGCTTGGCTTCGAGCGGGCCAGCCAGGGTGATGGTGTCCATGCCGAAGTGGTCGAGGTTCATGTTTGCTCCTCATTTACCCGGTTGCAGATGGCTATGGACGAACTCGAAGGCGACGCCGTTTAGGTAGAACTGGGTCAAGGCGCCCTTCTCGCTGGTGTGCAGGCTTTCGCGGTCGACAAAAACGACGCCACGCTCGCGCAGTTCCTTGGTTGCCGCCAGGACGTCGGGCGCGCCTAGCCCCAAGCGCAGCCATTCCTCTTCCCAGACCACATCGTCGCTGCCCTCGGGTGGCTCGATCAACTGGATATAAAACTTTTTGCAGGGGCTTTCAAGCAGCGCACCCTTGGGCAGGATGCCGAAGTATTCGCCTTTGGGAAGATTGCGGAATCCCAGCAGGTGGTCATAGAAGTCCAGCCAATCCGCACTGCGGCCGGAGCCGATGGCCTGGACGACGCCGAAGAAATGCAGGTTGGCGATCGCCTTCGGCGCATGGTCGGCGCCGGGCAGGAACTTGAAGTCCACGTCGTAGATCGAGAAGTCCTGGTAGCGATCGACGAAATAGATGATAGCCTCGCCGACGGCGTGAATGCCGGGAATATTGAGCTCCATCGCGCCGGCACGGGTGGGAATCGGCCAGGCGCCCAGCTCGACCGTATGCTTGTAGGCGAACGACGCGTCGCGCACGCGCAAGGCCAGCGCCATCAGGGCCGGCGGCTGCGAATCTCCGGCAATGCCGGCGTCCGCGTTGACGATGACATTCATCGGCCCCTGGCGGTACAGGAGGACTTCGCGCGAACGGTGGCGTGCGACCAGCACAAAGCCGAGCATTTCCAGCACGGCGCCGAACTTGAGCGGCTCCCGCGTGGCGTACTCGACAAACTCGATGCCGTCGATCCCTAAGGGATTGAGCGGTTGCGGCAATGCCTCTCGTGAATTCATCGCTTACCTCACGCGCGCCACCATGGCGCCTCAAGAAAGATGGTCGTCCTTCAGCACATAGCGCAGCACCATGTCTTCGACGTTGCGCCGCCGCTGCTTTACCCGCGCCTCGCCGGTCATGTCACAGTCGAAAATCAGCGAGAAGGTGTGCTGGTTGGATACATTGAAAAACGCCAGGGCCGAAATCGAGGTATGCAGATCCAGTGGATCGAGCCCCTTGCGAAACACGCCGTCGGCGAGGCCGCGGCGGTAGATGTCGCGCAGGGAATCGATGGCCGGCGCGTTCAGCGCGCGCATGTTTGCCGACTTCTTCAGGTATTCGGCCTTGTGCATGTTTTCGTTCATCACCAGGCGGATGAAATCCGGGTTCGCGCGTTGATAGTCGAAGGTAAAGCCGACCAGGGCGCGCAGCGCTTCCTTGGGCAGCAGGTGTTCGAGGTCCAGGGTGGCCTCAATCGCGCGAATGGAACGATAGGCCTCTTCCAGAACGGCAAGGTAAAGACCTTCCTTGCTTTTGAAGTAGTAGTAGATCATCCGCTTGCTGGTGCGGGTGCGTTCGGCGATTTCGTCGATGCGCGCGCCGGCCAGGCCCTTTTCGGCGAATTCCGCAGTGGCGATGGCGATGATGTCGGCGATCGTGCGCTCGGCCTCGGTGCTCGGCGCGGCAGGAGAAATCGGGTCGACCACAGGATTGGCACTCATTCCAGACTTTCCCTCGAGGTGGAAGACGCCCGCGCGCCGGCTCGGGCGTTACTTTCCAGTAAGCCGCGGAAATGTGCTTCCATGCGGGCCGCATCCGCCTTGCGCCCGGTGAACAACTCGAACGCGCCGATGGCCTGTCCGACGGCCATGCCGCCGCCGTCGGCCACCGCACAGCCCCGGGCTCTGGCGGCCTTGAGGAGTTCGGTCTCAATTGGAAAGTAAACCACTTCGGCCACCCAGGGTCGGTGCGCGAGCGCGCCTTCGGCGATCGGCATGCCGGGATGCTTGTCCATGCCGGTCGGCGTTGCATGAATCAGCCCGCTGGCACCGGCCAGCGCCTCGGCGGCATCGCCGACGCGGCTCACCCTGGCCGCCGGGTGCTGCGCGGCCAGGCGGCTGGCGAGCGCTTCGGCCCGCGCGCCATCCGTATCCGCAATGCTGAGGGCTTGCGCCCCCATTTTCAGGATTGCATGCCCGACGGCGGCGCCGGCACCTCCGGCACCCAGCAGGACCACGTGGCGCAATGATGCATCGGGCAGGGCTTGCCGGAAGCCCATGGAGAAGCCGGACCAGTCGGTGTTAT